>REES01000124.1 GCA_007694935.1 Rhodospirillales bacterium
ATGCGCTTCGAGATACTGGTGAAGCAAGGCCGAGACCCTGCAGTCGTCGTCCACGACGAGAACCGACGGAATGATGCTATCCTCGATCAACCCTGTCATGAGGTTCCTCCATATCCCTGAGCGGGACAGGCGACGGCTCAAATTTCGCCAATCTGCCAACCGCGTCAGGAGCGACCGGTCGCACCCCTCGGTGAGAGGGTGGGCGACTGCTGCAAACCGGGCGGCATTGCCTTCGCGCCTCCACTGCCGCAACACCGGTAAGACTCTCATTATCGATCGTGAACGCGGCTGTTGCGAAAGAGTTCCCCAAGAATGTGACGCTTCGAACTGGTATGCTCTCGGGCTATCCAGCAGTTTTCGCTCGCTTGCCGCAAAGCTTGCGCTTGAAAAACCCAAAGCAACCTTTGTATCAGCAAATTATGATCTAAGTAAGGCGTATCCCTTTAACTCCGGCACCCCCAAGACAGGTATGTCGGCGTTGACGGGGCGAAAAATGTTCCTTTGATGTTCCGGCGTGCCGACCCGCTCGAAGCACGCTCGGCCCGATGCCCCGCGCCGCGTGCGAGGTGCGCTTCCCCGATGCCGCTGTTACAAGGTCGGATTGAAACGCGGCGAAATCGGGCTACGCCCTCAGACCCCTTCACAGCGCTGTGGCGCGCGGGTTCTTGGTGTCGCCGCGGATCGGGTTCCCGATGCTGTTCGACATGAAGACGGGTGGAGGCCAAGGCACCGCTACGGTGACGAACCGGGTGCGGCAGGAAGGCTGGATGGAAGGGGAATAAGGAATCCCGAAAGGGGGGCGTCCCGGCCCCCTCTCCGTGACGGGCTCGGCCATGACAGAGTAGGACGACGGCGGATGGCTCGGCCGCACCCGGCCCAATCAGTCGGGCGGAGCCGGCCGGGAAGAGCCCGGCGGTGGACAGCACCCCCCATGCCGCCATATCAGGTGCGGCATGAGCACCATCCCGTTCACCAAGATGCACGGACTGGGCAACGATTTCGTGGTGATCGACGCCCGCACCCGGCGGCTCGCCCTGAGCCCGGCCCAGGCGCAGGCGCTGGCCGACCGCCACACCGGGGTCGGCTGCGACCAGGTGATCGTGGTGGAGCCGGCAGCGGACGGCCGGGGCGACGCCTTCATGCGCATCTTCAACGCCGACGGCGGCGAGGTGGCGGCCTGTGGCAATGCCACCCGCTGCGTCGCCCGAATGCTGCTGTCGGAAAAGGCGCGGGAGCGGGTGCGGATCGCCACCGCGGCGGGGCTGCTGGAGGCGGCAGCCGACGGTGACGGCCGGATCACCGTCGACATGGGTCTGCCCCGGACCGGCTGGCGGGACATCCCGCTGGCCCGGGCCATGGACACCCTGCACCTGCCGATCCAGGTTGGCGCGCTCGCCGACCCGGTGGCGGTAAGCCTCGGCAACCCCCACGCGGTGTTCTTCGTCACCGACGCCGAGGCGGTGCCGCTCGCCACCCTGGGCCCGGAGGTGGAGCACCACCCGCTGTTCCCGGACGCCACGAACGTGGAGGTGGCAACCGTGCTCTCGCCCGAGCGCATCCGCCTTCGGGTGTGGGAACGGGGTGTCGGCATCACCCGGGCCTGCGGCACCGGCGCCTGCGCCGCCGTGGTGGCGGGAAGACGCCGGGGCCTGACCGGCGACACCGTCGAGGTGGTCCTCGACGGTGGCAGCCTGATGATCGCGGTGGCGGCAGACGGCCGGGTCCGGATGACCGGCCCCACCGCGGTCAGTTTCACCGGGCAGATCGAGCTGCCCCGACCGGCCGGCTGAAGGGGTGAGCAACACCATGGCGCCGCCCCGCATCGTCACCTTCGGCTGCCGGCTCAACGCCCTGGAATCCGAGGTCATGCGCCGGCATGCCGCCGCCGGCGATCTCGACGATACGATCATCGTCAACACCTGCGCGGTGACCTCGGAAGCGGTGCGCCAGGCCCGCCAAGCCATCCGGCGCCTCAGCCGCGACCATCCCGGTGAGCGCATCATCGTCACCGGCTGCGCCGCCCAGCTCGACCCCGCGGTGTTCGCCGCCATGCCGGAGGTGGACCGGGTGATCGGCAACGCCGAGAAGCTTGACCGCCGCCACTTGGCCGATGCCGGCCGGCGCATCGCCGTGTCCGATATCATGGCGGAAAGGGAGACGGCGCATCACCTGCTGGACGGCTTCGAGGGGCGTAGCCGCGGCTTCGTCCAGGTGCAGCAGGGCTGCGACCACCGCTGCACCTTCTGCATCATCCCGTTCGCCCGCGGCCCCAACCGCAGCATCCCGGCGGAGAGCGTGATTGCCCAGGTGGGGTCCCTCGTCACCGCCGGCTTTCATGAGATCGTGCTGACCGGGGTCGACATTTGCTCGTGGGGTTCGGACCTGTCGCCGACGGCGCGACTGGGCGACCTCGTGCAGGCGGTGCTGGGTGCGGTGCCGGACCTGCCGCGGCTCCGCCTCTCCACCCTCGATCCTGCCGCCATCGACGACCGACTTTACCGCGTGCTGGCCGAAGAGCCGCGGCTGATGCCGCATCTGCACCTGAGCCTGCAGGCGGTCAGCGACCTGGTACTGAAGCGGATGAAGCGGCGCCATGACCGGTCGACGGCATTCACGGTGGCGGAACGGGCCCGGCAGGCGCGGCCGGACGTGGTTCTGGGGGCCGACCTGATCGCCGGCTTCCCCACCGAGACCGAGGCGCAGTTTGCCGAAACCCTGGCCGCCGTCGATGGCCTCGGGCTGACCTGGCTGCACGTGTTTCCCTTCTCGCCGCGGCCGGGCACGCCGGCGTCACGCATGCCGCAGGTGCCGGCGGCCGAGCGCAAGGCCCGTGCGGCCAAGCTGCGCCAAGCCGGGGAGCGGGTGCAGGCGCACTTCCTGCTCAGCCGCATCGGTTCGGAGACCGACGTGCTGGTGGAGCGGGAAGCCGTCGGCCGCTGCCCCTACTATGCGCCGGTGCGGCTCGGCCCCGGCCCGCCTGCCGGCAGGGTCGTGCCGGTCCGCATCACCGGCGCGGCAAGCGACCACCTGATGGGAGAGACCTTGCCATGATGGAGAAAAGTCACCCCGGCACCAGAACGGCCGGGGGAAAGACCGGATCCTGGTCCGGCGATAGCATGATGGAAACGCAGACCGTCCAGCGGGACGCCGCTCAGGCGCAGCAGCCGCCGGAGATCCCGCCGGGGACACCACCGGAGACCCCGCCGGGCCGCCCCGCCGAGAGCCCGCCCGGGGACCTGCCGGAGGTGGTGCCGCCGGCCGAACCGCCGCCTACCGAGGTGCCGCCGGAGATCCAGCCACCGGAGGGCGCCCGCTGGATGGCACGGCTCCGCCAGGGGTTGAGCCGGTCCTCGGCCAAGCTGGGGGGCGGCATCACCGACCTGCTCATCAAGCGGAAGCTGGACGACGAGGCGCTGGAGGAATTGGAGGAGCTGTTGATCGGCGCCGACCTCGGCGTCACCACCGCGGCCAAGCTGGCGGCAGCCCTGGCCAAGCACCGCTTCGGCCAAGACGCAACGCCGGACGAGGTGCGGGCGGCGCTGTCCCAGGAGATCGCCAGGATCCTGAAGCCGGTGGCGGAGACCATCACCATCAACCAGGCCCACAAGCCGCACGTGATCCTGGTCTGCGGGGTCAACGGCAGCGGCAAGACAACCACCATCGCCAAGCTGGGTGGGCTGTTCAAGCGGGTCGGCTTCAACGTGACCCTGGCCGCCGGCGACACGTTCCGCGCCGCCGCGGTGGAGCAGCTGCAGATCTGGGGCGAACGGATCAAGGCGCCGGTGTTCGCCCGGCCGATCGGCGCCGATGCCGCCGGGCTCGCCTTCGACGCCTTGCAGCAGGCCAAGGCCCAGCGGGCGGACATCCTGATCATCGATACCGCCGGCCGGCTGCAGAATCGTGCCGACCTGATGGGCGAGTTGCAAAAGATCGTCCGCGTCCTGAAGAAGGTCGATCCGAAGTGCCCCCATGACGTGCTGCTGGTGCTGGACGCCACCGTGGGACAGAACGCCCACAGCCAGGTGGAGACCTTCCGCGCCATGGTTGATGTCACCGGCCTGGTGATGACCAAGCTGGACGGGTCGGCCAAGGGCGGGGTGGTGGTGGCCCTGGCCGACAGGTTCGGCCTGCCGGTGCATGCCGTCGGTGTCGGCGAAGGGCTGGACGACATGCGCCCCTTCGATCCCGATGCCTTTGCCCGCAGCCTGCTGGGTCTCGCCCCCTGATCCGGCCAGCCGGCCGAGGATTGGCGATCGGCCGGGCAATCCCTCATGGCAATCCCTCACAAGCTTGTGTCGGTGCGTGAACGCCGCGCTGACCCAGCCTACCTAACTTAGGCGGGGGGGCAGGGCGGCAGCGGAGGAAGCGGTGTGATCTGGCGGCACCTGTCCCTCGTCCTGTTCGGCCGGCCGGTGGAGGGCCAGCTTCCGGCCCGCGTGCGCCGCGACATCACCGAACAGCAGGTCCAGGCCGAGGTGCTGATCGGCTATATCCAGCTCGCCCTGGTGCTGTTCTTCATCGTGCTCTATGCCGCGGCACCGAAGACCTCGGAAGGAACGCCATTCTCACCGGTTCCGTATGTGCTGGGGCTTTACTTTGTTTTTACAGTTATACGTCTCGTTCTCGCTCACTACCGGATACTTCCTCGCTGGTTCCTGCTGCTCTCCGTCGTCGGCGACATCGGCCTGCTGATGGTGTTGATCTGGAGCTTCCATCTGCAGTACCAGCAGCCGGCGCCGTTCTATCTCAAGGCCCCCACCCTGCTCTACGTGTTCATCTTCATCGCGCTTCGGACCCTCCGGTTCGAGCCGATCTTCGTGATCACCGCCGGCCTCACCGCGGCGGTTGGCTGGGTCGGTATGCTGATCTACGCCATCCAGGACATGCCGGGCGGCATGGAGGTGGTGACCCGGGACTACGTGCTGTACATGACATCCAACCGCGTGCTGATCGGGGCGGAGGTGGACAAGATCATCTCCATCGGCCTGGTCTCGGCGGTGCTTGCCGTCGCACTGGTGCGGGCGCGGCGGCTGCTGGAGCGCTCGGTCGCCGCGGCCACCGTGGCCCGCGACCTGTCCCGCTTCGTCTCCCCGGAGATCGCCGCCGAGATCACCACCGCCGACCGGCCGATCCAGCCGGGAGACGCCCACGTCAAGGAAGCGAGCATGCTGTTCTGCGACATCGAGGGCTTCTCCGGGATCGCCGAGCGGCTCTCCGCGGACGCCCTGATGGCGATGCTCAACGACTACTTCGCGGCGGTCTCGGCGGTGATCGACCGCCACGGCGGCGTGATCACCCAGTTCCAGGGCGATGCCATGCTGATCACCTTCAACACCGTCCGTGCCGACCCGGATCACGCCGCCAATGCGGTGCGCACCGCGGTCGGCATCCAGGAGGCCCTGGAAGGGCGGCGATTCGGGCCGGACCGAGCGCTCCGCACCCGTTGCGGCATCAACACCGGAACCATGGTGATCGGTGCCGTGGGCACGGCGGAGCGGATGCTGTTCACCGTCCACGGCGACGAGGTCAACATCGCCGCCCGGCTCGAACAAATGAACAAGCAGTTCGGCACCTACGTCCTGGTCAGCGAGCGGACCGCCCGAACCGGCGGTGGGGAGTTCACCTTCCAGCCACTGGGCGAGGTCGCCACCCGCGGGCGCAGCGCGCGGGTCGCCGTCTACACCGTGGCCCAAGCAGCGGGCCCGAAGCCGGCGGTAGCGGCGCGCTGAGGCCCCGGCGACCCGGACAACGCGTCGTCAGGCGACGATGTTGAGGTGGAATCCGCGGGGCACGTCGCGGCGCAGCGGCACCCCGGACTCCAACGCCTTGCCAAGACGCTGGATCGCCTGCTCGATCTGCTGGGAATAGTTGGGACGAGACGCAGACGCGGCGATCTGCACGTCCCGCGCCATGCGATAGCCGCGCGGCTCCTGATGCAGCAGAGGATGGTCGGCGGGAATGCCGGCGAGCGGGGTGGTGCTGCTCATGGCCGCGAGGATGGCACCGGCCGATTAACGATCGGTGGATACCTCGACGGCTTCCGCCGGCCAGGGCGCGCAGTGGGGCCGGCCCACCGCCGCGTGGGCGAGCGCACCCCCGCCGTCCCGGACCTGCCGCAACGCCCAGGCGACGCTGGGAAACGCGAGATCGTCCCAGGGAATATCCGACCAAGGGACCAGCGCCGCCTCCAGGCTCTCCTCGCCGGGCGCGCACTCCGGCCCCACCATCGCCGCCAGGTAGATCATCTGTACCTGGCTGATCCGCGGGATCTCGTAGATGCCCACCAGCCCCTGCACGGTGACCCGGGCCCTGGCTTCCTCCCACACCTCGCGGACCGCCCCTTCGGCGGTGGTCTCGTCCAGCTCCATGAATCCGGCGGGAATGGTCCAGTGCCCCAACCGGGGTTCGATGGCGCGCCGGCACAGCAGCACCCGGTCGGCCCACAGGCACACCGCGCCCACCACCACCTTGGGATTGCTGTACTCGATATAGCCGCAGTCCGGGCAGACCAGCCGGGTGCGGCTGTCGCCTTCGGGGATGGTCTCGACGGAGGGGCCGCCGGTGGCTTTATCGTTCATGGCCTAGAAGTGTGGGGGCTGGCCGCGTCGGCGGCAACCCCGCATCGCCGGCGACCGCGGCCGTCCGGGGCGCCCCCGCGCGGGAGCGGCCCCGGTTCCGCAGCAAGCCGGCGTCATCGAGCCCTGCGACGGCTACTTCCTCAGCACGGCCACGCCCGGCAGGGTCTTGCCCTCCAGCCACTCGAGGAACGCGCCGCCGGCAGTGGACACGTAGGTGAAGTCATCGCCCACACCCGCCTTGTCCAGCGCCGAGACGGTATCGCCGCCGCCGGCCACGGTCAGCAGCTTGCCAGCCTTGGTGAGCTTGGCAGCTTCCTTGGCGACGGCGTCGGTGCCGGCGTTGAATGGCTTGATCTCGAACGCGCCGAGCGGGCCGTTCCACAGCACGGTCTTGAGCCCTTCCAGCCGCTTGTTGAGATCGGCGACCGATTGCGGCCCGACGTCCAGGATCATCTTGTCGGCCGGCACGGCATCCACGGGAACGGTCTCGGCCGGCGCGCCCTCGGCGAACTCGCTGGCCACCACCACGTCGGTGGGCAGGACGATCTCGCAGCCGGCGCTTTCCGCTTCCGCCATGATCTTGCGGGCGGTATCCGCCATCTCGTGCTCGCACAGCGACTTGCCGATGCCTACACCCTTGGCGTTGAGGAAGGTGTTGGCCATGGCGCCGCCGATGATGAGTTGGTCGACCTTGGCCATAAGGTTGCCCAGCACATCCAGCTTGGTAGAGATCTTGGCACCGCCGACCACCGCGGCCACCGGGTGTTCCGGCTTGACCAGCGCCTTCTCCAGCGCTTCCACCTCGGCCTGCATCAGCCTGCCGGCCGCCGACGGCAGCAGCCGGGCGGCCGCCTCCACCGACGCATGGGCGCGGTGGGCGCAGCTGAAGGCATCGCTGATCAGGATGTCCCCATTCTCCGCCAGCTTCTGGGCGAAAGCCTGGTCGTTCTTCTCTTCCTCCTTGTAGAAGCGGACGTTCTCCAGCATGGCGATGTCGCCGTCCTTCATGGCGTCCACCACTGCCTTGGCCTCCGGCCCGACGCAGTCGGTGGCGAAGGCCACCGGCCGGCCGCACGCCTTGGCCAGCGCGTCCGCCACCGGCTTCAGGGTGTAGTCCAGGTTCTTGGTGCCCTTGGGCCGGCCCAGGTGGCTCAGCACGATCACCTTGGCGCCCTTGTCGGCCAGTTCCAGCAGGGTGGGCACGGTGCGGTCGATGCGGGTGGTATCGGTGACGACACCGCCCTTCATCGGAACGTTGAGGTCGGCGCGGACCAGCACCCGCTTGCCGGCGACATCAAGGTCATCAATGGTGCGAAACGTGGTCATGGCAGTTGAACCCCTCTTCCCTCGGTGCTTGCGTTGAGACCTGCACGGCCTTGCCGGGCACGGCCGACCGGTTGCGGCCGCCGGACCGGCGCACGGCAGACCCTGTACAGGGAATTCGGTTTATCGACGCTTCCCCCGGGGCCGCCACGTCAATCGTTTAACGGCTTTATTCCAAGCCGCCGGGAAAAACGCAAGCCCTGCGCCGGAGCCCCCGTACGGCGACACCGAAGTGTCACCTGCATCGGGGGCGGCGGCGGCGTCAGGGCCGAGGCCGAGCCGGTCAGGCCCTCGCGTTCACCCGGCTCACACGATCCCGGTACGGCACCCGGGTCCCATCCGGACTGACGATCTCGGCCCGGTCGAGATCTTCCTCAGTCACCTCGGGTGCGGTGTCCGGGTCCTGCTCAATCTGGCGATGGATGTCCTTGTCAGCGGTAGCTTTGAGCTTGAGCCAGTCCACCTGGCCGGTCCGTTCAAAACGCTTACGTGATCGTTCTACGGTAGACATTTCGCTCTCGTTTGCTGGCACGACGGGCCGATATGATCCGTCGGCGCCCATTGCGCCACGTATAGACTACCACAAACAGCATGCCGTCAACCGGCCCGATGACGATGTAGCGCCTTTCATCATAGTCGGCCCGACGGTCTTCAATTTCGATGTATGTACTATCGAAAATTCTCGCTGCAAAGTCAAAATCGATGCCGCGGTCAACATAGTTTCTCAGGCTTTTCTCCTCGTCATATTCGTATTCCATACCCCGCTCAGGACCCCTCGGCCGCCTCGGCGCGCTCGAGGGCGTAGGCCGCCTTGTCAGGTTCGCCCAGGACCTGGTAGGCGCGGGCCAGCCGGCGCCAACCCTCGGCATCGTCCGGCGCCGCTTCCAGCCGGGCGGCGAGCCGATCGACCATGTCGCGGACCATCGCCGCCCGCTCCGCCTCGGGAACATCGCCGATACCCGCAGCGTCGCCGGCCGAAAGCGGCGGCGCCACGCCGGCCACCGTCTCGGCTTCCGCCAGTGCCAGCGCCTCCGGCGAGGGCTCGATCGCTCCCGGATCGATCCCGATCTCGGCCGCGGCCCGGGCCATCTGGCTCTGCACCAGTTCCCGCCACGGCGCTCCGGGCGGCGACAGGGCAAGCAGGTCCGCCCAGCCCTGCAACGCGACCCGGTAATCGCCCTGCTGCGCCCGGTCCAGCGCCAGATAGTAGCGGGCGCGGGCATTCAGTGGATCGCCGATCAAGGCCAGCTTCATGGCGTTGCGGGACTCCGCGGTCACCCGGCCGCGAGCGAGCGCGATGATCGCCTCGCCGTACTCGGCGGCGATCTCCGGCTGCTGTCCCGCCAGATCCAGGGCGTTACGCAGCGCCGACACGGCTTCCGGAAACTGCTCAAGGCTCAGGTAGGAGCGGCCGAGCAGGAACCAGCCCTGCCCGTCACCCGGATTCGCCTCCAGGTGCCGTTCCAGTTCGCGAATCGCCTCCGCCAGGGTGGCATCGGGCGCAAGCATCGTGCCGGTGGCCACCGGCGGCGGAGTAGCCTGCCGAGCCGCCAGCGGTTGGTCCGGCGCGTCGGGGGCACCGAGTTCGAGATAGAGGGCGAACGCACCGACCGCAGCCACCGTCGCCAGCCCCGCCGCCAGGATGGGTGAGCGATGTTGATGGGGTCCCTTCGCGCCATCGCCGGCAGCATCCGCGCTTGCGGTGGCCGTCAGGATCCGGCGCTGGATCTCCAGGCGGGCCGCATCCGCCTGCCTGGGATCGAGCAGACCCCGCGCTGCCTCCCGGTCGACCTCGGCAAGCTGATCGCGGTAGACGGCGAGATCGTAGCTGAGGCTGTCCACCGCGCCAGTGCCGCCACCCCGAAGCAGCGGCCGCAGCACCAGGGCGAGCACGGCGAGGGTGATGATGGCGGCGGCGATCCACAATGCCGTCATCGCGGACGGTCACCCAGCAGCGCTTCGAGCCGTGCCTGCTCTACCTCGCTCAGGGGCGGCAGGGAGTCCTCGATGCCGGCCCGCCTGCGCACGAACAGGACCATGGCGAGGCCCCCGGCGGCCAGGATCAGCGCCGGGCCGAACCACAACAGCAAGGTCGATGCCTTGAACGGCGGGCGCAGCCGGACGAAGTCGCCGTATCGGGACACCACGTAATCCAGGACCTCCCGGTCGGTGTCGCTGGCCTGGAGCCGGGCCCGCACCAGGATGCGCATGTCCCGGGCGAGTTCGGCATTGGAATCGTCGATCGACTGGTTCTGGCAGACCAGGCAGCGGAGTTCGCGGCCGATCTCCCGCGCCCGCGCCTCCAGCGCCGGATCGGCCAGGATCTCGTCCGGCTGGATGCCGCCAGCCTGCCCGGTGCCGGACATCAGGAGGATCGCGACCAGCACCACCACAGCCTTGACCAGGCGTCGCCTCATTCCGCCTGCAGCTTCCGGATGATCGGCCATAGCGTGCGCTCCCAATCGTCGGGAGTGATCGGGCCGGTGTGTTTGTAGCGGATCATACCGGCGGCATCGATCACGAAGGTCTCCGGCGCGCCGGCCACGCCAAGGGCGATGGCGGCCCGGCTGTCGGGATCGGCCCCCACCAGCGTGTAGGGATCACCAAGACGGTCGAGCCAATTGGGACCGGCCTCCGGCGTCGGCTCCCGCCAGTTGACGCCGTGGATGGGCACCACGCCCTGTTCGGCCAGTGCCATCAGCAGCGGATGCTCCACCCGGCAGGCAACGCACCAGGAGCCGAACACGTTGAGCAGCGACACCTCCCCCTTGAGGTCGGCGGTGGTGAGGCCCCGGTCGCGGCCCAGGATGGGGGGCAACGCCAGATCCGGCACCGGCTGATCGATCAGCACCGACGGCACCACGTGAGGGTCGCGGCCGAGGCCGACATAGAAGTAGGCGGCGATCACCGCGAGCACCACGAGGGGGATCAGGAACGGCAGACGCGCCCGGAGGCCACCACCGGACGACATCCCGGCCGGTGGTGGCGCCTTGGAGCTCACCGGCAGGCCGGTCATGGCGTCACCGTTTCAGTCGCCGGTGCCGACGGTGAGGGTGCCGTGGCCCGTGCCCGCCGTGGCGCCGGCGCGCCAACCCGAAGCCTGCGGTCAGCCAGGCTCACCAGCCCGCCGCCGACCATCAGGCCGACCCCGGTCCACAGCCAGACGATGAACGGATTGAAGTAGATGCGGGTGACGAAGGCGCCTTCGCCGCCCTGGCTGTCACCGAGGGTGACGTAGAGGTCGCCCAGCCAGGTGGGATGAATCGCCGCCTCGGTGGTCTCGCCCCGCTCCACCGGATAGCGCCTGCGCTCCGGCTCCAGCGTGGTGACCGGCCGGCCGTCCCGTTCCACCCGGAAGCTGCCGCGGATGGCGAGGTAGTTGGGCCCGGTCACCTCGCGGGCGCCTTCGAAGGTGTAGCTGTGCCGGCCGACAGTCACCGTCTCCCCCGGCGCCGTCACCTGGATGCTTTCCAGCTTCCAGACACTGTCGCCGGTCATGCCGACGAGGGCGATGGCGAGGCCGGCATGGGCCAGGGTCATGCCGATGGCGGAGCGCGGCAGACCGACGAGGCGCCGCAGGCTTTCGGTCACCGGCGCCCGGAACAGCTGGATTCGGCCGGCCAGCTCTACCAGGGTGCCCACCAGCAGCCACGCCGCCATGGCCATCCCCAGCAGGCCGAGCAGCGTGCTCATGTCCCGGGTCCAGGCCCAGGCGCCGGCCACCGCCGCCGCCGCCCCGGCGATCCACAGCCGCTGCAGCGCGCCGCCGAGATCGCCCCGCTTCCACGGCAGCAGAGGCCCCACCGCCATGGCGATGATCAGCGGCACCATCAGCGGCACGAATACCGCGTTGAAGAACGGCGGCCCCACCGACACCTTGCCGCCGCCGACCGCTTCCAGCATCAGCGGGTAGAGGGTGCCCAGCAATACCGCCGCCGCCGCGGTGCAGAGGATCAGGTTGTTGAGCAGCAGCCCGCCTTCCCGAGAGACCGGGCGGAACAGCCCGCCGCCGGCGAGCTGCGGCCCGCGCCAGGCGAACAGGGCAAACGATCCGCCCAGCACGATCACCAGCAGCAGCAGGATGAACACGCCGCGGGTGGGGTCGGTGGCGAAGGCATGCACCGAGGTGAGCACGCCCGAACGCACCAGGAAGGTGCCGAGCAGGCTGAGGCCGAAGGTGACGATGGCGAGGAAGATGGTCCAGGCCTTCAACGTCTCCCGCTTCTCCACCACGATGGCGGAGTGCAGCAGGGCGGTGCCGGTGAGCCAGGGCAGGAACGAAGCGTTCTCCACGGGGTCCCAGAACCACCAGCCGCCCCAGCCGAGCTCGTAGTAGGCCCACCAGGAACCGAGCGCGATGCCCGCGGTCAGGAACGCCCAGGCGGACAGAGTCCACGGCCGCACCCAACGCGCCCAGGCGGCATCCACCCGCCCCTCGATCAGGGCGGCGATGGCGAACGAGAACACGATGGAGAAGCCGACGTAGCCGAGGTAGAGCAGCGGCGGATGGAAGGCGAGGCCCGGATCCTGCAGCAAGGGGTTGAGGCCGAGGCCATCCGCCGGAGGCGGCAGCATGCGGACGAACGGGTTGGATGTGAGCAGGATGAACAGGTAGAACCCGACTGCGATCCAGGCCTGGACGGCGAGGGTCCGCGCCTTCAACGCCGGCGGCAGGTTGCGACCCCACGCCGCCACCGCCGCCCCGAACAAGGCGAGGATCAGCACCCACAGCAGCATCGAGCCCTCGTGGTTGCCCCAGGTGCCAGACACCTTGTAGAGCATCGGCTTCAGGGAGTGGCTGTTCCGCACCACGTTGACCACCGAGAAATCGGAGACCACGTAGGCATACATCAGGCAGGCGAACGACAGGCCGACCAGTGCCACTTGGCCCAGGGCGGCGGTGCGCGCCAACTCCATCCACGGACCGTGGTTGCGGGCCGCGCCCAGCATCGGCAGCGTGCCCTGGATGACGGCCACCGCCAGCGCCAGGATCAGCGCGAAGTGTCCCAGTTCGACGATCATTGGTAGCCGTCCGCCGGCATCGACGCAGCGCCGGCGGCCTCCATGTGCTGCCCCATGTGCTGCCAGGTGCCGGCCTGCTTCAGGGCTTCGGCCACCTCTGGCGGCATGTAGGTTTCGTCATGCCGGGCCAGCACCTCCTCGGCGACGAACACGCCGCCCCTGAGCCGCCCCTGCGCCACCACTCCCTGCCCCTCCCGGAACAGGTCGGGCAGGATGCCAACATACACCACCGGCACCGACCGGGCTAGGTCGGTGACGCGGAAGCGCACCTCCGTACCGTGGCCCCGCTCGATGCTGCCCTCCTCCACCAGGCCGCCGACGCGGATGCGGCGGTCGCCCAGGTCGCCCTGGTTCGCCAGGTCGGAGGGACTGTGGAAGAACGCCACCGAGTCGCCGATCGCCGACACGAACAGGGCCGCGGCCAGACCGAGCAGGCCGAGACCGACGGCGACGAAGGTCAGCCGCTTGTGCTTGCGCTTCATCGCCCTGCCCCAGCCGGCCGCCGGCGGGCGCGATCGAGGCTGCCCTGCAATAGCGAGAGCTGCGCCTCCCGGCCCTTCAGCGTGCGCAGGCTCTGGACCAGCAACCCGGCCAGCACCAGCGCGGTGACGGCAAAGGCCGGCCAGACGAACCGGCCGTAACCGCCCATCTCCACAAACGTCACAAGCGATTCCATTCGTGCTCTTCGGACTTTCTTCGCCTCAAGGCCTCCGGCGGGACCGATCAACCATAGGCCTGGCGCAACCTGAGGGCGCGGATCTTGTGGGCGACGATCTCGCCCCGGACGCGCACCGCCAGCACCCAGAGGTAATAGCAGGTGAAGGCGGCCGCCATCAGCAGCAACGGCCACAGCATGCTGGGATGGATCGCGGGACCACCGGCCCGGATGACGCTCGCCGGCTGATGCAGGGTGTACCACCAGTCCACCGAGAACTTGATGATCGGCACATTGACCAACCCCACCAGCGCCAGGATCGCCGACGCCCGGGCACCCCGCCCGGGATCATCGAACGCGCTGTTGAGGGCGATGTAACCGAGGTACAGGAAGAACAGCACCAGCACGGAGGTAAGGCGGGCATCCCACACCCACCAGGTGCCCCACATCGGCTTGCCCCACAGCGCCCCGGTCACCAGGGCCAGCAACGTGAACGCCGCCCCGATCGGCGCCGAAGCCTTGGCCACGATGTCCGCCAGCGGGTGCCTCCAGATCAGCCCGACCGCCGCAGCACCGGCCATGGCGACGTAACAGAACAGCGCCATCCACGCCGCCGGAACGTGCACGTACATGATGCGCACGCTCTCCCCCTGCTGGTAGTCGGGCGGGGATGCGATCAGCGCAAGGTACAACCCGACCCCGAACAGAAGGATCGTCGCCGCCGCCAGCCACGGCAACAGCCGACCGCTCCAGCGCAGGAACCGGTTGGGGTTGGCGAACCTCGTCATCCTCGCTTCTCAGGTGCTTGCTGGCCGGTGCGGCGGCGCCTTCCCATGGGATCAATATAAGCCGCGGTGGGCTCGGGGGGAAAGCGAAGTCGGAGGCGGAACCGGTGGCAGGACGCGGGATTCCGCGTTCATGCCACCGCCTGACGCAGCGCGGCGGCGGCGGCCCAGGGGGCCAGCGCCAGCGCTGCCGCCAGAAAGCCGGCCAGCAGCAGCAGATGCGGGCGTACCGCCATGCCGCTCACCGCCGCATCCACCGCCGCCACCCCGAAGATCAGGACCGGAACATAGAGCGGCAGCACCAGCAAGCTCATCAGCACGCCACCGCGGCGGGCGCCCAGGACCAGCGCGGCCCCGACGGCACCGACCAGGCTGAGGCTCGGCGTCCCCAGGGCCAGCGCCGCCAGCAGCAGGGCGAACCCCTCCGCCGGCAGGCCCAGCAGCACGGCCAGGACCGGTGCCGCCAGCAGCAGCGGCAGCCCGGTGGTGAGCCAATGCGCCGCCACCTTGGCCACCACGACAACGGATAGCGGCAGCGGCGACAGCACCAGCAACTCCAGGCTGCCATCGTCGTAGTCGGTCTGGAACAAGCGCTCCAGCGAGAGCATCGCGGCCAGCAGCGCCGCCACCCAAATCACCCCGGGGGCGATGCGGGCGAGGATGTCCGGGCCCGGGCCGACCCCGAACGGGAACAGGACCACCGCCAGCACGAAGAACATGACCGCACCCAGGCTGTCGCTCCCCTGACGGAAGGCCAGCCGCAGGTCCCTGCGGACCACCGCCAACGTGGCGCTCAGCACGTCCAGGTCTCGGCCACGGCCACGCCGGCTGCGGCGTCGAGGTCGAGCACTGCCGCCTCGCGCGGCCGGTCGCCGGCGTGGGAGGACATCACCACCGCACCGCCCCGGAGGCGGTGTTCACCGATCACCGCGTCCAGCCGGGCCACCGCCTCGGCGTCCAGGGCCGTCCGCGGCTCGTCCAGCAGCCAGAGCGGCGCCGGCACCAGCAGCAGCCGGGCCAACGCGAGACGCCGGCGCTGCCCGGCGGAGAGGAAGCGGCCGGGCAGGTCGGCCAGGTGGCCGATGCCGAACGCTTCCAGGGCCGGCGCGGGGTCGATCGGCCGGGCGGAATCCGCGGCGAGCAGGGCCGACCAGAACTGCAGGTGCTCGGCCACGGTGAGGGCCGGTTTGACCCCATCCAGGTGGCCGACGTACCGCAGCCGGGAACGAAACGCCTCCGGTTCACGGCTAATGTCGAGATCGTTCCATGAGAGCATGCCGGCGGCGGCCGGGGTGAGCCCGGCCATGATCCGGAGCAGGCTGGTCTTGCCGCTGCCGTTGGCGCCCACCAGCAGCAGCAAGCCGCCGGGTTCCAGGGCGAAGCTCACATCCCGAAACACCATGCGTTCGCCGCGGATACAGGTGAGGTGGTGTCCGGCGAACAGGGGCATGGCGTGCAGGCGGCTGGTCCGGTGAACGGGTTCAGGACCTTAGCCGGCCGGTCGGGCCGAGGCGAGGCCGATCCGGTGCAGCAACGGCCGTTCGCCACGGGCACCCATCGGGCAAACAAAGAAAGGGCGGCCGGTTTTGAGGCCGGCCGCTGAAGGAGGCTATGTAAGCCGATCGGAGACGTCGGAGGCTGGGGGACCTCCGGACCTGTGGTATAGGAGGCTTAATAAGACCATTATTCCCGGTTTGGCTTGGATTTGCCACAGTTTCCGGGGCCGGATCCGGCCGAGCCGCGAGAAAAAACCATTGAGAATGCAAGGCCTAACCTAGGCGCAACAAGGTTGCCGGAGCACTGCAGACGGATGTCCTGAAATTGCCGGCGCTCCCCGGCAACGGGCCCGTTTCAGCTCAGCGGAGCCGCTCCAATCGGGCCCAGGATGGTGTTATCGGGGTGAGTCGGGCGTCCCCGGCCAGCAGCGGTGCCTCCGGCTGCTCCAGCGCCTCCAGCCGGATCAGCGCCAGCGCGACATCGTCCTGGCCGGACCGCACCTCGCCCACCTCCCGCTGGCCTTGGCGGACCGCCGTCCCCGGCGGCGGCAGATCCCCGTCGATGCGCACCGGCAGCAGCCGCTTCTTGACCAGGCCGCGGTAGCGAGTGCGCGCGGTCAGTTCCTGACCCATGAAGCACCCCTTCTCCCAGTCGACGCCGTTGAGTTCATCGAAGCCGTTCTCCAGCAGAATCGCCTTGTCCACCACCATGTCCCGGCTGCCGTCCGGCAGGCCGAGGCGGAGGCGGAGGCGCTCATACTCGGCGCGCGGCCGCGGGGCGAGCCCGGCCTGGTGCAAGATTGCCTCGGCCCGTCCGCGGGGCAGGATCGCCCGGGCCCCGGCCTCGGCCAGGCGCGGGTCGACGAACACTATCCCCTGGTCCAGGCCCCGGGCGGTCCCGGCATCGGGCGGGAGGTGCAGGTGGGCCGCTGCCGCTGGTCCGGGGAGGGCGGCCACGACCAGGGCTTCGCTGCGATCGCTCAAGGCCACCTTGGAGCGGAGCCGATAGAGGCCGAGACGACGGGCGAGTTCGCCCAAGCGTGCCCCTTCGCAGTCCAGCAGCAGCGATTCGCCATGGCTGGCTATGAAGAAATCGAACAGGAACTTGCCCTGGGGGCTCAGCAGGGCGGCATGAATCGCCCGTTCCGGCGTGACCTTGTTGACGTCGTTGGAGACAAGGCCCTGGAGGAACGTCGCGCGGTCCGGCCCCCCGATCGCCAAAACGCCACGGTCCTCCAGCAGCACAAAGCCGTTTCCGGTCATCGGCGCGCCATGTGTTTCGCGGGTTCTTCGGGCCGGAAACGTGGGCTTGCGATCAAGCCAGGGCAAGGGCTGGGCGAACGTTGGCAACCCCCCTCGCCGCATGGTAATCGCTGCCGCCATGAACGATGACAGCGTCGGCGCCGGCACGCGGAAGGTCCTGCTCTCCGCCCTGGTGGTCGCCCACAACGAGGAGGCGCAGCTGGCCGATTGCCTCGCCACGCTGGGCTTCGCCGATGAGATCGTGGTGGTGCTGGACCGCTGCACCGACGGCTCCCGCGCCAGCGCCGTCCGCTTCACCGACCGGCTGATCGAAGGCGCCTGGGAACGGGAGGGCGGCCGGCGCAACACCGGGATCGAGGCGTGCCGGGGCACCTGGATCGTCGAGGTGGATGCGGACGAGCGCATCCCGGCCGCCCTCGCCGGCGAGATCCGCGCGATCGCCGAGACCTCGGCGTGGGACTGGCACCTGATCCCGGTGGACAACTTCATCGGCGGCCGGCTGGTCCGGTACGGCTGGGGCGGATCGTTCGGCCGGGCGTCGGTTCCGGCGCTGTTCCGGCGCGGCGCCAAGGTGTGGGGCGATGAACGCGTGCACCCGCGGCTCACTTGGCAGGGGCGGCAGGGGCCGCGGCTGACCCACCCGCTGCTGCACTACGTCGACCGCGATATCTCCGACATGCTCCGCCGGCTCGACCGCTACACCACCCTGCGGGCCCGCGACCTGCGAGAGCGGGGCGGCGCCGGCACCCTGGCCGGCAATCTGCGCCGGCTGATCTCCCGCTTCTATAAGTGCTACGTCCGCCGCAGGGGCTACCGCGAGGGGGGCTGGGGCGTCCTGCTGGCGCTGTGTGCCGGTCTTTATCCGCTGCTGTCCTACCTCAAGGCGACCCTGGAGGATGACCACGGCCGGCCGATCGACCCCACCACGGCGGGCGGGTCATGAGGGGACACGGCCGGGGGGCAGATCCGTGCGGGTGATGCAGGTAATGGCCGGCGCACGGCACGGCGGCGCCGAGGCATTCTTCGAACGCCTGGTGCCGGCACTCAGCCGGGCTGGGCTCGACCAGCATGCCGCCATCCGCACCCACCCGGCGCGGGCGGGCAAGCTCAGCGCGGCCGGTGTGCCTATCGCCCAGTTCCGGTTCGGCTCGCCGCTGGATCTGGCGACCGGCCTCGGGCTCTGGCGGCTGGCGAGACGGTTCCGCCCGGACATCGTGATGACCTGGATGAACCGGGCGACCCGGTTCTGCCCGCCGGGCCGCTTCCTTCGCATCGCCCGCCTGGGCGGCTACTACGATCCGAAATACTACCGGTCGTGCGACCACCTGGTGGCCAATACCGAAGACATCGCGGCGCATCTGCGGGACGCCGGCTTCGCCCCCGACCGGGTTCACGTCCTCCCCAACTTCGTCGATGCCACCCCGGCGGACCCGGTGTCGCGGCGGTCGCTGCACACCCCGGCGGATGCGCCGGTGGTGCTGGCGATGGGCCGCCTGCATGCCAACAAGGGGTTCGACACCCTGATCCGGGCAATGGCGCGGCTGCCCGCCGCCTACCTGTGGCTGGCCGGCGCGGGACCGGAGCGGGAGGCGCTGGTGCGGCAGGCGGAGGGTCTGGCGGTGAAGCACCGGATCCGCTTCCTCGGCTGGCGGGACGACATCCCGGCGCTGCTGCGGGCCGCCGACATGCTGGCCTGCCCGTCCCGGCACGAGCCGCTTGGCAACGTGGTGCTGGAGGCCTGGGCGCATGGCGTGCCGGTGGTGGCCGCCGCCAGCCAGGGGCCGCGCGCCCTGATCACCGACGGCGTGGACGGGCTGCCGGTGCCGGTGGATGATGCCGACGCCCTGGCCGGGGCGATCCGCCTCGTGCTGGAGGACGCGGCCCTGGCCGGGCGGCTCGCCGCCGCCGGACAGGGTGTCTACCGGGCCAAGTTCAGTGAAGCGGCGGTGGTCCGGGCCTACCTGGAGTTGTTCCATCGGCTGATCGCTGGTCCCGCAACCGCCACGCTGCGCCCGCTCAAGACCGACGCAACCCCCCATCCCTGAGCCCGGAAGCGCACTGATGCAGCAGGTCGAGACCGACGACGGCGAGATCATCCACGTGGCGGTGGGCGGGTCGGGCCCGCCCATCGTGCTGCTGCACGAGTGGGCCTCCAACCACCGGGTGTGGAAGCCGGCGGCCCGAGCGCTGGAACCCCGCTTCACCGTCTACCGGTGGGATGCGCGGGGCCACGGCGGGCACACGCCCCAGGGCCGGGAGCCGCCGACGGTCGGCCGCATGGCGGAGGACCTGCACCGGATGCTGGATCACTTCGGGCTCGACCGGGTGCTGCTGGCCGGTCATTCCATGGGCGCCCTGGTGGCGTGGGAGTACATCGCCCGCCACGGCTGCGGCCGGCTGGCCGGCCTTGGCATCATCGATCAGTCGCCGCAGCTGGTCACCGACGCCACGTGGCGGCTCGGTATCTACTATGACTGGCCGCGCGAGCGGGATGCGGCATTCGTTGCCGACCTGCGGCGGGACTTCGTCGAGACGGTGGTGCGGCTGGTGGGAGAGAGCCGGAGCGCCGCCGCGCGGGCCCGCTACACCGATCCGGCCGATGGGCTGTGGCGGCTGCGCGCCTTCATGGCGGCGGCGGACCCGGCGCCGCTGATCACCGTGTGGCAGAGCCTGACGGCGGCGGACTGGCGGCCGGTGCTGCCCCGGATCACCGTGCCGGTGCTGCTGGTGTACGGCTCCGACAGCAACTTCTACGGGGCGGAGACCGGGGAGTTCGTGCGGGACGCGGTGCCGGACGGCCGGCTCCTGGTCTACCCGGGCGCCGACCACTCGCCCCACCTGGCCGAGCCCGAACGGTTCGCGGCCGATCTGGCCGCATTCGCCGACAGCTTGGCGTGGCCGGCGCGGCCGGCGGCGGGGCGGTAGCCGGCGGGCGGGCCCCTGCCGCCTTCCCGACGTACCCGGACTTGTCCCGGGCATCCACGCCTTGCCTTTCCCTGAGGGGGCGAGCGCGGCACCAGGGCTTTTCGTGGATTGCATGGTTGCATGGTTGTTGCGGCATCGGAAGATAGGACGCCGCCGGGCGCTGCTCCGCACCGCACCGGGGCCGACCATCGATCCCCTCTGCCGCGCCTTGCGCCTTACCCTGCCACCCGTGTTCCAGGAACTGCCGAGCACAGAACACCCGCCCGAAACCGCCGAACCCTGTGGTGCCTAAACCCATTCGCGTCCACTAACGCGTTGAGGCGTAAGCACGTTTTCAAAACCGGTGCAGAAGTTGGGTCATAAAGAGATCGGTAACGGCAACTTCATATCAAGCGGTGTACCGACATGCCCGTCCTGCCGAACGAAACGGACTTCGACATCCATCGCATGCGCGGTATGGGCAAGGACGGCCCGGTGTATTTCCTGAATCAACCGGAGAACGTCGCGGGCGGTTGCGTCGCCCTCATTCACGATGAAATTCGCATGTGTTTCGGACACCCGTGCCCCGCCGATGCTGCGGCCCTTGAACCCGAGCGTCTCGATGACCGCGCCCGGCGGGCCGAATTTGTCGTACAGAGCCGGGTTGCTTTTGAACACCGAGCCGCAGTTCGGCTGTTTTTGCGGGAACTTGCGGCGCCGACTGGCCAGGATCTGCAGCATTTCCCGACGGAGCGCAGCCCGGTCCGCCGCCACCCCCAGTTCCAGGACCACCTCCGCGATCACCTCGCCGTTGTCCTGGAAGACGGATTGCCGATACCCGAAACCGCAGGCGCGGCCGGGGCGGCGGTGAACCTCTCCGGTCACCGCCACGCTCGTGACAGAGTCCACAACGGTTCCAATGCATTGCCGCTGACTGCCGCCATTCATGCAGACGAGGCCGCCCAAGGTTCCCGGAATGCCGCACACGTGGGCGATGCCGCTGAGCCCGGCCTGCATGACGCGCCGTGCCAGGCAGGGGACCCAGACCCCGGACCCGGCGGTCACCCGGGTTCCGGTTATGGCGGCGTAGGCCAGAGGCGCGCCGATCTGGATGCAGACCGCCCGCAGCCCGGCATCATCGAACAGCAGGTTGCTGGTCGACCCGATCACCACATGGGCAATGCCCCGACGATGCAGAAACCTTCTCAGCCGCGCGATGTCGTCAACCGAGTGCGGCCGCACCAGGACATCCGCCGGCCCGCCGATGCGCCACCGGCTGATCCGCCGCAACGGCACGTCGGTGGCGACGCCCATGGGAACGATGCGCTGCAAGTCGCGCACCAGCCCGGCACCGGCCAACCGTGAGCCGATCGCTCCGTCCCCTCCCGTATCGGCCAGCACATCCGGCGTCGCGGTCATCAACAGAATTCCGGCATCCTGGGGTCGCGTCCGGCAATGAGCCCGGCACGATCCAAACTAGACGACAAATATTAACAACCGGATGGCATGACACCGTCAGGCCGCGCTGACGCTGGCCCCCAGGCTGCGCAATTTGTCAACAAACCCGACATAGCCACGCGCAATCTGCCAAGCGTCGGTGATCCGGGTCTCGCCGTCCGCCACCAGGCCGCACAGCGCAAGGGCCGCGCCGGCACGCAGGTCAACCGCCCGGACCTCCGCACCCGTCAATCCGCCGCCACGGCCCTGGATCCTGAGGATGTCGCCGGTCACCGTACAGGTGACACCCATGCGTTGCATCTCGTCCGCATACTGGTAACGGCCGGGAAAGCGCAGGTCGATGATGCGGGATTCACCCCTGGCCTTGGCTGCCCAGGCCGCGAGGATCGGCTGGACATCGGAATTGATGCCGGGATGGGGCCCGGTGCTGATCTCGATCGGATAACACCGGCCGCCGCGGACGATCAGCGCATTCTCGCCCCGGTACAGCTTCGCCCCGGCGGCGCGCAGGTGTGCCAGCACCACATCGAGATCGTTGTAGGGAAAATCGAGGATCTCGATGTCGCCCTCGGTGATCACCGCCGCGACCAGCCAGGTGATCGCCTCCATGTTGTCGGCCATCACCCGATGCTCGGCCCCGTGCAATCCGTCGACGCCGATGATCTCGATATGCTCCTGGCCGTACACCGTGATCCGCGCGCCCATCTTGCGCAGCAGCGCGATCAGGTCGAGGATCTCCGGACGGATATGCGGGTTCCACACCCGGGTGGTGCCGCGGGCGAGCGTGCCCACCAGGATGGCATTCTCGGTGGCGCCGGTCGACCGGATCGGCAGTTCCACATCGGCGCCGGTCACGCCGCCAGGCGCCTCGGCGTACAGGTAATCCCCCTCTTCCCAAACCCTTGCGCCCAGCCGTTCCAGCAGCATCACGTGCAGGTCGTATTTCCGATCACCGAGCTTGCAGCCGCCGGGCAGCGGTACCGCACCGCACCCGAACCGCGCCGTCAGCGCCCCCAGGATCAGCAGGGTGTTGCGGATGGAGCGGCCTTGCCATCGCAAGTCGGTTCGCAGTGCGCCCTCTTCCCCGATCTCGACCTGATGATCAGCCGTCCGCCTGATCGATTTGCCAAGGGCGGAAATCATATCCAGATGCGTTCCGACATCGAGAAGCTCCTCCGGAAAGTTGGCGAGAGACACCGGCTCACGCGTGAGCAGACTCGCCGCCAGGAGCCGAAGCGCCGAGTTCTTTGCGCCGTTCAGAACGACCGTCCCGACCAGCCGCCCGGGCCCTCTGACTGTCATCGTCATGGCTGCGCTCCCTGGACCTCGGCAATCGTACGCTTGCCTTCGCCGATACAGCCAAGAACACGGAACGTCGTGAAGATATGGTGCAAGGACATGACGATGGCGTACCACAGCACGACGGTGAGAAGCTCCCACTCAAGGTAAAATGCCAGCATGAACACTGAACCCATCAACACAGCCCTTTGGATGTTCAGCTGGAGAAAAATATGCTGCTTTCCAAATATGTTTAGCGCTGAGGTGATCGGCGCGGATATGAACGCACAAACTATGTAGATTGATAGAATCGATGCCACCTGACCGGCCAAAATCCACTGCGACCCGAAGACCACAGCGAAAATCTCCGGACCTGACACCATGAGTATAATTGCCGGAGCTGCACCCAGTAACAACATTCGCTTTATGATCGCAATCGTCATGATCCTGACTTGATGAGCCGCGCCACGGCCGAGCTTGGCGATCTCCGCGTAATACGGCCTGCTGATCGCGTCCCCGAGTATTATCATCGGAAATGCAACAGCCATGAGCGCAAGACCAACCTGCCCTGTAATCTCAGCGTCGAAAACAACCGCCACGAACATGATCAGCGCCTTTGAACTGATTACGAGAAGGAGTTGAGATGGAAGACGGAAATATGGGAAACCTCTGAATACGGATGCACACGATAGCATGCGCCTCATTGTCACATAAGGCAGGCATATCTTCAGGTCTTGATAGAACACCCGCGTCAGGGTTACAATCCCGCCGCTCTGTGATACGATTCCTCCAATGACCAAACCCAGCGGCTGGACGGCGAGTACCCCAAGGATTAATTTCACGATGCTTCCCGACAGGGTCTGAACCACCTCTACCTTCGATAAGGCGCGGTAAGCCCGACGTCTGGTGGCCCACATTCTGATGATCTGACTGTAGCTGGCGCATACCACTCCAATAAAAACTACCCACCAATAAGGTATCATACTTTCCATCGACACGATGGTCAAAATTGTCGGCCCGACGCTCCATATCAATACCAGCACAATCGCAGACATGAGAATGTTGATAGAGCAGGCCAAAGCAAACATATTGATTGCCAAGCGCTCACTTCTCGGTATCGGTAAGGCAACTAGATATGTCAGGGATAGGACCGGCACCAGTATTGATACAACTGCCGTAAATACCGAAAGAACGCCGAAATCGGCCGGCGTGTACAGCCGCGTCAGGATGGGCATCGCTGCCAGACTGATGGCCTTTGCGACCACCGAGCCCATGGCGAGGGTGGCCATCCCGCGAAGGATGTTCTCAATCGGCCCGCCGAAGAGGTGCGCCGACAGGTTCCGCCAGCCTATAGGCATGGTCCGCCCTCGGGTGCCTTGGCGGCGCTTCCAGGGGCATGTCCGGTACCAGGGTCATCCCGTTCCCGCGCTGCCACGCCCGCCGGGATCGCCACCACTCGCATCCCCGCTGTCCCCGGTCCGCCCCGCCGTGTCACGCGCATTAGGGTTTTTCTTGTCCTACGGGTACTCCCAATATCGTTCTGCCAACTTCATTTCATCTGGGAGAGGAAAACAAGACCCCAGGCCTCTCGTGGGAGTGCTATACAGTAACCATCAGGGCGCGGTAGCCACCGCCGGGTACGTTCTACCCGCACCAGCAGACCGGTTCCGGCATGATCCAACCCATTCATGGAGCGTCATATCCAGGTACCGCATCAAGCTCCTTTGAAGAATCCGTCTCTCGTGCTGTCACTGAAAGACCGAAAGCCGCCGATAACAGGGGAAGAACGTGGCGGCTGTCGAATTGCCGGCTCTTGATCAAGGCCTTGGCGGCCAGTTCATCACGCTTCGCCGGATTCCGGGCCAGACAAATCATTGCGTCCCTCAAACTCGACACATCGGCTGCCGGAATCAGAATCCCTTCTTCGCCGTCCGTAATCAAATCAGAAATACTGTCACTACTGCACGATGCTATGATGGCCAGCGGTGCCATCATGGCCTCAACGACGACCCCGGGGTGCCCCTCAGTATCGTAGCGGCTCGGAAAGACGAACACGTCATGAGCTGGCAGCTGGCGGCGCAAATCGTCGTTCGGCACGGCGCCATGCCAAACGACCTTTGGTGCCGACGCCAACTTTTCCGTCACCGTCTGGTCTCCAGTACCGTAAATATGAAGCTCAACCGGTGGGATGTCAGTGGCCTGATCGCGCATGTTTGCGAACGCGTTCAGAAGGTCAAGAACGCCCTTGGCTTCATTCACCGCCCCGACATATACGAAGCTGACACAAGCCTTCGGCCTTCGCTTGTCCCCAACATCCGGAGGAGTCGGCGGCCGATAGCCGGGGATGACCTCTATGTTCGATCGCAAATGGGGCGGGAACTCCGAGGCGCCCTGTCGCGTCTCAACGATGATTTTCTCCGCCCCACGAAGAAGCCAAAGCAGGACACAGCCAACAAAAGGTATCTTCAAATATTTCGATTGCATTGGGCGGCCGCCGAAGAACCTGAGATATACCGGGCGCCGAAACAGTTTGGCGATGCATATCAAGGGCGGACCGATGCTGACGCCGAAATTACGCGAACAAAATATGACTGTGTTCCGTGCGAACGGGAGCTCGCATAGAATTTGAAGCGTCTTTAAAGCCGTTCTTAGAATTTTTGTACGCGAGTCTTTGTCCTGCTCCAATGCCCGGACGGGAAGATCGTAATGGACGACATGGACATCACCCTTGGACTCTACATAGTCGACGAACAGCTTGGCTGACACCCGCGCGCCGCCAAGCGGAGGCGGCACCGGTGCGACCAGCAACAGCTTGGGTTTCCGGTTATGCCCGAACGCTTCGCTCATGTTGAAATATGGTCCTGCCAAAGCTGTTCCGCGGCCTTCATCGCACCATCGGGGGTGCGGTAATGCTGCGGGGTCACTCGCCACACATAAGAGTTGTTTCTCGGGGGCCCCGGTTCCGGTATGTCGCGCCCGCAAAGCCTTTCTGTGATATACCATAGGTTGTCAGCCGCGTCATCACTTATCGGATACCGGGCATCCGCACAGGTGGCCGCCAACTGAACGGGTTTCGCGCAACGCTGACCACGTTCCCCAACACCCGGTGCCGGACCCCGGCCGTGACGGCGCCGAACGGCGCGCTGCAGCTGTCGCCGAGTGCCGGCTTCGGCGGTGAGTCCGCCGGCGGAGCCGGGGCGCAATCACAACCGTTCAACTCAGGCGGCGGATGAGGCACTTGGCGTCCCCAGCCTGGGCTTCGGGTCGGGTCGATTCAGCCCACAGAATAGGCACTACGCGAAAATTGACGTGTTATTGTGCGCCCCGACTCTCCCCCGGGTCCGTCGCCGACTTGCTGGAACCGAGATAAGTCCCTGACAGAAAAAGACCCTCGGCCAGTCCGCCCGGTTGGCCTGCAAACTGCATACAGTTTTTTAGCGGGACGATCGGGACAAGGACCACAGCCATGAACCGGCGAGACTTTCTCACAG
>REES01000078.1 GCA_007694935.1 Rhodospirillales bacterium
GCGGCCAGCAGTGCCGCGGTGCTGGACCTCCAAGGCGGCTCCCTCAACCTCGGGGTGCACGATTTCACCGTCTCCGGGGACTACCGCAACGCCGCCTTCGGGGAGGGTAACGCCTTCGACGCCCGGGCCAACGTCAGCGGCACCGGATCGATCCTCGCCACCGGCGACGTCCGGCAGGGGATCGGCGGCGACGCCATCGACGGCGACACCGCGACCGCGGTGCTGGACTTCCAGGACGTCCGCGTCGGCACCGCCGAGACCCGGTCGTTCACCGTCCGCAACGACGGCAGCGACGGCCCGGCCCTGCGCGGCGCACTGCAGACCGCGGCCGGCACCGGCAGCATCACCACCGCCGATCTCTCCGGCCCCGGGGTGACCGCGCAGAACTTTGGCGCGCTGGCTCCGGGCGGGGAGACCGGGGCGTACGGCGTCACCTTCGCGCCCACCGCCCCCGGCACGCTCACCGGCCAGAGCGTGGGCATCGTCAACAACTTCGCCAACGTCGACGGCCAGACCCTGGTGTTCGAGGGCCGCGGCATCGAGGCGGCGGGCGGGGCGCTCGCCACCCTCAATCTCGATTTCGGCGTGGTCCGGGTGGGCGATCCGGCGCCGACCCTCACCGTGGCGGTGAGCAACACCGCCGCCGCCGGCCCGTTGGCGGAATCCCTCGGCATCGGTGTCGGCACCGCCAGCGGCGGCTTCACCGCGGCCGATACCGATCCGGGCGTGGCCATCGCTGCCGGCAGCACCGCCCCGGACCGGATCAACGTCACCCTGGATACCGCCGCCGCCGGGATCCGCGACGGCAGCGTGGCGGTGGCCTACACCACTCTGCCCATCGCCGGCAGCAGCCTCGCCGAGGCTTCGGTCGGCAGCGACACGCTGGTGATGACCGGGCAGGTCAACAACCTGGCCAACCCCGGCTTCGCCTTCGGCGGCGGCGGCGGGCTGTTCCAGGGCCTCGGCGGCGGCCGCTACGTGCTCGACTTCGGGGAGGTGAACATCACCGGCGGCCCGGTCACCGCCAGCCTGCTGGTCACCAACGAGTTCGTGTTCGTCGGTGCCCCCCAGGACGACCTCGGCGGCAGCTTCACCTTCGGCGGCGATGCGGTGTTCGCCACCCTCGGCTTCGATGCCTTCGCCGACCTCGCGGCCGGCGGCAGCCTGGGCGGCTTCCAGGTCACCCTGGACCCGGCCGCGGCGGGGCTGGGCACCTACAGCTCGTTCATCGGGCTGCTGGGCCTCTCCACCTTCGCCGGATTGCCGGATCTCACCCCGGCGGAGCTGGAACTGGCCCTGGGCTACCTGCCGGAACTGGAACTCAAGGTGGTGGTGACCCCGCTGCCCGCCAGCGTGTGGTTCCTGGGCTCGGCCCTGGTCGCGCTGGGTGCCGCCGCCCGTCGCCGCCGGGCGCAGGCCCAGGCTCAAGGCAACGCCGCCTGATCCCTCCGGCAGATCTGAGCATCACGAGCCGGGGCATCCCTCGCGGGGTGCCCCGGTTAGTGTTTCGGCCCAACCGGCGGAGCGGTCGCCACCGGCGCCTGGGGCCGATCCGCCTACAGCAAGCCCAACTGGCGGAACGACCGGGTGCCGCCCTTGGCGACGATGACGTGGTCGTAGAGGGTGATGCCGAGCTTGGCACCGATGTCGCGGATCTCCTGGGTCATGGCGATGTCCGCCTGGGATGGCGTGGGGTCGCCCGAGGGGTGGTTGTGCACCAGGATCAGGGCGCAGGCGCCGAGATCCAGGGCGCGCTTGATCACCTCCCGGGGGTAGACCGGGGTGTGGTCCACCGTGCCCTGCTGCTGCACCTCGTCCCGGATGATCCGGTTCTTGCGGTCGAGGAACAGCAGGCGGAACCGCTCTGTCCCCTCGTCGGCCATGGCGACGTGGCAGTAATCCAGAAGCTGCTGCCAGGAGGAGACCACCGGCCGATCCGCCACCCGCTCCCGCAGCAGACGCACCGAGATCTCGCGGAGCGCCTTCAGGTGCACGATGGTCCGCTCCGACACCCGCTCGTGCCGCAGGAGCTGTTCCGGGCTTGCCGCCAGCACCCCGCCCAGGCTGCCGAAGGTGGCGATCAGGCGCTTGGCCAGCGGCTTCACGTCGACCCGCTCTACCGAATAGAACAGCAGCAGCTCCAGCAGCTCGTAATCCGGAAAGGACTCCGGCCCGGAGTCCATAAGGCGCTTGCGCAACCGGTCGCGATGGCCCTTGTAGTGGGGCTCCGGTGTCCGGGCATCAGGGGAGACGTCGGCATCGGCACGGAATGGCGCCTCCGCCGCGGCGTCGAACAGCGAGGGAATGCCCTTGCCGGACGCGGAGCGCGGGGCCATCGATCGCGGCTCAGGGCAGGTGATCGGTCGGCCGGTCGAGCCCGGCCGGCGAGCGGGTGAACACCTCGACCCCGTCGGCCGTCACCCCAACCGAATGCTCGAACTGGGCGGACAGGGAGCGGTCCTTGGTGACGGCGGTCCAGCCGT
Source organism: Rhodospirillales bacterium (assembly GCA_007694935.1). GTDB lineage: Bacteria > Pseudomonadota > Alphaproteobacteria > Rhodospirillales > Defluviicoccaceae > REEP01. The sequence goes on from REES01000078.1 coordinate 2,484, forward strand.
CGGAGAGGATCTTCACCTCCCACCGGCCGGCATTGATCATCGGCTCGATGGTGAAAAAGATCCCCTCCTTGAGCACCGGCCCCTCCCCGGGCCGGCCGAAATGCAGCACGTTGGGGGCATCGTGGAAGACCCGGCCGAGGCCGTGGCCGCAGAAATCCCTGACCACCGAAAACCGCCGGGCCTCCACGTGGGCCTGGATGGCGTGGCCGATATCCCCGACGGTGGCACCCGGGCGCACTTCCTCGATGCCCTTCCACATCGCCTCGAACGTCACGTCCACCAGGCGCTTGGCCTTGATGCCGATTTGGCCGGCGCCGTACATCCGGCTGGTGTCGCCATGCCAGCCGTCCAGGATGACGGTGACGTCGATGTTGACGATGTCGCCGTCCCGGAGCCGCCGGTCCCCGGGGATGCCGTGACAGACCACGTGGTTGATCGAGGTGCAGATGGATTTGGGGAAGCCACGGTAGCCCAGCGGGGCCGGGATCGCCCCATGATCGCGGATGAACACCTCGCACAGTCGATCAAGCTCGTCGGTGCGCACGCCCGGGCGGACGTGCGGCGCGATCATGTCAAGGGTGGCGGCGGCCAGCCGGCCGGCCTTGCGCATGCCGTGGAAATCCGCCGGCCCGTGCAGCTTGACCGGGCGGCTGTCGAAATGGGCGGCAGTTTCTCGCATGTTGTTCATGGATCGGAGTATGCCATTCCTGGCCCCGCCCGCACCACCGTTTGCGGGCCCAGGCCGGTCGATCAGGGAAACCGCAACGGCAGCCGATCTGCGAGGGCGATGTCCGACGTGGTGATGCGACAGCGGTAGCAGAGCGCTTCAACTCCCGCGGCCATGGCGGCGTCGAGACCGGCTTGATACTCGGGATCGATGTCGGCGGCGATGGCGAAGGCATCGGCGTCGTCCCGTTGGGCGAGATAGAGCATCACCGCCCGCGCGCCGGTGCCGGCGAGGCTGGCCAGTTCCTGCAGATGCTTGGCTCCGCGCGCCGTGACCGCGTCCGGGAATTCAACCGGCGCGCCGTCTTGGCCGCGCCGCAGCGTGACGTTCTTCACCTCGACATAGCAGGGTGGGCGATCCGGCGCTTCCAGCATCAGGTCGATCCGGCTGTTCCTGCCGACCCTGACCTCCCGCCGGATCATCGGATACCCGGCCAGCTCCGGAATCCGGCCGGCGGCGATGGCAGCGGCGGCGATCCGGTTGGGCCGACCCGTGTTGATGCCGACCAGGGTGCCGTTCACCCCCACCAGCTCCCAGGTGTAGCGGAGGCGCCGGCCGGGGGCGTCGGCCGGCGACAGCCACACCGGGCTGCCGGGGGCGCTGACGCTGAGCATCGAGCCGGAGTTGGGGCAGTGGGCGGTCACCACGTCCTGGCTTCCCTCCAGCGCCACGTCGGCCAGAAACCGCTGGTAGCGCCGGATCAGCGTGCCCGGGATCAGCGGCGGATCGAACACAACCGCCGCCGGCGCCGGGCCGACCTCACCCTCGAGCGCTGCGGCCATCAGCGCGGCCACAACAGGTGGGCGAGCTCGCTCTCGTAACGGGCGGCAAGGCGTGAGCGCTGATGGAGCGGCAGCTTGTCCGGCCCCCAGGCGGCGTAGGTGCCGATCTTGCCCCGCAGTTCGGCCTGAAGGGTGCGTACGCCACGATCCTGCCAGTAGTCATTGCCGAGAGCATCGCGCAGGTCCGAAAGCCGTTCGGCAAGGGCGCGAATGTCCTGGTCGGTTGCAGATGCGCCGCTCATGGTGCTTGGTCCTCCCTGCTTGTCCGTTGTCGTTGTCGTTGTCGTGACCGCAGGCCGCGCGAATCAGCCCGGCCGGGCCTTCTCACCGGCTGACAGCTCTTCGGTGCCGAGGGCGTCCGCGAGCCGGCTCGCCGCGCTGCCCGGACGTAGCGGGCGCGGCTGCTCCGGGTGCGGTGCCCAGGCCGTCAAGTATAGCACCTCGAAGGTGGCGGGAATCCGTCCGTCGGCATCGGCGAACCGGTCGGCATAGCCAGTGGCCGCGGCCAACAGGGTGGCACGGCGGGTCATGCCACGGCGGCGCTCGGCCACCGCGTTGGCGGCCGCCATGCCACGCAGGTCCCGCATCAGCCGGAAGGCATCGGCGTAGGAGACGGTGAGGGTTTCCCGGTCCACCACCGGCAGGGCGAAGCCGGCACGTTGCAGCAGCATCCCGGCATCCCGGACATCGGCGAACGGCGACACCCGGGGGCTCAGGCCGCCCTCCAAGTCCATCTCGGCCTCGGCCAGGGCGGTGCGGAGTTCGTGCAGGGTGTCGCCTCCCAACATGGCCACCAGCAGCAGGCCATCCGGCTTGAGCGCGTGCCGCAGCTGCAGCAGCGTCCCCGGCAGGTCGTTGACCCAGTGCAGGCTGAGCAGGCTGAACGCCGCGTCGAAGGTGCCGGCGGCGAACGGCAACGCCTCTTCGTCTGCGGCCAGCGCCGGCGACGGTGCCGCCGCCGCCATCCGCGGCGACAAATCCGTCTGGATCAGGCGTTCCACCCCGCCGCGGCCGTTCAGGCAACGGGCCAGGGCGCCGTGATGGCAGCCGAGGTCAAGGGCCATGGGAAACCGCCTACGGATGTCGTCCAGGCGGTCGGCGAGACGTTCGCCCACTTCGGTCAAGAGGAAATCGTAATCCGCCAGCCCGGCGGCGGCCCGATCCCGCCGATGGCGCAGCAGGCGCCGGTCGAAGACCTGCACCGGGGATTGGGCGGCGGAGGCGGAAGCCGGGGCAGGCATCGGTGGCGGGTGTCCTGCTGCGCGGTCGAGTTGCGGTCCTCCCGGCTATATGGCAAACGGACCCGGCCGGATCCAAGGGCGAAGAAGCAAGGGCGACGCTACCATGACCGACGATGTCCTTTCGGGTCGTTCCACCCGCGCGGCCGAGGCTTTGCGACGCTTTGCCGTCCGGGCGCTCGACCTGCTGCTGCCGCCCCAGTGCCTCTGCTGCGATGCCCTGGTGGACCGGCCGGGCATGCTGTGCGCCGCATGCTGGCCCCAACTCCGGTTCATCGACCGCCCGCAATGCGCCCGCTGCGGCATTCCGTTCGAGGTGGATCCCGGGGACGGCGCCATCTGTGGTGCCTGCGCGGCCAGCCCGCCGGCCTTCGGCCGGGCGCGTGCGGCCCTGATCTACGACGACGGTAGCCGGCCGCTGACCCTCGCGTTCAAGCATGGTGACCGTACCGACGCGGCACCGGCCCTCGGCCGGTGGATGGCGCGGGCCGGGCGGGACGTTCTGGAGAGCGCAGACTTGCTGGCGCCGGTGCCCCTGCATTGGACCCGGCTGTTCGGCCGGCGATACAATCAGGCGGCACTGCTGGCCCAGTCCGTGGGTCGTGCCGCCGGACTGCCGGTGGTGCCCGATCTGCTGGTGCGTCGGCGGCGGACGCCCTCCCTCGGCCGGCTGGGGCGAAGCGCCCGCCGACGGCTGGTCGGCGGTGCCTTTGCGGTTCATGCGGGTCATGCGTCGCGCATCCGGGATGCGCGCATCGTTCTCGTCGATGACGTCCACACCACCGGCGCCACCGTCGAGGCCTGCACCCGCGTGCTGCTGCGCGGCGGTGCCGCCCAGGTCGACGTGCTGACCCTGGCACGGACCCATCGGCCCGCCACATCGTGATGCCGTCCTGATGCCGACGACAATTCCGTCGTGATGCCAACCGGGGCAGACCGATGATCGAAATCCTCAACGTCAGCCATCGCTTCGGCGACCGCCTGGTCCTCGACAACATCACCCTGACCCTTGGGGAGAAGCGCATCGGGGTGGTCGGCGGCAACGGCTCCGGCAAGAGCACCTTTGCCCGGCTGCTGAACGCGCTGGTGGTGCCATCACAGGGCCGGGTGCTGATCGACGGGCTCGATACCCGGCGCGAGGCCAAAGCCATCCGGCGCAAGGTCGGCTTCGTGTTCCAGGACCCCGATGCCCAGATCGTGATGCCGCTGGTGGAGGAGGACATCGCCTTCGGGCTGAAGAACCTCAAGCTGCCGAAGCCGGTGATCGCCGGGAAGGTAAACGAGGTGCTGGACCGCTACCGCTTGACCCACCTGCGCCATCAGCACACCCACACCCTGAGCGGCGGCGAGAAGCAGCTTCTGGCGCTGTCATCGGTGCTGGTGATGCAACCCGAGTACATCGTCCTCGACGAGCCGACCACCCTGCTCGACCTCCGCAACAAGCGGATGATGCAGAAGGTCCTCGCCGGACTCGACCAGCGCGCCGTGGTCATCTCCCACGATCTCGATATGCTGGACGGGTTCGATCGTGTGCTGGTGATGCACGAAGGCCGCATCGTCGCCGATGGCCCGCCCAAGGCCGCGGTCCCCGCATACGTGCGGATGATGGACGGCTTGGAGTAGAGGACACGCCGCCGAAATGTCCTTCGGCCTCTATATCGAGCGGCAATCGCCGCTGCACCGCCTGGCCCCGTCGGTCAAGCTCGCGGCCTTGCTGGCCGCCGGCATCGGCGTGTTCCTGGTGCGCGACCCGCTGTGGCTGCTGCCGGTGCTGGGGATGGTGGGAGCGCTCTGGGCGGTGGCGCAGATTCCGATGCGCCAAGCCTGGCGGCAGCTCCGGCCGCTGGCGGTGCTGATGCTGTTGTTCCTGCTCGTCCACGGCTGGCTCACCAGTTGGACCCTGGGTTTTTTGGTGGTTCTCCGATTTGCCATCCTGGTGCTGGCAGCGTTCCTGGTCACAACCACCACACGCCTCTCCGAGATGATCGAGACCCTGGAGCGGGCGATGGCACCCTTGACGCGGTTCGGTGTCAATCCTGCCAAGGTGAGCCTGGCACTTTCGCTGGCGCTCCGCTTCATCCCGCTGCTGTACGACCGGGTCCGGGAAATCCGGGAGGCGCAGCGAGCGCGCGGCCGGGAGCGGAGCATCGTCTCCATCGCCGTGCCGCTGCTGGTACGGACGCTCCGCATGGCCAACGACCTGACGGAAGCGCTGGAGGCCCGTGGCTTCGATGGCACAGTCACGGCCGACGCGCCTAAACCGCCAAAGCCCCGGCGATAGATCGGGCATTACCCGCTTGCGCCGCAGGGGCGGAACACGGGCAAATGCCTGATCGTCAAGGCCGGCAGACGAAAGGGAGCAGCCGTGTCCACCCGAGACATCGTCCACATTGCCCTGTTCGCGGCGATCGTCGCGGCGCTCGGCGTGTTTCCGCCGATCATCCTGCCCCTGGTCGGGGTGCCGATCACGGCGCAGTCACTGGGGGTGATGCTGGCCGGCTCGGTGCTTGGCGCCCGCCGCGGCGGCCTTGCCGTGCTGCTGTTCCTGGCGCTGGTGGCGGCCGGCGCGCCGCTGCTGGCCGGTGGCCGGGGCGGCTTCGGGGTATTCCTCGGCCCCAGCGGGGGCTTCCTGATCGGCTGGCCGGTGGCCGCCTTCGCGATCGGCTGGTTGGTGGAGCGCACCTGGCAGCGCCTCGACCTGGGCCGGGCGTTCCTCGCCAACGTGCTCGGGGGCATCCTCGTGATGTATGCGTTCGGGGTGCCCTGGATCGCCGTCGCTGCCGAAATCCCGCTCGCCACCGCCTTCACCGGCGCCCTCGGCTTCGTGCCCGGGGACTTGGTCAAGGCCGGGATCGCTGCGGTCGTCGCCGTCACGGTGAAACGGGCCTACCCGATCATCGAGGCCAAGACCTCGGCCTGACGTCCCCCCACGGTGGCGCTTGCAGCCGGCAGCCGGTGAGATAACTTCGCCTGAGCGTGACCACCAACGGGCACGCTCAGCGAGCGGGGGACGGAATGCTGACACGGAGCGCCATCCTGAGGCTGGTCGGACGCAGCCGGCTGGACGACCACGCCATCGTCGAGATCATCAGCACCGGCGCAACCGAGCCGGAGCTGGTGGAGGCGCTCAACCGGGTCAGCCGGGGCGGCGAGGTGGGTGCCGAGAAGATGAAGCCGATCAACCCCCGGGTCGGCAAACTGTGCGAGATCCTGCTCACCTCCAGTATCGACTGGGACGAGCCGGGGACAGGATAGGCGGCCCCGGTTCCGGACCAAGCGGATCGGCCGGCCCGAGCGCGAGCGGGCCGTTATCCCGCACCCGGATCGCGGCTTCTCCGCTCAGCCGCACTTCGAGTAGCCGCAACTGGTGCAGGTATCACAGTCTTCCTGGCGGATCAGGCTGGGTGCGCCGCACTTGGGGCACTGGCGAAAGCGCGGGTCCGCAGCAAGCCCAACCACCTTTCGGTCCGCCTCGGCAGCCGCTTGGCGCTCGACCGCCGACGGGGCGAGGAAGCCGATGTCGATCATGTGGCGCTCGATCACCTCGCCAATGGCGGCGAGCAACGAGGGGACATAGCGCCCGCCCATCCACTGGCCGCCACGGGGGTCGAACACCGCCTTGAGTTCCTCGACCACAAAGGTCACGTCGCCGCCGCGTCGGAACACCGCGCTGATCATCCGGGTCAGCGCCACCGTCCAGGCATAATGCTCCATGTTCTTGGAGTTGATGAACACCTCGAACGGGCGGCGGCGGCCATCCTGGATGATGTCGTTGACCGTGATGTAGATGGCGTGATCGCTCTCCGGCCAGCGCACCTTGTAGGTGCGGCCGGGCAGCGCCTCCGGTCGGTCCAGCGGCCGGAACATCTGGACGATGGCACCGGAGTCGCCAAGGTCCTGGGGCATCGGCCGCGGCTTCGGCGCCACCAGCGGCAATTCCGGCTGGCGTTCCGCCCGCGCCTGATCCGCGGGCTTCTGTACCTCCAGCACCGCGCCGGTGATGTCGTTGGGACGGTAGGTGGTGCAGCCCTTGCAGCCGAGGTCATAGGCCTGCATGTAGACCGACTTGAAGTCGTCGAAGGCGATGCTTTCCGGGCAGTTGATGGTCTTGGAGATGGAGCTGTCGACATACTTCTGCACCGTCGCCTGCATCACCAGATGATCCCCCGGTGACAGTGCCTGGGCATCCACGAAGTAATCCGGCAGCGGCCTGCCGTCCCCGTAAAGCCGGCGGAACAGCCGGTAGGCGTAGTCGCTCACCTCCTCCTCCCGGCGGGTGCCGTCGCGGCTCAGGACGTGGCGGGTGTAGGTGAAGCTGAACACCGGTTCGAGCCCGGAGGAGACGTTGTCGGCAAACAGCGAGATCGTCCCCGTCGGCGCGATCGAGGTGAGCAGGGCATTGCGGATGCCGTGCCGAGCGATGGCGTCGCGGACCTCGGCGTCCAGGCGCGCCACCAGCGGCGCCGCCAAGTAGCGATCCCGATCGAACAGGGGAAACGCGCCCTTCTCGGCAGCGAGCCGGGCCGAGGTCAGGTAGGCCGCGCGCATGATCGTGGCCATCCACTGCTCGGCCAGCCGCACCGCCTCGCTGCCGCCGTAGCGCGCGCGGCACTGGATCAGGGCGTCGGCCAAGCCGGTGATGCCGAGGCCGATGCGGCGCTTGGCCTTCGCCTCGTGCGCCTGCTGGGGCAGCGGGTAGCGGGAGACGTCGATGACGTTGTCGAGCATGCGGACGGCCACCGCCACCAGTTCCGCGAGCTGACCGGTATCGATGCGGGCTTCCGGGGTGAATGGCTTGTCGACCAGGCGGGCCAGGTTGACCGACCCCAGCAGGCACGTGCCGTAGGGCGGCAACGGCTGCTCCCCACATGGATTGGTGGCGTGAATGTCCTCGCAGTACGCGAGATTGTTGAGCTGGTTGATCCGGTCGATGAACACCACTCCCGGCTCGGCATAGGCGTAGGTCGCCCGCATGATCCGGTCCCACAGCTCCCGCGCCGGCAGGCTGCGGTAGGTGACACCGCCGAAGCAAAGTTCCCAGGGCGCCCCCTCCTTCACCGCCTGCATGAAGGCGTCGGTCACCAGCACCGACAGGTTGAACATGCGGAGCCGGCCCGGCTCCCGCTTGGCGTCGACAAAGGCCTCGATATCGGGGTGGTCGCAGCGCATCACCGCCATCATCGCCCCCCGCCGGGAGCCGGCACTCATGATGGTGCGGCACATGGCATCCCACACGTCCATGAAGGTGAGCGGCCCCGACGCATCCGCCCCCACCCCCTTGACCGCCGCCCCCTTGGGCCGCAGCGACGAGAAGTCGTACCCGATGCCGCCGCCCTGCTGCATGGTCAGGGCAGCCTCCTTCAGGCCTTCGAAGATACCGGCCAGGTCATCGGGGATGTCACCCATCACGAAGCAATTGAACAAGGTGACCCGGCGATCCGAGCCGGCCCCGGAGAGGATGCGCCCGGCCGGCAGAACCCGGAAATCCTGCATGGCCTGGAAGAACCGGTCTTCCCACAGGCCGGCTTCCGGTTCGGGCTGGGCCAGGGCCCGCGCCACCCGGCGCCATGTGTCCTCGATGGTGCCGTCGACGGGATGACCATCCGGACTCTGCAGCCGGTATTTCATGTCCCAGATCTGCTGGGCGATCGGGGTTACCTGCATGCGCGCCACTCCTGCTCGAATCGGTCCGGACCGCGTCACTCTAAGCGCCACCCCAGGCGCCGTCAACGCGCATGTTCATGTTATGTTTCCACACCACCATCCCCGCCGCAGCCTTCCGGATTACGTCTTCAGCGCAAAGACTTGCGCCGATTATCCCCGGCTTGCCCGGGACTCGCGCCGGCATTTTTCCCCAGCGGGGGGTGATCCGAGTGCGGCCGCTCCGCCTCCCGGCGAAGGCGCTCCGACGCGGTCTCGATCCGGCGTCTCAGTTCATCCATGACGCCGTCACGGTCCAGTCCCGCCGGCAGTGGCGGCAGGAACTCCAGGGTGATCACGCCGGCGCGCTTGCGCAATTGCCGCCGCCCCCAGAACAGGCCGCTGTTGAGCGCGACCGGCACCACCGGCGCCCGGCATTGCCGGTACACGGCAGCAATACCGACCTGATAGGGGCGCTCCGTCCCCGGGGTGACCCGCGTCCCCTCCGGAAACACGACCACCTGTCGCCCGGCGGCGAGGGACCGGCTGGACCCGGTCACCAAGCTCTTGAGGGCCTGCACGCGCGACGAGCGGTCGATGCGGATGTTGCCGGCCTTTTGCAGGTACCAGCCGAACAAAGGCACCGCGAAGAGCTCGCGCTTGATGGCGAACACCGGGTCCTCAAGAAGGTGGTGAAAGATCAGGGTATCCCAGGCCGATTGATGCTTGGCGGCGATGACCACCGCCCCCGGCGGCACCCGTTCGCGGCCAACCACGCGATGACGCACACCGCACAACACCCGGGCCAGCCACAGTGCGCCGCGCACCCATAGCCGCACCCCCCGCACCATGATCGGACGGGGCAACGCCAGCAGCGGCAGGTACAGGACAGCGAGGGCGCTGGTCCACCCATAGAAGGCGATCGCGAAAGCAACCGAACCGACCATGATCAGCTCTCTGACAGTCTGACCGGCGATATGGGCACGGTGCTGCCGAAGCGGTCGTTCCAGGCACGCCGGGCCCACGCCGCAAGATACTTGTTGTACTCCCGGGTTAGCAGCGTGGCGGTTCCCCGCCAGCGCCACCACTGCTCCAGCTTGACGTCCGGCGGGAACACCGGGTGCGGAATCACCGTCGCTTCCGGCAACGCCGACCGAAGCTCGAGAAGACTGCGCGGCATGTGGTAGCTGGCGGTCACCAGGCGAAGGGAGCGGTAGCCATGGCCGCGCATCCACGCTGCGGTCTCGGCCGCATTGCCCATGGTGTCGCGGGCGCCGTGTCCCGCCTCCACGCAGCAGGCCAAGCTGTCGGATGCCTCCGCGCTGATGCGCAACAGCTCATGGATGCCGACATCTCGGTGGACGCCGGAAACGAACACCCGCTCCGCCATATCCTCGCTGAGGAGCTGCAGGCCGGTGTCCAGGCGCTGGCTGCCACCGGTCAGGATGACGATCGCCTCGGTCCGGGTGAACGGATCAGTGACAGCATCCGGCAGACTGAAGGCGAACGCTATGAGCCCGGCCGCCCACACGCCGCCTGCAAGCACCGCGAGGGCGACCATGGACGCGAGCAATCGGCGACGCCTGGGTCGCATGCCAGCAGCCTCCGTTCAGTACCGACGCGCCAGCCAACGCAACACCGTAGCCACTGTCGTCACCAGCATCAACGCCGCTACCGTGAGTGGTATGGCCGAGAGAATTACCCAGGCCAGGCCGGGCAGCGATCCGCCGAACATGGTTTCGCCGGGCAGGCGTGCCGCCAGATGGTACAATGCCACCAGGCTCACGGCAGCACAGGCATAGCCGATGAGGCCGCTGGCGAGACCGCTGCCGAAGGCGCGGCCCGCAAACTGCCGGGCGACATAGCCGTGGCGGGCGCCAATGGTATGGAGGATATCGATCTCCTCCCGATGGATGCTGACCGCCGACAGGGTGGTCACAACCACCGCACCGGCGGTCACGATGATGATGCCGATGACCACCGCGACGGCGATCACCTCGATCGCGCCGCCCAGGCGTCGGACCGAGGCGCGCCAAGCCCCATGGTCATCGATCGCCGCTTCGGGCATTGCGTCGGCAAGCCGCGCGCTGAGTATCGGCAGCACCGTCGCCGGATCCGCCACCTCCACGTCGATCAGGCGCGGCAGCGGCAAATCGTCGGCGGCCACGCCTTCGACCAGCCAAGGCCGCAGCAGGTCCATCACAGCATCCTCGGGGATGACCGTCGCCCGCCGGACTCCGGGCGTCTTCTCGATCAGGTCGATCAGATCCTGGAGGCGGCTTTCTCCCGCGCCGGGGATGCCGTCAGCGGCGGGAACCTGGACGGTGAAACGGCCATCAAGCCCATCCTCCCATTTGCCCGTCACGCCGTGCACGATGAAAACCGCAGCCGACGCCAGGACCGCGATGTAGACGAGAAACCCCACCAGCCACGGCAGGAACCGCTCCATCGGGTCCCGGTACAGCGCCAGTTCGGACGGCCGGCGGGGCATTCAACCGGGAACCGGCTGAGGGCGGAGGGGGGTGCCATCGGCTCGCGGCGGCACGGTGACGGTCTCGGCCGTCCGAACCGCGGGCAAGGCAGCGAGCGCCCCGTCCTTGAGCGCCAAACGCGGATGGCGGTAGCGGCGCACCAGTCCCTCGTCGTGGGTGGCAACCAACACCGTCGTGCCGAGACGATTCAGTTCCTCGAACAGGTACATCAGCCGGCGCGCGACCCGTTCGTCAACATTCCCGGTCGGTTCGTCGGCCAGCAGCAGGCGTGGCCGGGCGATCACCGCGCGAGCCACCGCCACCAGCTGCTGCTGACCGCCGGAGAGCGTTGCCGGGGCCATGCCGCTCTGTGCCTCCAGGCCAACCCACTGCAGCAGCTCGCAGACGTTACGCCGCACGTCCGCATCCGGCGCACCCGCGATGCGAAGCGGCAAGGCGACGTTGTCGAACGCACTGAGGTGGCGGATCAGGCGGAAATCCTGAAAAACCACCCCGATTCGCCGTCTCAGGTCGGGCAGGCGCCGGCGGGAGGTGCGCGTGATGTCCTGGCCGAACAGGGTGAGCGTCCCTCGGGTCGGTCGCACCGCCAGATACATCAGGCGCAATAGCGATGTCTTGCCGGCACCGCTCGGCCCGGTCAGAAAGTGGAACGAGCCCGAATCCAGCGAGAAGGTGACATCATGCAGCACTTCCGTGCCGCCAGGATAGCCGAGCCCGACACCGTCGAACGCGACGACCCTAGGGGTTTCCGCTCTGTCCATCTTTTTCCGTCACAATGCCGCGGGACGGCCGGTTGCCGCCCCGCCGCGGCCGCTTGCCTCGCGCTTGAGCCACGCCTATAAGCCGAGACTGTAGCATTATTTTTGGGCTTTCCGCCGCGTCAACGATGATCGTAACCTGCCCGCGCTGCACCACCCGCTATGACGTTTCGCCGGATGCCGTCGGCAAGACCGGGCGGTCGGTGCGCTGTTCCCATTGCGGCCACCAATGGACCCTGGTTCCGGAACTGGGGAATGCCCTGGCCGAGCGATTGGCCGCGGTGCGGGCGAGACTGCCGAAGGTGGAGGAAAAACCGCGCGAATCGGTGCCGCCCCCCGCCGCGCCCCCGGTTGCCGTGTCCCCCGGACCCGCGCCGGCGGCTCCGCCGGAGGACTTCGCCGCGGAACTCTCGGCCGGCAAGGCTGAACCCGGCCCGCCGCCCGGCGCCACGGAACGGCCCGCACCCGTTTCGGCCGATGCCGGTCCAGCGGAAGCCGTCTACGCCTCACAACCCCAACCGGCCGGTCCGGACGATACCGCGTCCGCGGATGTCCCGGAAGAAAGCGAACCGCTGCCGGCGGCGCTCAGGGACGCAGGCAGAGTGGGCCCAGCCGAACCCCAACGAACCCGGCCACGGCGGTCGGCTTGGCCGATTGCGGCGGCGGTGATCGCGGTCGTCCTGATCGGCTCGCTGGCCGGCCTGATGATCGGGCGCGATCGGGTGACGGCGGCGTTTCCCGCCACCGCCGGCTTTTACGCCCTGATCGGATTGGAGGTCGTCGCGGGCTCGGGCCTCGATATCCGCGATGTCGTCTCCACCCGGCAAGAAACCGAGGCCGGAGAGGTGCTCTTCGTCGAGGGCGTGGTCACCAACCCGGGAGAGGCCACGCGGCCGCTGCCGCTGATCCGGATTGCGCTGTTCGATGCTGCAGACGACGAGTTGCAGGCAATCACGGTGTCACCGGACCGGCTCGAGCTGCTGCCCGGCGAGAGCATCAACTTCGCCGCGACGCTGGAGACCCCCGATCCGCAGGCGAGGCGGGTCAAGGTCACGTTCGCCCCGCGGCGCGGACCGGCTTGAGGGCCATGCGCGCCTTCGGCTTGCGGCTGTCGACGGGGAAGACCCGGCTTCCCATGTGACCGCAGGACGCCCCGTCGGCGAGCCAGGCATCGCGTGACATTGGCGGCCGAGACGCAGGGAACAGGCGATGGTCCAGGCATCCGCGTCGCGGCTGCGCACTCAGCCGCTCGAACGGGCCGATTACAGAAGCCTGCTGTGGGCCGGACCGCCGCTTGCCGTCCTTGGCTTGGCCCACGTCCTGTTCGAAATCGTCGGCTTCGGCTACGCGCCTGTGGCTGCTGCCTTGGCGACGGCCGGCGCGGACCCCTCCAGTCTCTCCCGAGACATCGCGCTGCTGCGTGCCGGTCTCGGCTGGGGCACGACCGCTTTGGTGTTCATCGTGGTCGGGATCGGTGCGGCGATCGCGGCCTGGAGCATCCTCGCCAGCCGGGTTCGCGGACGAGCACGCATCCCGTTCCTGGGGCTGGCCGCAGGCATCACCGTGCTGGGGCTCGCCCATCTTCTCGCGGTCGATGCGCTCGACCGCCCGCTCGGGGCGATCTTTCATGTCACCCGCGACAGTCTGGCGGTGCGGGACGTGCTGCCGGTGCACCACTTGGCGTCGGTGGCCCTCATCGTCGGCGGCATCAACGTGATGAGCGTGCTGGTTCCTGCGCTTCTGGTGGCAGCGGCAACAGCCACCGCTCTGCCGCCGCTGGACGGCTGGAACGCGGAGACGCTGGCGCGCCGCGCCCGGCAGGTGCGGGAGTTCGTCGCCATTGCCGCCGCCTTCATGGTGGCAGGGGTCGTCCACATGGGGGCATGGACCCACTGGGCCGGGGCGGCGCTTCTCGACAAGGAGCTGGAATCGGCGCTGACCCCGCTTGCCACCGCGGTCACCCTGTTCTGGGGCGCCGCATTCACCCTGATGATCGCCAGCTTCTACCTGCCGATGGCAGCCGTGCTGAGCCGTCTTGCCGCTGACATCATGGACCGGCGGGACATCGCCGCGGGTGAGCGCCCGGCCTGGCTGGCCGCCCGCGGGTTATCCTTTCAGTTCGGCACCCAGCTCCCGCAGATCGCGGCGATGGCGGCACCGCTGCTGGCGAGCCCGCTTGCCGCAGCGATACGCGCCACAGCCGATCACGCCCTGTTTTGACCGCCTGGCGCCCGCGCGCAGACGCGCCGTGACGGCAACCGCCGACTAGAAGAGGCGAAGCAGGCGCTGGATGTAGTCGAGTTCATCGCGGGCCCGGTGCGCCTCCCCTGCCCGCCGCCTGAGTTCCCGCAGCACTTCCTGGGCGCGGCGAATCTCTCCCTCTTCGGGGACCGCGACGTCACCGGTGCCGAACCCGCGGGTGCCGCCGCCGAAGCGGCCGAACGGATCGCTTCCGGGACCGGGCTGCATCATCCCGGCTCCGCCGAGCAGCAGTGCCGCACCGGGACCGAACCGCTCCGCCATCGCCTCCGCTGCCGCGCTCAGCGAACTCTGCAGATGCGCCAATGCTTCGCCCTGGCTTTCGACGGCGCTTTCGAGATCATGACGCTTCAGGCCGACGACCGCATTCCCCATCGCCCGTTCGGCGCTGCCGAGCGGTTCAGGTATACCACCGAGCAATGAATCGAGGTCGAGCATCAACTCGCCAAGAGCCCGCCGCAGCGCCTCCTGCTCGGCCGCTTCCGGAGCGCCCCCCTGCGACGCGGTTCCGGGCGCGCCCTCCCCTAGCCATCCCTGCGCATCGCGCAAGCTTGCAAAGGTCTGGTCGAGCAGGGTCTGCTGGCGCTCGGCGAGGGCACCGAGCTCCCGCATCAGCCGCCCGGCCTCGGCAAACTCGGCAGCCGCGGCACCATCGCCACCCGACAATCCCGCGCGCAGCCTTTCGAGCAGACGCTGCAAGTCCGCCAGCATCGCCTCGGCGCCCGCGCGTGCGCCCGACTGCGCCAACTGCCGCATGGTTTCCACCACGTCCATCAGATCGGCGCCGGCCATCATGGTGGCCCACGGTGCGGCCTCTGCATCGGCGGTGAGCCCGCGTTCCGCCAGCGCATCGGCCACGGCGGCGAGGTACTCCTCCAGCGCGCCCTGCAGGTCGTCGATCAGGCTATCCAGTTCCGCCACATCGGCGTCCCGCTGCAACGCTTCCGCCACGGCATCATGCGCCTCGTGCAGCCGGCGCTCCGCCATGGGCACGCGGCCCAGCTCGATCCGCAGGGCGGTTTGCCAAAGTATGTCCCGGACTTGGCTGACCGCAGCGGGCTCGCGGCCGGCGATCAGCCGACTCCGCGCCACCGCCAGAGCCAGGGACACCACGACATCGTCGGCAAACAGATCCGGGCGGCCAGCGATACGCTCCAGTACCGCTGCCACGCCCTGGCGGATTTCGGGTTCACTGTCTGTCAGCCGCCGCCGTTCGGCGATCACCGCCCTGGCCACCGGATGGGAGAAGCTGCGTTCGGGAAGCTGTACCGCAACCGGCTCGCTGACCCCCCTCTGGCCGGCGGCATCCACGGCCTCCAGACGAATGGTGACGGCAAACCCGGCCCACGGGTGGGCGGTCAGGTCATGGTGGCTATGGCCGGAAACCGATTGCTGCCCGGAGGGGGGCACCGGCAACTTGAGCTGGAGGGAGGCGTCTTCCCCGGTCTGCGCCGCGGTTCGCTCCAGCGTCGCGGTGACACCGACAACCCCATAGTCATCGGTGGCCCGGTAGGACAGGGCGAGCAGGCCGTCCGGGGTGGAATCGGGCGGCGCCGCAAAGGCGATCTCCGGCGCCTCATCTGCGATCACCCGGATCGGCCAGGATGCCAGCGTGCGCCGCCGCAGTTCCACCGTCAGGCGGCTTCCGCCTTCAACCACGGTCTCGGCCCGGTAGTCGCTGACAGGGCCGGGCGAACCGGTGACCGACGCAAACGGCACCCGATCGGCCCCGAGGAGGAGAACCGGCGCCTGCGGGAGTCGACCGGCCTGAGCCAGCACCGAACTGCCGACCGGAACCGGCAGCGGTTCACCCTGAAGCCCGTCTTGCGACCCGTCCCTGGCCGTGAGCAGAACCGGCGCCAGCCCGGTGTAGGCGGGGGGGGAGATCCAGACGTCGATCCGCCCGGTGTCGGTCGCGGTGGCGGTCAAGTCGGGGGCGACGGCGCGCGCCAGACGGGGGCCCGCTTCGTGGCCACCGGCCGCCACACCGATGACCAGCAGCAGCACGACAACAGCCCGGAGCGCCCATGGATCGCGGGACGCCACATCCGGCGCCGGCCAGCGCACTCTGATCCGGCTGACGGCCTCGGCCATGCGCTGCCGGTGCCGCTGCCACAAGGCGCCGCCCCCGGGGGCGTCGCAGCCGGCGGCCAAGCGATCCTCCAGAGCCGCCAACGGTCGATGGTGTAGCCCGCTGTCGATCTCGATCCGGCGCCGGGCGGCGTCGCGACCGACCGGTCCCAGCGCCGACAGGGTTCGGTACAGGGCAACCGCCGCCGCCCCCCCGAACCCGACCAGGATGAGCCCATGGGCCCAACCCGGCAATGCCGGGAGGATGTCCAGCAGCGCCAAGGTCACGAAGCCGCCGACGACCGCGGCGAACGGCCAAGCTCGTGGCCATACCCGCTCCCACAGCAACGCGCCCTTGGCCAGCCGCAACAGGCGTCGGTACCGCCGATCCTGTCCGGAACTCACGGCATCTCCCTCGCCGCCGCGGTGTCCACCCCTCAAGTCCACGTGGGAACGTGCTGGCGAACAAGCAAGTCGTCGATGGTACCGCGGTCCCGAACCACCGCAAAGCGGGCGCCGTTGACCATCGTTTCCGCCACCAGCGGCCTCGCGTTATAGGTCGAGGCCATGACTGCGGCATAGGCGCCGGCGGTACGGAATACCAGAAGATCACCGGCCCCAACCGGCGGCAGCGGGCGATCGCGGGCGAACGTGTCGCCTGATTCGCAGATCGGCCCGACCACGTCCACCAGTCGCGGCTCGGCGTCACCAGCCGGTTCGGTCGCCGGCACGATGGCATGGAACGCCCCGTACAGCGCCGGGCGGATCAAATCGTTCATCGCGGCATCAACGATCACGAAGGTACGGGTCGCCCCCTCCTTGACGTAGAGGACCCTGGTGACGAGGACCCCCGCATTCCCGACCAGCAGCCGACCCGGCTCCAGGATCAGCCGGCAGCCGAGGCGGCCGACGGTCTCGCGAACGATGCCGGCATAAGCGTCCGGGTGCGGAACCGGCTCAACCTCGTCGCCATAAGGAATGCCAAGTCCGCCGCCGAGATCGAGGGTGCGGATGTGGTGGCCATCGGCGCGGAGCATCAGGACCAGATCGCGAAGCCGGAGGAACGCCTGGCGGAATGGCTCGAGACCGGTGAGCTGAGAGCCGATGTGGCAGGCGATTCCACAGAGCTCGATGCCCGGAAGCGCCGCCGCCGCCGCGCAGACCGCGTGGGCGGCGGTCCACTCGATGCCGAATTTGTTCTCCCGGCGGCCGGTGGTGATTTTGGCATGGGTGTTGGCGTCGACGTCAGGGTTGACCCGGATGGCCGTCGACGCCACCCGCCCCAGGCGTGACGCCACATCCGACAGGGCTTCCAGCTCCGGCACCGACTCGACATTGACTTGGCAGACGCCGGCCTGGAGCGCCATGGCCATCTCATCCTCGGTCTTGCCGATGCCGGAGAACACGATCCGATCGCCCGGCACGCCGGCCGCCAGGGCCGAGCGCAGCTCGCCGCCGGAGACCACATCGGCGCCGGCACCCAGTGATGCCAGGGTGTGAATCACCGCAATGTTGGCATTGGCCTTGACGGCATAGCAGATGAGTGGGTCGAGACCGGTGAACGCCCTGCTGAACACCTGGTAGTGGCGCTCCAAGGTCGCGCGGGAATAAATGTAGACCGGGGTGCCGACGGCACCGGCGATGTCCGCGATGGCGACGTCCTCGGCATGGAGCTGGCCGTGACGATAGGTGAAATGGTCCATCGGGCCGGGTCTCGGGTACGGTCAGCGCGGCGGATACTGGCGCGGGAAATCGGACTCGGGCGGATGCTCGGGCGGCGCCTTGCGACCGCACGCCGAAGCGCCAACGCCGATGCCGACCGCCAGCAGCAGGACAATCGCGACCCTGACGGCGACCTTTGGCACGCGGATTGCCCAGTGGAGCGGTCGTCTCCCCGCCGGCATTCGACCCTCTTTGGAACGCAACATGCGCTTGCGTATCACGGCGTCCGCGAGGGTGCAAATCCTGCCGAAGCGCCGGCCAATCGCCCGGTCGGAGCGCAGCCGGAAGCGGCAGCATGCTGAGGACGCAGACCGCGCGACCGGTGTTCATCGGCAGCGACCTCTATCGGGTCTCGCGGCACGCCCCCGGACATCCTCTGGCGATCCCGCGCGTGTCCCTGGTGATCGACCTCTGTCGCGCACTCGGCTGGCTTCCCGACGGAGCCTATCGCGAGAGCCCGGCCGCGACCGTCGCGGACCTGACCCGGTTCCATGCGCCCGAGTACGTCGCGGCCGTGGTCGATGCCGAACGAAGCCAAGCCGTGACCGCTGCCGCCGCCCGGTTGTTCAACCTCGGCATCAACGGCAATCCGATCTACCCGGAGATGTTCCGGCGCCCGGCCACCGCCTGCGGCGCCTCGCTTCTGGCGGCACGGCTGCTGATCAATGGGGACCGGGTGATCTACAACCCGGCCGGCGGCACCCACCACGGCCAGAAGGCCCGGGCCAGCGGCTTCTGCACCTTCAACGATCCGGTGCTGGCGATCCTGGCGCTGCTGGACGGCGGCCTGCGACGGGTCTTCTACCTGGACCTTGATGCCCATTTCGGCGACGGCGTGCAATGCGCGTTCAACGATGAGCCGCGTGTCTTCACCGTCTCCCTTCATGAAGCCGGGCGGTGGCCGATGCAGCGGGACGACCTGTCCGACGGGCCCGGCGGCGTGCGGGACCGCGGCGGCGGTCATGCCCGCAACCTGCCGCTGCCGCCACCGGCCAACGACTGTGAGTTCGCGTACCTGATGGAGGCGTCGGTGCTGCCGCTGCTCCACGCGGTCGAGCCGGACGCGGTCGTGGTGCAATGTGGTGCCGATGCCTTGGCCGACGATCCGATGACCCGGCTGGCGCTCTCCAACCGGGCGTTATGGCAGGCGGTCGCCCAGGTCGCATCAATCGCCCCCCGGTTGCTGGTGCTTGGCGGCGGCGGCTACAATCCATGGTCCGTCGCCCGCTGCTGGACCGGCATCTGGGGCGTGCTCAATGGCTTCGTTGTTCCGGAGCGGCTGCCGCCGGAAGCGGAATCGGTGTTGCGGGCGGTTCGCTGGAACCACCGGCGGGCCCGGTCAGCGCCGGCGGCGTGGTTCACCGGCTTGGCCGATCCGCCGCACCCCGGCCCGATCCGGCCCGAGGTTCGAGACTTGGCCAAAGCAGCCCTCGCCTGCGGATGACGTCGCCAAGCGGGCGGCAGCATCATGCCGGCCCCGTCATGCAATTGCCGCACTTCGTGGCTATCAATGTCGGTCGCGGCTCAAGGCGCACCGGACGGAGCCACAACCGCGGGCACGATTTGACGTCGCCCCGTCTCAGGCTCTGATCAGCTCATTGGAAGTAGGCGGCAAATACCAGGAACGTCAAGGCGAAGGCAGCAGCTATCGCAGCGTACGGCGCAATCCGGGCGATGCGGGCATCCCAGTTCATCATGATCCTCTTGTTCGGTACTGAACCAATCCGCCCCTCGAACGTGTCCTCCGCTTCCGTCGCTCGTGCCGTCGCGACCGTTTCAGCGGGAAATCTTATAAGCTTCATCTGAACAAACCGTTGTCGCGAATATTGCAACGCACCATTGAGCGCGCCGCAAGGCGGTTGACGGGTGCGCCACGGCCTCCCCATCATCGCCGGAGCGACCGTCGCCGCCGACCACGCGACGGGCGTTCGCGGTGACGGCGTCCCGGTCGAACACCCGGGTGCGAAGACCAGCGAAGGCGGCATCAGACATGGCATCAGACGGCTGGAAGGCTGCGATCGAGCTGATACACGAGATGATGGCGGACCCGCAGGCGGGGTGGACCATCGGGACCTTCGGGGCGCTGGCCGAGTATTCCCGGGTGGCGCGCGACCCCGCGCCGATGCTGCACCTTGCCGCGGATGGCGGCGTTGCGCTGACGGCGCGAGGCGGGCTGCAGATCTCGGTGCCGCCTGAAGTCCGGCTCGTGGCGTACGAGGGCCTCAGCCAGCGATTCGACGCCTGGACTCAGACCCTGTCGTTCTGCCTGCCGCAAGACCGGGCCGGGATGGGTGGGCGCGCGGTGCTGACCGAACTGGGGCCGGACGTCGACGCCCTCCGGGCTGAAGCCAGGCACCAGATCCTGTTCGACCTCGGCATCGGCGCCCGACAGGTCGATTTCTGCGTTCGCAGCGATGATCCCGCCCTGATCCGAGAACTGCGCAAAGGCGCGGGCAGCTCATTCCGCGACCCGCGGGCCGTCTGGATGGAGGCCGTGAAGCAAGCCAGCCCGCACCGCGTGTGCCGCTCCCGGCTGGGCCGGATCGAAGTTTATCAGCCGATCCCGTCCCGGCGCCGCCAGATTGCCTTGCCTGCGGGTCCCCACACCCACCTGCTGCCCGACCTGTTGACCCGTCAGCGGACCCGTTCCGCCAACGCGCCGATCCCCGAGGGGTGGGTCCCGGTGCTGGGTCTGCATCCGGGAAGCCCGATAACCGACACCGAGGGGCGCGCCCGGCCGTTCGATCCCACCTTGCATCGATCGTTTCAGCGCCTGTTGGAACGCCATGGCCCGCCCGGCTACATGGAGGAAAAGGTGATGATCACCTCCGCGGTGATCGCGGGGATCCCGCCGGACCGCTACCCCCGAGCGGACACTCGATCGGTCCGCAAGGGGGCGCGGATCGCGCTCCGCCAGATGCTGCACACCCATCCCGACGTCGCGAAGCTCGACCTGTGGCTGGCGGCGATGGACCGGGGCGCGGGAACCTGCGGCGCCGATCCCGAACACTAACCCCGAACACTAACCGACGAAGCCATTGGGCCGGGCTTCGGAGCTGCCGGCCGCCTCGGTGAGGTGGTCAAGAATCCAGTCGGCACGCGCCTCGACCACGGCCCTGTCGGCCGGAACGTTCAGCACGCGAACCCGGTTGCGCCGGCGGGCGAGCAGGCCTTCCACCAGCATCTGGTAGTGAAGCTGCAACCAGGGATTGGCCGTGCGAACCCCGTCAGGATGGAGCGGGATGGCGCCCCACGGCAGCACCACGACGGCGTCATAGCAGTCCAGCGCCGCCTCGGCCTTGCGTGCCAGCTCGGCGGTGGCCTCGATATCCGCTGCGAAGCCGTAGAACAGCCAGAAGGCGAGGAAGTCCATGGCGCAACGGTCGGCAACGAAGCCGTTGCCGACCGCCATGGCGGCTTCCTTCCGGGCCATCGCCTCATCGAACAGCTCGGCAATCAAGGCCCTGAGGCCATCGCGGCCGAGCGCATGCAGGTCAAGCCCACCCTCGAGGCGAGTGCGCATGCCCTCGGGGATCACGGTCAACTCGAGCGCCTGCGCCAGATGGGCGGCCAGCGTGGTCTTGCCGACCCCGGCGCTGCCGGTGATGGCGAGCCGCCAGCGCCGCCGCGCTTCGGGTACGCTTCCCGGTTCGCCCATCATGGTTTCTCGCCATCCCATGGTCGGGTAGTGTATGCGAGAAGCATCATATGCAGATCCGAAAGGAGCGTTTGATCATGCACGGCATCCTGGTTCGGGGCGCAAGCGCTGGCAGTGCGGCGCTGGTGGCGGTCATGCTGGCGACAGGCGCGCTGCCCCTCGCCGCCGGGGAGTACCAAATCGGCGATATCCGGATCAATGATCCCTGGGCCAGGCCGAGCCCCCCCGGCGCCCGGGCCGGCGCCGCCTACATGGACCTGCACAACCTCGGAACCACCGATGACAGCCTTGTCGAGGCGTCGGCCCCGGTCGCCGCCACGACCGAATTGCACACGCACGAGATGGATGGCGACGTGATGCGCATGCGCCGCATCGACGCGGTCGAGGTGCCGGCGGGGGGCACCGCCACCCTGGAGCCGGGCGGGCTGCACGTGATGCTGATCAACCTGCGGAGCCCGCTGGTGGAAGGGGAGAGCATCCCGCTGATGCTCCGCTTCGCCAATGCCGGGGAGATCACCATCGACGTGGCCGTGCGCCAGCCGTCGGATGGTCAGAGCGATGCCGCCGAGCACGGGTATGGGCATGGGCATGGGCATGGGCATGGGCACGACCACCACCACGGCCATCACGGCCATGGGGACGGCGGCGGGTCCCAACACCGGTAGGTCTCCGGGGCGGCGGGCACGGCCGCTCACAGCGCTCAGACCGGACGGATGCGCTTGAACTGCTTGGCCAGCATCAGTCCCTGGCGCTGGTAGGAGGACCCGATGGATGGTCCATACAACTTGTCGGGGACGGCGGCGAGGCGTTCGTACACCAGCCGCCCGACCAGCTGGCCGTGACGGAGCACGAACGGGATCTCGAACGACCGGATCTCCAGCACCGCTCGGGACCCGACCCCGTCACAGCCCGCATAGCCGAAGCCGGGGTCGAAGAACCCGGCGTAGTGGACCCGGAACTCGCCGACCTGGGTGTCGTAGGCGCGCATTTCCGCGGCATGGTCGGGCGGCACGGTAACCGCTTCGCGGGAAGCGAGAATGTAGAAGTCGCCGGGATTGAGGGTGACGGTCATGCCGGGCTCAGCGTGCACCGGTTCCCAGTACGCCTCCGGCGCGTAGTGATCCACCCTCGCCAAGTCGATGAGATCGGCGTGGCGGCGCGCACGGTAGCCGACGGGCCCACCCGCGGCGGCGCTCAGATCCACGGTGACGGCAATGCCGCGGCCGATGTCCGCTTCCAGCAAGTCGCCATCCACCAGCGGTGTCACCTGATGGAGCCGGCGCAGGGCGGTATCGGTGGTGGCGGCGCTGCCGCAGACAAGGCGGAGCTGATTGAGGCGGCTACCCTCCCGAACCACGATGCTGAAGGTGCGGGGCGAGATCTCGACATAAAGAGGCCCCTGGTAGCCCGGAGCGACGTGATCAAACAGCACCGCTCCGTCGGTGATCAGGCGGGTGAACACGTCCAGGCGGCCGATGGAGCTCTTGGGGTTGGCGACCCCGGACAGGGCATCCGGCAGGGCCAGGGACTCGGCCACCGGCACGATGTAGACACACCCCCGCTCCAGCACCGCGCCCGCGGCGAGGCTCATTTCGTGCATCTGGAAGTCGCAAAGGCGCGCCATGACCGTGGCGCCAGGGCCGGGCAAGAAGCTCGCCCGGACCCGGTAGGCAACGCTGCCGAGCCTGAGGTCCAGGCTCGCGGGCTGGAGCTGGTCTTCTTCGATCGGCTGGCCGGACCGAATGCCGGCCGACCGGATCAGGGCGCGGATCGACTGCGCCGGCAGGATCCCGCCGGCGCCCGCGATGGCTCCATCCCGCCCCTCGCTTCCGGCCGCCACCGCCCCTGGGTCCCCGTCATCCACGCGTCGCCCCCGTGTTCCTTCCGTGCTCAGGAGCAATCACTGTAGCCCCAGGATGGGCCGCGTCAACGGACCCTGGTTGTCGCCGCTCACGTGGTCCGCGCCGGCGAATTGCGCTTGCTCCCGTCTGGCCAGGGCGTAGAGTCGCGCCGGATCGGCAAGGGAGAGAACGCGTTGAGCGTCCACCTCAAGCGAGAGCGAGTCACCGTCCCCGACATCCGCAGCCGCAAGGGGCAGGAGCCCATCGTCTGCCTCACCGCCTATACGGCGCTCACCGCGGTGCTGCTGGATGATACGGTGGACCTGCTGCTGGTGGGCGATTCCCTGGGCATGGTTCTGTACGGGATGGACAGTACCTTGGGCGTTACCCTGGACATGATGATCGCCCATGGCGAGGCGGTGATGCGCGGTGCCAAGCGGGCCTGCGTCATCGTCGACCTGCCGTTCGGCAGCTACCAGGAGTCCAAGGAGGTCGCTTTCCGCAACGCCGCCCGGGTGATGAAAGAGGTCGGTTGCGCCGGCGTGAAGCTGGAAGGGGGGGTGGAGATGGCGGAAACCATTCGCTTTCTCACCGAGCGCGGCATTCCGGTGCTGGGCCACGTCGGACTGTTGCCGCAGTCGGTCAACACGGCCGGTGGCTTCCGCTCACTCGGCCGGGAGGAGAAGGAAGCGGAGGAGATCCGCGCCGATGCCGACGCGGTGGCGGCAGCCGGGGCTTTTGCGCTGGTGATCGAGGGGACGGTGGAACCGCTGGCCCGGGCGATTACCGCGAGGGTCCCGATTCCCACCATCGGTATCGGCGCATCCCCGGCCTGTGACGGCCAGATCCTGGTCACCGAGGACCTCGTGGGCCTGTTTTCGGACTTCAAGCCGCGGTTCGTGAAGCGCTATGCCGAACTCGGCGCCGGCATCGCCGCGGCAGCGAAGGAATACGCCCAAGATGTTCGCCAGCGCCGGTTCCCGACGCTGGACCACTGCTTCGGCGTCAGTCCTGCACAAAGCCCCGACAAGCCGCAGAAGAAGGCGGGATGACGGCGCCGGAAATCCCGGAGGCGACGCCCTTGGGCGAGCGCGGGCGGACCGGCCTCGGCGTGGTCCAGGCAGTGGCGGCGCTGCGCCAGGAGATCGGGCACCTCCGGCGGGAAGGCCACCGGATCGGCTTGGTGCCGACCATGGGGGCGCTGCACGCCGGGCATATCGCCCTGGTTCGCCACGCCCTGGAGGCCGCTGACCGGGTCTGCGTTTCGGTCTTCGTCAATCCGACCCAGTTCGGACCCAATGAGGACTTCGCCGTCTATCCCCGTGATGAAGCCGGGGATGCGGCCAAGCTGGCTGGTGCCGGCGCCCACCTGCTGTTCGCGCCGTCGGCGGACGAGATGTATCCGGAAGGCGAGGTCTGCCGGGTCACCGTTCCCGGGCTCGGCGACATCCTTGAGGGAGCGTTCCGGCCGGGTTTCTTCACCGGGGTCGCGACCGTGGTCGCCAAGCTTCTGATCCAGGCGTCGCCCGATATCGCGGTGTTCGGTGAGAAGGACTACCAACAGCTTCAGGTAATCCGGCGGATGGTTCGGGATCTGCACATTCCCGTCCGGATCGAGGCCGCGCCCACGATTCGGGAATCGGACGGGCTCGCCCTGTCGTCCCGCAACGCGTACCTGACCGCCGACGAACGGGCCATTGCGCCGGAACTGTACGCGACCCTGATGGAGGTCGCCCATCGGGCGCGACATGACCGCGCGACGGCAAACGTTGAGCGATGGGCTTCGGACCGGCTGATCGAGGCCGGCTTCACGTCGGTCGACTACGTGACCGTCCGAGATGCCGAGACTCTGGAACCGTGGCCCGGCGGGACCCGGCCGGGGCGGGTTCTCGGCGCCGCTTGGCTCGGTCGCACCCGGCTGATCGACAACGTCCCGGTGCCTTGAGCGCCGGCCGGCGCCCCTTGCGTCACCCTCGGTTTCCATCGATCGGCCGGCAGAACTGGTGCTGGCGATTGAGCGCTTGGCACAGTTCAACAGCGGCGGCCTCGTCCCGGGCGGTGCCGGCAATCAGCCGCCACAGGGCCTGTCCATCCGCGCCGGCGGGAGTCTCCCGGACATCCGGGGCGAGACCGTCGAGCAGGTCCGGAAAAGCGCGGACGAGTTGCGGCCAGGCCCTGAGCGCCTCGGCACGGGTCCGGTAGGAGCCGAGATGCACCGCCGGCCCGCCGGTCGATAAGCGTTGGGATGACGCCTCCGGCGTTGACGCCGGTGCCGCAGGCCACTCCGCCGCGGCGGTGACGGGCGATGTCGCAGGCGATGCCGGGGCCTTTGGCTGCTGAACCATGCCGTCTCCCTCGACGTGTCCTCTCTGGTTCGCCGGTGCCGCCGGAGGCGATTTCGACCCGAGATCGGCAACGCCGGTCATGGTCACCCGCGGATCACCTGCCGGCCGCGGCAACGCCGCCTCGGAGGGTGCAGGTGGGCGCTCGACCGAGGCCGTGACGGTCCACGGCGGATCGGCGGGGTTGGACCAGAACTCGGCACGAAACACCTCGAGCGGCGGCAGGAACCCGCAGGCCGTGAGCCCACTGGCCAACGCCGCAAACGCCACCGAGCGTGCGGCCGATTGAGATCGCAGCGGATTCTTTCCGGTCCCGCACCGCTTCAGCGGCGGGGCGGCGGCTGTTGTCGCTGGTGACGCCATGACGAAAATGTTACGGTTGCTCGAACACTCAGATGACAAAAAGTTGTGGTCCGGCGAAACACCAGAGTCCGCCTTCTGGGCGGCTGCCCTCTGGAGACTTTTGAAAAAGCAGCCGGCAGTCATGCGAGGGCACCTTCGTCGGCAGTGGCCAAAGATATGGGCCCATCCAAATGAACCAATGGGCGGCCGCTCGCATGGGCTTCCTCTATCCGACTGGATCCACCAAATGGATATTTGGTGGCGCCATGGCTCTTAACATATTTATTTTTTCGGCGGCGCCATTTTTGGGGAAGGCTTGGCTCTCCGTGGAGAATGGATTCATCGAAAATGGGCAGGCTGCGCTACTGTTAGCTGGATTTGCACTTTTTATGCGTGCCGTGCATAAGCTAAGGCATGAACTTAGAATCTCTGCAGCAATCATGGCATTCGCTTGCTTCTCCATGTTCTTCAGGGAGGTCGATTTCAGGCCCTTCAACATGCCTAATTGGGCGCACGCCCTGACGTCAGGCCCGATCAGGGATGGAATATTTCTGTTTTTGTTTGCTTGCCTGCTATGTGTTTTGTATGTCAATCGAAAGGCTTTCTGCAGGGCGTTTTGTTTCACGCTTAGCTACCTATCGATGCCGCTCTATGCCATGGCTGGATTGATTTTTGCCGCTCAAATGGTCGACAAGGGGTTCATTGTTTTATCCGACCCTGTATTTTGGGAAGAACTTGTGGAGATGAATGCCTTCATATTTCTTTTCATGACATCAGTTCGACTCAATGAGTACGCGAGAGACTTGCCCGAAAGATACCGGCACTCGGCAGTTCGTTAAACCGAAATCGCGTGCGCCGTCAGGCTTCGTTTCGCTGTGTTGCGCGGCCTTGGTGATTGCTGCCGTGAAAAGGATCAACGGTCAAGCTTGTGGCGCAATGCTACCCGTGCTGCACCTAACGCCCGATTAACTTTGGCATACCGGCCACCCAAGACGGAGAACGCCCCACGTCCATGATTTCGCGACGGTGGCCACGGGGAGAAGGATTCGCTGGAAGCCCTTGCGCCATCGCCGAGGTAAGGTAGTGACCCGCACCGGGCTCGGGCCGGAGCCGCAGACGGTATACCTTGATTTAGCGCAGCTTTTTTTGCAGTGTGACCGCTCGAAAGGCACAGATCGGGAAATTTGGGTGATGGGCGCGTTCAACCGGCAGGTCACCAAACAGTTGCTGATCGGCATGTTGCTGGTGGCACTGATCCTTACCGGTGTCCTTTGGCTGACCCAGTCACTTCGCTTTGTCGACTGGATCGTCAACCGCGGGCTTGACGTGGGTGCCTTTCTCACGTTGGTCGCCATGCTTGTGCCAAATTTCCTCGTAATCATCTTGCCGATTGCCGTGTTCACCACGGTATTGTTCGTCTACAGCCGCCTCGGCAACGACCGGGAACTGGTGGCGATGCGGGCGGCGGGGGTCAGCCCACTTGGCCTGGCCAAGCCGGCGATCGTCGTCGCCCTGCTGGTGACGGCGTTCAGTTACGGCCTCTATTTCAGCGTTCTGCCGGCTTCCTACGCTGCGTTCAAGGATGCTCAGTGGCTGGCCCGGCAGGACTACTCGCGGGTGCTCATCGAAGAAGGCACATTCACCGACATCGGCAACGGCGTCACCATTTATGTCCGGGAACGTGACCGCGACGGCGGGTTGCGGGGCATCCTCGTCCATGACAGCGGCAGCGAGGGCGCCCCTTATACCCTGATCGCCGAACGAGGGTCCCTGGTGTACGGCCCTGACGGCAGCCGTGTCGTCCTGATCAACGGCAGTCGCCAGGAAGTGAACGAGAGTGGGAGCTACCTCTCCGTTCTGTACTTCGAACGCTACAGCCATGACCTGGTCGACAGCGCCCATGCGGATCAATCGACCCGCTACCGCGATGCCCGCGAGCGCTCGCTTCTCGAGTTGCTGAGGGCCGACGACGACTTGACCGTCCAACCCCATGACGTCGGGAAGTTCAAGGTGGAGGCACACCGGCGTCTGACCGCGCCGCTCGCAGCTCTCGGCTATCCGCTGGTGGCAACTGTCTGCCTCCTCGCCGCCCCCTTCCGTCGAGGCGGCCAGGCACCGCAAACCGTGGTGGCGGTCGTGACCGTACTGGCCCTTGCGCTTGCTGCCCTTGGCCTGGAGAATCTGGCTGCGCGCAACCTGATGCTCGTGCCATTGCTGTATGTTCTGGCGCTCGCGCCCATTTTCACCGGACTATGGGTACTGTCCGGTGCACCGCGCCCCCTGGTCCGGCTTTCGTCCGGACTAATGGGCCCGTCGCCCGCTACCGTCGGCAGGCGGACGGCGTAGCGGAAACAAGGTCCCGGACGAGCGATGGCTTACCTTTCGCGCACGCTGATTATTTACCTGGCTCGCCAGTATGTTTTGGCATTCCTGGTTGTCCTTGGCGCATTTCTGTTTGTCATACTTCTGGCAGATACGATCGAATTGTTGCGACGTACCGCGACCAAGGACGGTGTATCGTTGTCGGTTGTCTTTGAAATGGCGCTGCTTAAGCTGCCTTTTCTTGGCCAACAGGCGTTTCCCTTCGCCGGCCTGTTCGCCGCCATGGCGGTATTCTGGCGTCTGTCCCGAAGCAACGAACTGGTCGTGATCCGCGCCGCCGGCACATCCGCGTGGCAGTTCCTTCTGGGCCCCTTGGCTGTCGCGATCCTGTTCGGCGTGCTGCAGGCGACGGCGATCAGCCCCCTGGCGTCGGCCACTCTGGCGCGATTCGAGAGGATCGAGGCCATCAGCATGCACCAGCGTGATGATCCCCTGTTCATTTCCGGGTCCGGGCTGTGGTTGCGTCAGGCATCACCCGAGGGCCAGTCGGTGATTCACGCCTCACGTGTCACCCAGACCGACGAAATCGTGGAACTCAGCCAGGTCATCATTTTCCAGTTCGATGGCCCGGACCGGTTCGCCCGACGGATCGAGGCGACACAGGCCCGGCTGGAGCCCGGCGCGTGGTTGATGGAAGGCGTCTGGTTCTTCGTGCCGGAACGGCCGGCCCAGTTCCTGGGAAGTTACCGGTTGCCGACCGACCTGACCCGCTCCCGGATTGAGGACAGTTTCGCGTCGCCGGAAACCATCTCGTTCTGGCGGCTGCCAGAGTTCATCCGAACCTTGGAGGCTGCCGGTTTCGCCGCATCGAGCCATCGGCTGCACTTCCAGGTGATGCTCGCCGCACCGCTGCTGATGGCCGCGATGGTGCTCATCGCCGCCAGCGTCACCATGCGCCATGCCCGGCGCGGAGGTGGGTTCTTCGTCATCGTCGGCGGGGTTGCCGGCGGGTTCGTGATGTACTTCGTTTCCGACATTGTGCACGCGCTCGGCCTGTCGGATCGCGCGCCGGTGGTGCTGGCGGCCTGGACGCCTTCGCTGGCAGCAACCCTGATCGGCTTGGCGTTGATCCTGCACCTGGAGGATGGGTAGGGCCGATGGCGTACAATCGGCACTGGGTCGGCGCTCTGGGCATGGCCTTGGTGCTGGCGATGAACGCGGCGGCCGCGGCCCAGCCCATCGATTGGACGGATGATGAGCCGATCGTGTTCACCGCGGACGAGTTGATCTACGATCATGAACGGGAGATGGTTCGCGCCGTCGGCAGGGTCCAGATCGATCATGGCGGGAGGATTCTGCTGGCGGACGAGGTCACCTACGAGCAGCCGCGCGACCTGATGACGGCCACCGGCAATGTCGCGCTGCTCGAACCCACCGGCGAGGTGCTGTTTTCCGACCGGGTCGAGATCACCGGCGACCTGCGCAGCGGGCTGCTCGACAACATCCGCGCCGTGTTGTCCGACGGCGCCCGCTTCGCCGCGGTCGGCGCGGTGCGCCGGGAAGGCAACCTGACGGAGATGCGGAAGGCGGTCTACTCCCCCTGCGACCTCTGTGCGAAGGACCCGACCCGGGCGCCGCTCTGGCAGGTCAAGGCGGTCCGGGTCCGTCACGACCAAGTCGCACGGGAAATCGAATACCGGGACGCATGGCTGGAACTGGGCGGAATTCCGGTGCTGTACACTCCATACCTGTCGCATCCCGATCCCACGGTCACGCGCAAGTCCGGCTTCCTGATGCCGATCATCGGCACCTCCACCGACCTCGGCGTGATCGTCGGCACCCCTTTCTACTGGGTGATCGCCGATGACAAGGATGCCACCATCACGCCCATCTACACCTCGGACGAGGGACCGGTCCTGGGTTTCGAGTACCGGCAGGCCTTCAAGCACGGCGTGCTCAACTTCGACGGCAGCGGCACGGTGGACAGCCAGGATGACATCCGCGGCCATGTCTTCAGCTCGTTCCGATATGATATCAGCGAACGGTGGCGCGGCGGGGCCGCATTCAATCGCACATCCGACGACACCTACCTGCGTCGGTACGGCTTCGGCGGCCCATCCCGCACATTGACGTCCCGCGGCTTCCTGGAACGGTTCGGCCGAGAGGGCTATTTCAGCGCCAATGCGTACAGTTTTCAGCCCCTGGAGGCGGGCGCCGATCCGAAGGCGCAGCCGATCGTGGCGCCGCTCCTGGATTACAACTTTTCCGCCCAACTCGATCCCTATGGCGGTCGCACCACCGTGGACTTGAACCTCGCGAGCCTTGTCCGGCGGGAGGGGAACGATACCCAGCGGCTGTCCGCCCGTGCCGGCTGGAGCCTGCCGCTCAAGGACGTGATCGGAGGCCTGTACGAGGTTTCTGCGACTCTCTGGGCAGACGGCTACCACGTGAACCAGTTGGAACGGCCCGGGGACAAGACCCCGTTTACCGGCTTCTCCGGCCGGATTTGGCCACAAGCCTCGGCGGACTGGCGCTGGCCCTGGCTTCGGACCGGCGAGCGGTTCGACCAGATGGTCGAGCCGGTCGTCCAGATCGCTGTCGCCCCGATCGGCGGCAGTTCGGACAAAATTCCAAACGAAGACAGCCAGACACTGGAGATCGATGTCGACAACGTGATCAGCGCCAACCGCGTACCCGGGCTCGACCGGGTTGAAGGCGGCACGCGACTCAACTACGGTCTGGCTTGGCAGGCGTTCACCGACCGCGGCCAGAGCCTCGTGGCATTCGCCGGGCAGAGCTACCGGTTCCAACGCAGTTCTGGGCTGGATGAGGCATCCGGCTTGAGCACGCAGCTGTCCGATTTCGTCGCGTCGGTCGACGCCGCATTCGCGCCCTGGTTCAACGCCGGCTACCGGACCCGGGTCAACTCCCAGAAGCTGGGGTTCCGCAGCAACGAGGTGCTTTTCGGCGGCGGCATCGAGGCCTTGAGGCTGCGTGGCCGCTACCTGTTTCTCGCCGACGAGGCCAGCGAAGAGTTCGCGGGCCGGGAGGAATTGCGACTCAATCTCCAAAGCCAGTTCACCCGGTACTGGCGCGGCCGCGCATTCAGCTTGTACGACCTTACCGAGGACGGGGGGTTGCGCGAGGTCGGGCTTGGGTTCACCTACGAAGATGAGTGCTTCCTGCTGGACGGAAGCTGGACCCGTCAGACCTTCCGGGATCGGGACCTGGTGCCGGACAACAGCTTCTTCATCCGCATCAGTTTCAAGACCATCGGCGAGTCGCAGACGCGGTTTTGAGTGGACTGAAATCGTGATCATGTATCGCAAGCCATCCCCCGGCGCTGCGCGTCAGCTGGGCGCCAAGGCTTCAAGACACAGGTGGGCCATGCCGCTGGTCGGGCTCGCCCTGGCGATCGCCGCCAGCGTCTGCCCGGGCTGGGCGGGCGGAGAGGCAAGGGCGCAGGAGACGCTTCGCATCGCCGCCGTCGTCAATGACGATGTCATCTCGGTGCACGACTTGGCGAACCGGGTCGCGCTGTTGCTGGCCACCACCGGTCAGGCGCTGACGCCGGAAAACCAGCAACGCGCCGCTCCTTATGTGATCCGCATGCTGATCGACGAGAAGCTGAAGATGCAGGAGGCCCGACGGCTCAACGTCCAGGTGACCCGGGAAGAGATCGACCGGACCCTTACCGGCATTGCCGGTCAGATCGGGGTTCCGCCGGAGAGCCTGCCCGGCCTGTTGCAAAGTGCCGGCATCGACATTTCCACCCTGATCGAGCAGGTCGAATCGGAACTGGCATGGGTCAAGACGGTCGGCCGGCGGGTGCAGGGGCAAATCACGGAAAATGACGTCGATGTCCGCATAGAACGGATACGCCAGACCGCCGGCCAGCCGGAATACCGTCTCGCCGAGATCGTGCTGCCGGCGGACGACCCCGTGAGCGCCGCCGAAACCGTGGGACTGGCGCGGCGCATCATGGATCAGTTGCGACAGGGGATCAGCTTCCAAGCGCTGGCCCGGAACTATTCGGCGGCGGCGTCGGCCGCTCTGGGCGGCGACCTGGGCTGGCTCCGTCACGCCGAGATGGACCCGGATATCCGGGCAGCGATCCAGGACATGCGCCCCGGTGAGGTGCTGGGGCCGATCCAGGCCCTCTCCGGCTACCACATCGTGCTGATGATCGATCGCCGCGTCGCGGCCGGCATCGGCGATGGCGGCGACGGCATTGCCATCCTGGAGGTCTCGGTTCCGTTCGCCCGCGGCAGCGCCACCGATGCCGACGCCGGGCAGGCGGCAGCCCGTGCCCGGGAGCTCGCCCGTGGGGTCACCAGCTGCGAGGCGTTGTCCGATCGTGCCGCGGCCGATGCGGCGGTCGAGACCAGCGGTCCGAACGTCGTCGACCCCGTGCGCCTCGGGGCGGAGCGGCGCCAGCGGGTGCAGGGCCTCGCCGCCGGACAGGTGTCCGAACCGTTTGTGGAGGATGATGCGGCCGTGATCCTGATGGTGTGCGCCCGGGGGACCGAAGCGGTCTCGGCGCAGATCCGCGAGGAGGTTCGGGAGATGATCTTCAATGAGCGCCTGGAGGCGACGGCGCGGCGGATGATCCGGGACCTTCGCCGGGAAGCCTTCGTCGACGTCCGCATTTGAGCCGGGTGGATCAGCGCCGACGATGCGTTCCAACGCCGTGGAGGGTCGGCCGCCGCTGCTGGTGACGCTCGGCGAGCCTGCGGGCATCGGACCGGATGTCGTGCTGTCGGCGTGGCTTTCCGGACGCATGCCGGAGCCGGATCGGGGTCCGGTTGCCGCTTTCGTCGTCATCGGCGATGCCGACGCTCTCAGTGCACGATCGCGCAGGCTGGGCCTTGAGGTTCCGATCTCGGTGGTCGGCACGCCGGAGGAGGGCCGGTCGGCATTCCGGCAGGCACTGCCGGTACTGCATCGGCCCCTGTCGGCACCGCCTGTGGCGGGCCGCCCCGATCCGGCCAACGCCCCGGCGGTGCTGGCGGCGATCGAGGAAGCGGTCTCGATGGTCCGGTCGGGCAGGGGGGCGGCCGTGGTGACCGGCCCCATTCACAAGAAGACACTCTACGACGGCGGCTTCACCTTTCCCGGCCATACCGAATACCTGGCGGCGCTCGCCGGTCCGGGTGCCAAGCCGGTGATGATGCTGGCGAGCCCACAGCTGAGAGTGGTCCCGGTGACGGTTCACCTGCCGCTTCGGGGGGCGGTCGAAGCCCTGTCGACGGACGGGATCGTGACGGCGGCACGCACCACAGCGGCAGCCTTGGCGGGTGATTTCGGCATTGCGGCTCCACGCCTGGCAGTGGCCGGCCTCAATCCCCATGCGGGGGAGGATGGCGCCCTGGGGCGGGAGGAGTTGGACATCATCGCCCCGGCCCTGGCGCACCTTCACCGTCAGGGCATCACCGTCGCCGGCCCGGTCCCGCCGGACGCCCTGTTCACGCCGTCGATGCGCGACAGTTACGATGCCGCCATCTGCATGTATCACGATCAGGCCCTGATCCCGTTGAAGGCGCTGGACTTCGACGGCGGTGTCAATGTCACCCTCGGTCTGCCGTTCGTCAGAACCTCCCCGGACCACGGAACCGCCCTGGACATTGCCGGGAGTGGGATCGCCCGCCCCGACAGCCTGATCGCGGCCCTGCGGCTTGCCGCCGAGATCTCCGCCCGGCGGAGTACGGCCGGCATGGCATGACATCGGCCCTTCCGGAACTTCCCTCCCTTCGAGACGTGATCGCCCGCTATGAGCTCAGGGCCCGCCACAGCCTTGGCCAGCACTTCCTGCTCGACCGGAACCTCACGGACCGGGTCGCCCGAGCCGCCGGCGACCTCGCCGGGATCAATGTTGTCGAGGTCGGGCCCGGCCCCGGCGGGCTCACCCGAAGCCTGCTGCGGACGGAGGCCGAACGCATCGTTGTGGTGGAGAAGGACCCGCGCTGTGCCGCGGCGATGACCGAACTGGCCGAGGTATTTCCCGGGCGGCTCCGAGTGGTATTGGCCGATGCCTTGACGGTGTGCATGGCCGACCTGCTGCCGCCACCCCGCAAGGTGGTCGCCAACCTGCCCTACAACATCGCCACGGTGCTGCTGATCCGCTGGCTTCGGGAGATCAACCAGTACCAGGGCCTGACCCTGATGTTCCAGAAGGAGGTGGCCGACCGATTGCTGGCCGAACCCGGCACCGCCGACTACGGCCGGCTCAGCGTGATCGTACAGTGGCTATGCACGGTGCAGCGGGCGTTCAACGTGGCTCGGGAGGCTTTCACCCCGCCTCCCAAGGTGGCCTCGACCGTCGTGACGCTGACACCCCGGCCGCACCCGCTCTGCGACGCCACATGGTCGGCGATGGAAACGGTCACCGCGGCGGCCTTCGGCCAGCGGCGCAAGATGCTGCGGCAAAGCCTCAAGTCGATCGGGGTGGACCCGGCAGACGCGGGCATCCCGCCGACATGGCGTGCCGAACAGGTGTCGGTCGAAGCGTTCTGTGCCCTGGCGCGGACGGCAGCGGCGCAGGTTGCCGCCGGCCGCGCGGCCAGGGAGCGGTTCGGATGAACCGGAACGATCGGCCCGAGATGCTTCCGATCGCGGTGGCCGTCGGGGCAATTCAGCCGGCCGCACCACTGACTCGGCCGATGAAGCCAGCGAGATCGGCGAGATGGTGCAACCGGTGCCTTTCCGCGGTGATGATGCTTTGGATCACCGCAACGCTCGCTTCCAGATTCCGATTGACGACGATGTAGTCGTATTCCCTGTAGTGGCTCATTTCCGCGGCGGCCTTGGCCATCCGCGCCTCCACCACCGCGACGGGGTCCTGGGCCCGGGCGCGCAGGCGGCGCTCCAGTTCCACTCGCGTCGGCGGCAGGATGAAGACGGTCACCGGGGTCGTAATGCCGCTTTGCCGGAGCTGCCGGGCGCCCTGCCAGTCGACATCGAACAGCACATCGCGGCCGTCGGCCAAGGCCGCTTCGACCGGGGCTCGCGGCGTGCCGTAGCGGTTGCCGAAGACTTCCGCCCGCTCCAGAAAGCCATCCTCGGCGACAACACGATCGAACTCATCCGCCGACATGAAGTGGTAGTCCCGCCCCGGCTCCTCGCCCGGACGCGGCGGCCGCGTGGTGGCCGACACCGACATGATCAGGTTGGAGTCATGGTTGATCAGCGCCCGCGCGATGGTGGTCTTGCCCGCTCCGGACGGCGACGACAAGACGAACGGGATGCCGGACCGGCGGAGGCCGTGGCCGATGAATGGGGCATCGCCGCCGCCGTCACTCAATGTTCTGGACCTGCTCACGCAACTGATCGATGGTCGATTTCAGTTCCAGCCCGATCTGCGTCAGGGCGACGTTCACCGATTTGGCGCACAGGGTATTGGCCTCACGGTTGAACTCCTGACACAAAAAATCCAGTCGCCGGCCCACCGGTCCGCTGCTGTCCAGCAACGTGGCCGCTGCCTCGCAATGGGCTTTGAGGCGATCGATCTCCTCCCGCGGATCGGCCCGGGAGGCCAGCATGGCCGCTTCCTGCGCAAGGCGTTCTTCGGTCAGGGACGGCGCCAAATCGACGAGGCTGGCGATCTGCTCCCGGACGCGGCGGAGGATGGTGCCGGGCTGTGCCGCCGCCAAGGTTGCGGCATCGGCGCACAGCTTGTCGATGCGCCGGACATGATCGCGGATCACTTGGCGGAGATAGGAACCCTCCTGAAGTCGCATCTCGGCCAAGCCGGTGAGCGCCCGGTCCAGTGTATCCAGGATCGCGGCTTCGACGGCGACCCGGCGCTCCTCGGTCAAATCATCCTCAATCGGCTCGACGATGCCCCGGAGTGCCAGGATGCCGTCGACGCTGGGGGGACGGAAATCCGGGAGCTGCTTCTGGATTTCCGGCAGGACCGTCAGCACCTCCTGCAGGAGCGCATGGTTGATCCGGACGCTGGCCTGGCCCGGCATCCGTACCACCGCCAGGGTGACCCAGAAGTTGCCGCGCTTGAACCTGTGGCCCACCCGCTCACGAACCGCGATCTCCAGTCCTTCGAAGCCGGCGGGCAGGCGATTGCGGATCTCGAGGCCACGGCCGTTGACGCTCCGGATCTCCCATGTCCAGGCGCGGTCGAAGCACTGGTCTTGGGCACGGGCGAAACCCGTCATGGAATGCAACGTCACGGCAAGTCCTGTCGGTTGCGTATCACGGGCATGACGGCAGGCCGTCACGGTCGCCGAGCGGACAGCGCCACGCCGGCGGAGCCGCATCTGTTGTGAGCCACCCAGGCTTGCAAGCGTAGGCCATGCTAACCACCTGCCCGTCCGACGGTCGGTACGCGATCTCTGCCTGACGTCGCCGCAGACCTCAGTCAGGCACCGGCTGTTTCGACGCCACTCCAGGCGAGTCAAAACGGGACCGTCACCCCACCCAAATCGCGAACTCAGGTACCCTAAAGGGGGAGCGTAACGCTCGCAAGGGTTTGCCAAGCCCGATAGCCGCAAATGGCGGACGCCTTACCCGGGCCGCCCGCTCAGTCGCTCGCCGATTGGCCGGTATTTCGCCGTTGATGGGCGCGCCACTTGGCAACGTTGCGGTTATGCTCGGCAAGGGTGCGGGCAAAAGCGTGGCCGCCGGTGCCATCGGCCACAAAGTACAGTTCGTCGGTTACGGCCGGATTGAGGACCGCGCGAATCGAGTCCCGTCCAGGATTGGCGATGGGACCGGGTGGCAACCCGGTGACGGCGTAGGTGTTGTAGGGCGACGGTGCGCGCAGATCGGCGCGGGTCAAAGGTCGCGCAAGCGACCCTTCGCCGTCGCTGACCGCATAGGCCACCGTCGGGTCCGCTTGCAGCGGCATGCCGATCCGCAATCGATTGATGAACACGGCCGCGATTCGCGGCCGCTCTTCGGGAAGGGCCGCCTCCTTCTCGACGATGGAGGCCAGGATGAGCGCCTCCTCCGCCGTATCGAACGGCAGGTCCGCCGCCCGCGCCGGCCACAACTCGGCCAGGGTCCGCTCCATCGCCTGCGTCATCCGGGCGACGATGTGTTCGCGCCGGTCACCGCGGGCGAAGTGATAGGTCTCCGGCAGCAGGCTTCCTTCGGGAGGCACGCCGTCGACCTCCCCGACCAGCGTTTCGATGTCCTGAAGCAGACCGACCACCTGCTTCGAGGTCAACCCCTCCGGCAGGGTGATCCGATGCACCCGCGTCGCCCCGGTCGCCAGCATCTCCGCAGCCGCCTGGGCGCTGATGCCCGGTGGAAAACGGTACTCGCCCGCCTGAAGGGCACCGCCGAGCCCGGCAAATCGCGTGCCGAGGAGGAATACGTAGGGATTGCCGATGACGCCCGCGTCGGCGAGTTGCCCGGCGATCTCGGCGCCGCCGGCGCCGCGCTCGATCACCACCGTGGCCTCCGCCTCTAACGGGCCGGGCTGGCGGTAGGCTTGGTTCAGCCAATAGGCACCGCCAAGCACGGCGGCGGACCCTGCCGCGCCAAGCAGGACCACCAGGCGAAGGACACGGCGAAAGAGGCTCTTGACGCCTCCGGTCAATTCACCGCCTTGAAGATCAACGAGGCGTTGGTTCCGCCAAACCCGAACGAGTTGGACATGGCGGCCCGAACCGGCCGTTCCTTGGCGACGCCCGGCACCAGGTCAAGATCACACCCGTCGCTCGGCCTTTCCAGGTTCAGGGTTGGCGGGACGACGCCGGTTTCGATCGCCTTGATGGCGTAGATGGCCTCGGCGGCGCCGGCCGCACCCAGCAAGTGTCCGATGGCCGATTTGGTCGAGGACATCGAGAGCCGGTACGCCGCTTCCCCGAAGACCCGCTTGACCGCGCCAAGCTCGATCTCGTCGCCCAACGGCGTTGAGGTGCCGTGGGCGTTGATGTAGTCGACATCCTCCGGGTTCAACCCGGCGCGCCGCATGGCTGCCTGCATACACCGGAATGCCCCCCGGCCGTCCTCCGAGGGCGCGGTGATATGAAAGGCATCCCCGGAGAGGCCATAGCCGACCACCTCGGCGTAGATGGGTGCCCCTCGCTTCCGCGCGTGCTCATACTCTTCGAGCACCACGACGCCGGCCCCCTCGCTCATGACGAAGCCGTCTCGATCCACATCCCACGGCCGGGAGGCCTTCTCGGGGGTGTCGTTATACTTGGTGGAAAGCGCCTTCGCCGCCGCGAACCCGGCGAGGCCAAGACGGCACACGGCCGCTTCAGCGCCTCCGGCGATCATGACGTCGGCATCGTCCAGCATGATCAGGCGAGCGGCGTCGCCGATGGCGTGAGCCCCGGTGGCGCAGGCGGTCACCACCGAGTGATTCGGGCCCTGAAACCCGTGCCGGATGGAGACATGGCCACTGGCCAGGTTGATCAGGGCGGCCGGAATGAAAAACGGGCTCAGCTTGCGTGGCCCTGACGCCTCCAACAGGTTCGAGGCTTTGGCGATCTCCGGCAGACCGCCGATCCCGGAGCCGATCATCACGCCGGTCCGCTCCAGATCCTCGGTGTCGGTCGGACGCCATCCGGCATCGGTGATGGCCTGCTCACTGGCGGCCAACGCGTAGATGATGAAGGTGTCCATCCGCCGCTGTTCCTTGGGCGACACCCAATCGTCGGCGTTGAACCTGCCGTGCGCCGATTCGCCCCGAGGCACCTGACCAGCGATCTTCGCCGGCAGGTCGGAGACGTCGAAGCTCTGAATGGCGCCGATGCCGGAGTGGCCGTTGGTCAACCGATCCCAGTTGACTGTCACGCCGCTTCCGAGTGGAGTTACGAGGCCAAGCCCCGTCACGACTACCCGTCTCATGATATCCTGCTGCTCTGCCAGATCGATTTCCTGACGACGCGCCGACCCGTCCTGGCTCGAGTCACCTCGAGCGCAGATCCGGTCGCCCCGGCCGTTACTGCG
Organism: Rhodospirillales bacterium; assembly: GCA_007694935.1. Taxonomy (GTDB): domain Bacteria; phylum Pseudomonadota; class Alphaproteobacteria; order Rhodospirillales; family Defluviicoccaceae; genus REEP01. The sequence continues at coordinate 41,594 of REES01000078.1, forward strand.
TCGCGTTCTTGATGTACTCGACAGCGTCCTTGACCGAGGTGATCTTCTCGGCGGCTTCGTCGGGAATCTCGATGCCGAATTCCTCTTCGAAAGCCATCACCAGTTCGACCGTATCCAGGCTGTCCGCCCCCAGATCGTCAATGAAGCTGGCGTTCTCCACCACCTTCGATTCCTCTACGCCCAGGTGCTCGACGATGATCTTCTTCACCCGTTCGGCAACGTCGTTCATTGCGGATGTCCTCGGTTGATGAGTGTGAATTCCAGGCGCCGAACCAAGGGCTCGGCGTTCCGTGCGTTGTCGCGGCAACCGGGCACCTTTTCAAGCCATTTTGGTATCATGGCCGTCCCGCATTGCCTAGACGCCAACCATGGCCGAGGGCTGCAACCCAAGCCACGACCGGTTGCTCATACCATCGCCATGCCACCGTTGACATGAACGGTCTGACCCGTAACGTACGCCGCCTCGTCACTGGCCAGATAGACCGCGCAGGCGGCGATGTCTTGCGGAGTGCCGATCCTCCCGACCGGAATCGCGGCGACAAGTTCGCTTTGGCGATTCTCCCCAAGCGCCCGCACCATGTCGGTTTCGATGAAGCCCGGGGCGATGCAGTTGGCGGTGATCCCCCGGTTCGCCACCTCGCGGGCTACCGACTTGATCATGCCGATCATTCCCGCCTTCGACGCCGCATAATTGACCTGTCCGGGGTTTCCGGTAACCCCGACGATCGAGGTGATCCCGATGATGCGGCCATACCGGGCCTTCATCATCGACCGGAGCGACGCGCGGATCAGCCGGAACCCAGCGGTGAGGTTGATGTCGATAACCCGCTGCCAATCCGCATCCGACATCCGCATCACCAAGCCGTCCTGCGTGATCCCGGCGTTGTGAACCAGGATATCGATCCTTCCCGATGCTGCTTCAGCCGCCTTGACCAAAGCCGCAGGACCCTCCGGATCGCTCAGATCGGCCGGCACCACCCGAGCCTGACCACCGATCCGCCCGGCCAATGCCTCCAGTTCCGCCGTGCGGGTACCGGACAGCACCACCGAGGCACCCTGGCCGGCGAGCGCGACCGCGATTGCCGAACCGATTCCGCCGGACGCCCCGGTAACCAGGGCGGCCTTCCCCGCAAGATCGAACATGAACGCTTGAGGACCCGACGAAGTGGCTCAGGCTGCGGCCAGATAGGCTTTGATGTCGTCGGGCCCGCCGATCGAGTACGTGACCAGGCTCTTGTCGATGCGCCGGGCAAGCCCCGAAAGGACCCGGCCCGCCCCGACCTCGACAAAGGTGTTGACGCCCTGATCGACCATCCGCTGCATGCTCTCGCGCCAGCGCACCATGGACGTCACCTGATCCACCAGCAGTCGGCGTATGTCCTCCGCCTGGCCGATCGTCGTGGCGGTCACGTTGGAAATCAGCGGCACGGCCGGATGCGCCAGCTTGATGTCGGCGAGGGCATCGCGCAACCGCACCGCCGCCGGCGCCATCAACTCACAGTGGAACGGCGCACTCACCGGCAGCATGATGCTGCGCTTGGCGCCGAACGACACCGCGATCTCCAAAGCCCGCCGAAGCGCCCGCAGCGCCCCGCTCAGCACGACTTGGCGCGGCGCGTTGTCGTTGGCCGCAGCGCAAACATCATCCTCGGCCGCCTGGGCCGCAACCGCCTGTGCCTCCGGCAGATCCAGAGGCAGGGCCGCCATGCCGCCGATCCCGACGGGGACGGCGGTCTGCATTGCGCGCCCCCGAATGCGCAAGATCCGCGCCGCATCGGCGATGGAGATGCTGCCGGCGGCAGCCAGCGCCGAGTACTCGCCGAGGGAATGGCCGGCGACAAACTTGGAGTGCCTGCCGAGGTCGACACCGGCCTCGCTTTCCAGCACCCGCATCGCGGCGAGGCTCATCGCCATCAGTGCCGGCTGTGCGTTGGCGGTGAGTGTGAGCTCGTCCTCCGGGCCTTCGAACATCAGGCGCGTGAGCTTCTCGCCGAGCGCATCGTCGACTTCTTCGAACACGCGGCGTGCCACCGGAAACGCGTCATACAGCTCGCGTCCCATGCCGACAGCCTGCGAACCCTGGCCTGGAAAGACAAACACGTGGCTCATGAGGAATACCCCCAATCGTGTCATTGCTCGGCGGCATCAGATAACCGCTGTAGCATCCGTGTCAAGCGTTCTACCTGCACTTAAAGTGCACGAAATTCCAGAATGGTCGGCGAGGGACGCGTTCGCGCTCCCCCCACGCCATCGCAGTAGTCTGTAAAGCCAAGCCTTTCTTGCCCGAAGCTGGTTCGGCAGGGAACATGATCGATAACCTCAAGATCGCTTGCGCCGCCGATCACGGGCATTCCACACACGACTCGATCGAACCCGGCCGGACCCTCCCCGCGCTCCGGACTGGCCTTCTACCAGCGCGAAAACGGGAAGCGATGCAGATTGACATTAAGATAACGAGGGTCGGCAGAGACCTCTTGACCGACCCAGGGCGGCAGCTCGGGCGAATCGGTTTCGTTACGCAACTCGATCTCCGCCACCACCAACCCAGCATTGTCGCCGGCAAACCGATCAACACTCCAGACGTGTCCGGCATGGGCCACCCGGTAGCGCACCTTCTCGATCAGCGGCGGCGGGCACAGGGTGTCCAGCATCAGCCGGGCGTCGTCCAAGGGAATGTCGTACTCGAACTCGGCGCGCGTCAACCCCTTCAGGGCGCCCTTCACCGTCAGGCAGGCACGATCGTCGGCCACCCGAACCCGCACCGTCCGCTCTGCTCCGGTGCAGAGAAAGCCCTGGCGGATGCTGACCTGCGCCGTCGCATGTCGCCATGGCTCGCCGATTACAAGAAACTTCCGCTCGATCTCTTCTTTCACGTGTCCTCCCGCCCCGCTTCACCCGGCTCGGGATCCGCCTCGCCCTCGTCGGGGGCCCGGACCGCAGCAATGCGGGCTCCGGGGAAGGCCGCCAGCACCTCGCGAACCAAGGGGTCAGCCGTGGCTGCGGCGATGCGCCCGGCATCGACCGCGGCCCGCTGCTCGGCCAACGTCGGCGCCCCTTCTGCCCGAGACACCGTCACCAGCCACCGATCGCCGGTCTGCTCGGAAAGGAACCGGCTGAGCCGGCGGGGCAGATCATCCGGGGCCCGCTCGCCGAGGCGCAGCTCGATACGTCCGGGCTCGAACGCGACCAAGTGCACGGCACTGATGAGTTGGCTCTGCAGCAGCCCCTCCCGCTGCTGCGCCGCCAGGGCCACGATGTCCTCGAAGTTCGCCACCCGTGCCCGCGCCGAGGGACCGGACGGTGCCGGATCGTCATCAACCGCTGAGCCGGATTCGACTGTGGCCAACTGCGTCGCCGGACGACCGACGGTGCCGCCGCTTCTGGGTGCCGAGGGTCGCACATCCCGCGCCGTCTGCGTCGCTCTGCTTGCCGGGTTGCCGGCAACCGATGCCGAAGAGTCGGCGGACGGAACCGGTGCGGCGTCGGGTCGTTCCCCGCCCAGCGCCGCCAACGCCTCTGCCGGCGTCGGCAGCCGCGCCGCAAAGGCGAGCCGGATCAGCGCCATCTCGGCGGCCTGGAGAGGCTCCGGTGCCGCCCGGGTCTCAGTCAGTCCCTTCAAAAGGATCTGCCACGCCCGGGTCAGTTCCGGCATCGGCAGCCTTTCGGCAAGGCTCCGGCCGCGCACCCGCTCCGCTTCCGGTACGCCGGGATCGTCGGCCGCTGCCGGGACGATCCGGATGCGGGTCAGCCAGTGGGTGAGGGACAGGAGGTCCTCGAGCACAATGGCGGGATCGGCGCCGGCGGCGTGCTGGTCGGCCAGCAGGCCGAGCACGGTGCGGATGTCCCCCGCCATTGCGGCTTCGAACACGTCGAACACCGCGGTGCGGTCGGCAAGGCCCAGCATCCCGCGGACCGTTTCGTCGTCGACCGAGCCTTCGGCGTGAGCGATCGCCTGATCCAGCAGGGACAGGCCGTCGCGGACGCTGCCGTCCGCCGCCCGGGCAATCAGTTGCAGCGCGCCATCGGTGACGCGGGCGCCCTCCCGGTCGACGATGGAGCGGAAGTGGGAGGCGAGCGTCGCCTGGTCGACCCGGCGGAGGTCGAAGCGCTGACAGCGCGACAACACGGTGACCGGAACCTTGCGGATCTCGGTGGTGGCGAACACGAACCGGACATGCTCCGGCGGTTCCTCCAAGGTCTTCAGCAGCGCGTTGAAGGCATTCCTGGAGAGCATGTGCACTTCGTCGACGATGTAGACCTTGTATCGTGCCGATGTCGGCCGGTAGCGCACCCCGTCGATCAACTCGCGGATGTCATCGACGCCGGTCCGGCTGGCCGCGTCCATCTCCAGCACGTCGACGTGCCGATCTTCGGCGATCGCACGGCAGTGCACGCAGACCCCGCACGGCGCGGGCGTCGGCCCGTCGTTTCCATCGGGTCCGATACAGTTCAGGGCGCGGGCGATGATCCGGGCGGTTGTGGTCTTGCCGATGCCCCGGACGCCGGCCAGCATGTAGGCATGGGCCATTCGGCCGGTCCGGAATGCATTTCGGAGAGTGCGCACCAGGGCGTCCTGACCGATCAGCGCATCAAACGACTGGGGCCGATACTTGCGCGCGAGGACACGGTACGGAGAAGGCAGATCGCCCACGCCGGGAGCGGCGGCATCGGAGGGGTCGGCTTCGGTCATCGCTGGCGGGGAGCCACCCTGTTCTGCCGGACGATGCGGCTGGCGTGGGAGACTGAACGGGCAGCCCGGGCCGGGCTCGTTACGGCTGCTTCCTTCCGGACCTGACCGGGTTGGCGAGGGACCCGTCCGCCGCCAGCCTCCCACTGCACTATATCAGTGACGCCCCGGAGGCTGGCAAGCCCGGAGTACCCGATCGGATGCCCCGGTTGCCGGAAGGCCCCTTGCTATGGCACCGTGCCGGCGATGGATAAGCGCGGCTCCCCAGCGTCCTTTTCTCTCTGCTATGCCGGTTGCAGCCTTGACCGTTCCGGGCGAGGCGCTGACGGCCCGGGCTGGCAGGCCGCGTCTCGCGACCATCCGAACGTCGCGGTGGTGCCGGTGTGGCGAAGTTCCAGCTTCATTGTGCCGGGCGTCCCGCCGGTGGCCGCCGTCTTCACCGGCGAAGCCGGGCGGGCACTCCTGGACGCCGCCGCGGAAACGGCGGTGCTGGGCCTGGACGAAGGCGGGGCACCTTGGCTGGCCGCCGACCTCTCGCCACTGGCAGAGGCGCAGGCAGCGGCACTCATGGCGCCGGCGCGGGCGATATCGCTGCGCCGGGTCGCGACAAACCTCACCGGGGAGGAGGCCGCGCGCCTCGCCTACGCCCGCGGCCTGCTGCACTGGCACCGCCACCACCGCTACTGCGGGGCATGCGGCGCGGCGACCGAAAGCCGCGACGGGGGGCACCGCCGGGTGTGCAGCCAGCCCGGTTGCGGCGCGGAGCATTTTCCGCGCACCGATCCGGCGGTGATGATACTGGTAACCCGTGCCGGCTCGGCGGCCGGCCGGTCCGATGCGGCGTGCCTGCTCGGCCGCCAGCCTCGCTGGCCGCCCGGCTTCTACTCCACCCTGGCCGGCTTCGTCGAGCCGGGCGAGAGCCTGGAGGAGGCGGTGATCCGGGAGGTCCGGGAGGAAGCCGGCATCACCGTCTCCCGCGTGCGCTACCGTGCCTCCCAGCCCTGGCCGTTTCCGGCCTCGATCATGCTCGGCTTCCGGGCCGAGGCCGACCAAGGCGTGGTGATCGTGCCCGACCCCGGCGAACTGGAAGACGCCCGCTGGTTCACCCGCGGGGAAATCGCCGCGTTCCACGGGCTCGGTCTCCGCTTGCCCACCCAAGAGTCGCTGGCGCGCTGGCTGCTTGATGAGTGGCTAGCGGAAGGCAGCTGAGGCGCCCATCTCCGGATCTGGGATGCTGCCCCTCCGGATGGCTTCGCAAACGCTTCGCGGGGCTCCCATTCCGGGGCGAAATGGGGTATTTTCGTAGGCTGCAGTCCAAGACTTCGGAGGGTTGCCGTGGCCGCCGGTATTTCGATCCGTGAAGCTCATCCCGTGGACGCCCCCGCCATCGCGCGCGTTCATGTGGAGTCTTGGCGGACCGCCTATGCCGGCCTGCTTCCGGAAACGGTGCTGGTGCGCATGAGCCTGCCCAACCACACCGCGTTGTGGGCGCGGGTGCTGGGACAGCGTCGCAACCGCGACGTCGTGCTGGTGGCGGAAGGCGGCGGCCACGGCGTGATCGCCTTTGGCAGTTGCGGACGGGTGCGGGAGAAACGGCTGGCGCCGGCCGGCGAAATCTACACGCTTTATGTCCACCCGGAGTTTCAGAATCGCGGCATCGGCCAGCGCTTGCTGCTGCGGCTGTTCGATGCCCTGGTCGCCCGCGGCCTGACCTCGGCGGTGGCCTGGGTGCTGGCCGAGAACCCATCGCGGTTCTTCTACGAAACCATGGGCGGACGGCGGGTCGCCGAACGGAACGAACCGCTGGGGACGGTGACCGTCCACGAGGCCGCCTACGGGTGGTCCGACATCACCCAGTTCCGCGCCCAGACCGACGCCCGCAAGGCGTGAGGTACCGGTCCCGCAAAGTGCTTCAGTCGTCGTCGCCGCGCTCGAGACGATAGGAATGCTGGGGGTAGGTGCCGAGGATCCGAACCTCCCGGGAGAAGAAATCGAGTTCCTCCAGGGCCAGCCGGACGTTGGCGTGGTCGGGATGGCCTTCAACCTCGGCGTAGAACTGGGCGGCGTTGAACCGCCCGCCGACCAGGTAGCTCTCCAGCTTGGTCATGTTGACGCCGTTGGTGGCGAAGCCGCCAAGGGCCTTGTACAGCGCCGCCGGCACGTTACGCACCCGGAACACGAAGCTGGTCATGGTCGGCCCGGACTTGGGATGGGGGACGATCGCCTCCCTGGCCATGATCAGGAAGCGGGTGGTGTTGTGCTCCGCGTCCTCGATGTTGGCGCGGAGCGAGACCAAGCCATAGGTCTCCCCCGCCAGTTCCGATGCGATCACCGCTTGGGTCGGGTCCCCTCGGGCCGCGACCTCGGCGGCGGCACCGGCGGTATCCACATGCACCACCGGCTCGATACCGAGAGTGCGGATCAGGTTGCGGCACTGGTTGAGGGCGTGGATGTGGCTGTGGACGTGGGTCAGGGCGTCGGCCCGGGCGCCCGGTATGCCGAGCAGGTGGTGATTGATGCGCTGGTAATGCTCACCGATGATGTAGAGGCCCGAATCCGGCAGCAAGTGATGGATGTCGGCCACCCGGCCGGCCACGCTGTTCTCGATCGGGATCATGGCGAGAGCGGCCTCGCCGCCCCGAACGGCGGCAAAGGCGTCCTCGAACGAGCGGCACGGCAGGGTGGTCATTTCCGGCCGCACAACCCGGCAGGCCAAGTCGGAGTAGGCGCCGTGCGAGCCCTGGAAAGCAATGATCCGCGTCGGGTCGGTCATGGTCGATGAAGATGGAGCCATCACGGGTGGGTCAGGGCGAGTATCGGTCAGCGCGGCTGGTCGGCCAGCAACCGACGGACCCGGGCGAGATCGTCGGGAGTATCGACCCCGAGCGGAACGGTGTCAACGAGGGCGGCATCGATGCGCATGCCGTGTTCCAGCAATCGGAGTTGCTCCAGCCGCTCGCGCCGCTCCAGAATGCCTTGCGGCAGGCGGACGAACCGGGCCAGCGCCGCGCGGCGATAGGCGTAGATCCCGATGTGATGGAAGAGCACGCCGTCGCCCGACGGCACGGCGGCCCGGCTGAAGTAGAGCGCCCGGCCGCTGGCACGGCCCGGAGCCAGCGCCACCACCGCCTTGACGACGTTGGGATCGTCACGCTCGTGCGGCGCCGCCACCGCCACCAGGGTTGCGACCTGGACGGCAGGATCCGCAAGTGGGGCGAGGACCGCTCTCACCGCCTCCGCCTCGATGCACGGCAGGTCGCCTTGCAAGTTGACGACAATCGGATAGCAGCCCTCCGGGTCGATCGCCTCGACCGCTTCGAACACCCGGTCGGAGCCCGACGGGAGATCCGGTCGGGTCAACACCGCCCGCCCTCCCGCTGCCGTCACTGCGTCGGCGATCGCCTGGTCCGCGGCCGCAACCAGCACCGGACCGATGCCGGCGGCCTCGGCCCGCCTGAGCACCCGCACGATCATCGGCTGGCCGTGGATGTCGGCGAGAGGCTTCCCGGGCAGCCTCGTTGACGCCATACGGGCAGGGATGACCACGATCGCTTGGCTGAAGCTGTCCATATGGGTCATATACCACTGATGTTTTCAGTGTCGAATGCCTTGGCAGGACGTGAGATGGGCACCGGCGTCGGTTGGCCGCCGACATCGATTGAACCCGGGGCGAGCTTCCGGCTACATTCCCATCGTCCCGGTTTAACAAGACCAGAAGGGAAGGGTAGGAGCCGGTAATGAACGTCTCGTTGCTCGAACGCCTTGGGCTCGGCGCGCTGGTATGCGCATGGCTGATCTACGGCAGCAATTTCATCGGCAATCTGCTGGTGCAGGTGGACGAACCGGAGGTGGTGGCGGTGCGCGTTGCGCCACCCCCGGTGGCCGAGCCGGTGGTGCCCGAACCGGAAGTCGATTTCGCGACCCTGCTCGCCGCAGCCACTCCCGATGCCGGTGCCCGCGTCTACCGGCGTTGCGTGGCTTGCCATACCATCGAGGAAGGGGGCCCGCATCGGGTCGGCCCCAATCTGCACAACATCGTCGGCAAGGATATCGCCGCCAAGGAAGGGTTCAACTATTCGGGCGTGCTGGCCGGGCTGGAGGGCAGCTGGACGCATGAGCGACTTGATGCGTTCCTGGAGAATCCCAGCGGCTATGCCCCCGGCAACCGGATGACCTTCGCCGGGCTCCGCAATGCCCGGGAGCGGGCCGACGTCATTGCGTACCTCCGTGCCAACACCGATGATCCACCACCACTTCCGGAACCTGAGGTGGTTACGCCGACGGCCGAACCGGATCCGCCCAGCATTGTCGATCCCGGGCCGCCAGAGGTAATTGACGAGCCGGCGACGGAGGTGATGGAAGAGGCCGCGGCCGTCGAGGGGGGTGGCGCCGGTTCTATCACATCGATGATCGCCGCTGCCTCGGCAGACGACGGCCAGCGGGTATACCGGCGTTGCGTGGCTTGCCACACCATCGACGAAGGCGGTCCGCACAGGGTCGGCCCCAACCTGCACAACATCGTCGGCAAGGACATCGCCTCCAAGGATGGTTACAATTACTCCAACGCATTGAAGAACGTTGAGGGCGAGTGGACTTACGAAAAACTTTGGGACTTCATTCACGATCCCCGCGGCTTCGCCCCCGGCAACAAGATGACTTTCGCCGGCATCAAGCGTGATGACGAGTTGGCGGCGGTGATTGCCTACCTGAAGGAGAACACGGAATCGCCACCCCCCCTGGAATGACCGGCTTGGCCGACGCCGCCACGCTCGCCGAACGCATGGCGGACGCGGTGCGGCCGGTCGTCATGGCGCTGTTTCGCAGCCACATCACGATCGAAGCCAAGGCCGACACCAGCCCGGTGACCGCGGCCGATCGGGATGCCGAGGCGGTCATGCGCCGCATGATCAACGAGGCGTTCCCGGATCACGGCATCATCGGCGAGGAACACGGCAGGGAGCGGGAGGACGCCCGGTTCGTCTGGGTGCTGGATCCGATCGACGGTACCAAGGCGTTCGTCACCGGCAAGCCGCTGTTCGGGACGCTGATCGCGTTGCTCGACGGCGGCCGGCCGGTCGTGGGCGTCATCGACATGCCGGCGCTGAAGGAGCGCTGGGTTGGCCGGGCCGGGCAGCCGACCCTGTTCAACGGTACCCCGGTGGCCTGCCGCGACGTTGGCCGCCTTGCTGATGCATGGCTTTATGCCACCACGCCGGATATGTTTCGCGGCCCCGACGCCCCGGCGTTCGAGAGCCTCGCCGGCCGTTGCCGTGCCGCCGTGTTCGGTGCCGACTGCTACGCCTATGGCCTGCTCGCCAGCGGCACGGTCGACCTGGTGTGCGAGGCCTCGCTTCAGGTCTATGATTTCTGTGCCCTGGTGCCGGTGGTGACCGGTGCGGGCGGCATCATGACCGACTGGCATGGCCGGCCCCTCGGGCTCGCGTCCGACGGCCGGGTGCTCGCTGCCGGCGGCGAAGCGGTGCATGCCGCCGCCCGAGAGGTCCTGGCACGTTGACACCAAGGGCAATCTTTGGCTGGGCCCTTGCCGATCCCCGTTGGACGCCCGTGACCCGGATGCTCCTCGCCTTGATCCTGGCGATCACCATGCTGGCGGGAACAGGTGCGATGGCCACGGAAGCGGGCGTCAACCGCGGGCATGCCATCGCCATGTTCGGCGAGCCCAGATATCCGGCCGATTTCGCTCACTTCGATTATGTCAATCCCGAAGCGCCCAAGGGCGGCCTTCTGCGACTGGGCGTCAGCGGCACCTTCGACAGCTTCCACCCCTACATCATTCGCGGATCAGCCGCCGTGGGCGTCGCCGCCGAAACCCTGACGGTGGCGAGCGAGGACGAGCCTTTCACCCGCTACGGCCTGATCGCCGAGACCATCGAGTGGCCCGACGACCGGTCCTGGGTGGCGTTCACCCTGCGCCCGGAGGCGCGCTGGCACGACGGCCGGCCGATCACCGTCGACGATGTGATCTTCTCGTTCGAGACGCTGAAGGAGCGGGGAGCGCCGATTTTCCGCTTCTACTTCGGCTCCATCGAAAAAGCCGAGCAGATCGGCGAGCGGACCGTCCGGTTCACGTTTTCGGAAGCGATGAACCGGGAGCTGCCGCTGATCGCGGGCGAGTTGCCGATCCTGCCCAAGCACTACTGGGAGGAGCGGGATTTCGAGCGCAGCACCCTGGAGCCGCCGCTCGGCAGCGGCCCTTACCGGGTGGTGGGTTTCGAGGCGGGGCGCCACGTGGTGGTGGAGCGGGTGCCCGATTACTGGGGCCGGGACCTGGCGGTCAACGTCGGCCAGAACAACTTCGACCGCATCCGCTATGACTATTTCCGGGACGACACCGTAGTGCGGCAGGCACTCAAGGCTGGCGTGATCGACTACCGCATGGAGAACCAGGCCAAAGCCTGGGCCACCGACTTCGACGTGCCGGCGGTGGCCCAGGGATGGCTGGTCAAGGAGGAGTTACCGCACGAACGCCCGACCGGACTTCAGGCATTCGTGTTCAACACCCGCGTGCCGATGTTTGCCGACCCCACGGTGCGCAAGGCGCTGGCCTACGCTTTCGATTTCGAATGGACCAACCGCGCCCTGTTCTTTGGCCAATATGCCCGGACGGAGAGCTACTTCAGCAACTCCGAGCTGGCCTCCGAGGGGCTGCCCGGGGGCGACGAGCTCGCCATCCTGGAGGCCTACCGCGACCAGTTGCCGCCGGAGGTGTTCACGCGGACGTACCGGCCGCCGTCCACCGACGGCTCCGGCTGGCCGCGGGACAACCTGAGCCGGGCCTTCGAACTGCTGGCCGAGGCAGGCTGGGAGGTGCGCGACATGCGCCTCGTCAACCTGGCGACGGGAGAGCCGATGCGCTTCGAGATCCTGCTCGTCAGCCAGGCGTTCGAGCGGATCGTGCTGCCGTTCGTGCGCAATCTGCAGCGGCTCGGCATCGACGCCCGGGTGCGCCTTGTAGACCAGTCGCAGTACATCAACCGGCTGCGGGCGTTCGACTATGACATGATCGTCGTCGTGTGGGGACAGAGTGAATCGCCCGGCAACGAGCAGCGCAACTACTGGGGCTCGGCGGCGGCGCAGTCACCGGGCTCCCGCAACTACGCCGGCATCGCCGATCCTGTCGTGGACGAGTTGATCGAGCTGCTGATCCAGTCGCCGGACCGCGACACCTTGATCGCCCGCACCCGGGCGCTGGACCGCGTCCTGCTGTGGGGTCACTACGTCATTCCCCAGTGGCATTCCCGCGTTGACCGCATCCTGTTCTGGAACCGGTTTTCCCGCCCCGAGGTGCTCCCCGATCGGGGCGTCAACCTTGATACCTGGTGGTTCGATGCCGACAAGGCCGCGCGACTCGACCGGCGCCTGGTGACCGGCGAGGTTGCCGAGGCGACGCCTGGTGATCGTCCCAGCATCGCCTTGACCGCGGGGCTGCTGGCGGCGCTGCTGGCGGCCGGCTACCTGTTGGTGCGTCGGTCGCTCCGCCAGCGGCCACAGTTCTGATGCGAGGCGCCTGGTGACCGCGTACATCATCCGCCGGCTGCTGCTGATCGTGCCGACGCTGCTGGCGATCATGCTGATCAACTTCCTGATCATCCAGACCGCCCCCGGCGGCCCGATCGAGCAGATCATCGCCGAACTGACCGGCGAAGGTCCGGCCATCACCGAACGGGTGACCCGGGCCGGCACCGAGATGATGCCGGCGGTGGATCGGGACGCGGGCGGCCGGTATCGCGGTGCACAGGGTCTCGATCCCGAATTCATCGCCCAGTTGGAACGGCAGTTCGGCTTCGACAAGCCGCTGCACGAGCGGTTCTTCGCGATGATCCGCAGCTACATTGTATTCGATTTCGGCAACAGCTACTTCCGCGACCGTTCGGTGGTCGAGTTGGTGCTGGAGAAGATGCCGGTTTCGATCTCGCTGGGGCTGTGGACCACCTTGATCGTCTACCTGGTGTCGATCCCGCTCGGCATCGCCAAGGCGGTGCGCGATGGCAACCGCTTCGACGTCTGGTCCAGCGTGGTGATCGTCATCGGCAACGCCATCCCGGCGTTCATGTTCGCGGTGCTGCTGCTGATCGTGTTCGCCGGCGGCAGCTACCTCGACTGGTTCCCGCTCCGGGGCCTCACCTCCGACAACTGGGAGGAGCTGTCATGGCCCGAGCGGATCATCGACTACTTCTGGCACATCACCCTGCCGGTGCTGGCGTTGGTGATCGGCGGCTTCGCCACCCTGACGATGCTCACCAAGAATTCTTTTCTTGATCAGATCCACCAGCAGTACGTGATGACCGCCCGGGCCAAGGGGCTGACCCAGAACCAGGTTCTGTACGGCCACGTGTTCCGCAATGCGATGCTGATCGTCATCGCCGGCTTCCCCACCGCGTTCGTCTCGATCCTGTTCACCGGCACCGTATTCATCGAGATCATTTTTTCGCTGGACGGGCTGGGCTTGCTGGGGTTCGAGGCGGCGTTCAACCGCGACTACCCGCTGATGTTCGGTACCCTCTATTTCTTCTCGCTGGTCGGGCTCCTGCTCAACCTGGTGGGTGATCTGATGTACACGGTCGTCGATCCCCGCATCGATTTCGAGCGGCGGGAGGTGTGAGGTGACGCCCCTGACCCGCCGCCGGCTGGCGAACTTCCGGGGCAACCGCCGCGGCTGGTGGTCTCTGTGGATCTTCCTGGTGCTCTTCGTCATCAGCCTGTTCGCCGAGTTCGTCGCCAATGACCGGCCGTTCCTGGTGGTGTACGACGGCGGCATCTTCACCCCGGTGTTCAAGAACTATCCGGAGACCACCTTCGGCGGCACCTTCTCCACCGCCACCGACTACAGCGATCCCGTGGTGCGCGCCTTGATCGCGGAGAAGGGCTGGATGCTGATGCCGCTGATCCCGTTCAACCATCGCTCGGTGGCGTGGAACCTGCCGGAGCCCGCCCCGTCGCCGCCGGACGCGGTGCACTGGCTCGGCACCGACGACCAGGCCCGCGACGTGCTGGCCCGCACCATCTACGGCTTCCGCATCTCCGTGCTGTTCGGGTTCACCCTGACCCTGGTGTCGGCGATCGTCGGGGTGGCTGCAGGCGCGGTGCAGGGCTATTTCGGCGGCTGGATCGACCTCGGCTTTCAGCGCGTCATCGAGGTGTGGTCGTCGATCCCGACCCTCTACGTGCTGATCATCCTCGCCAGCATCATCGAGCCTAACTTCTGGTGGTTGCTGGGGATTCTGCTGCTGTTCCAGTGGATGGGGTTCGTGGGCGTGGTCCGCGCCGAGTTCCTGCGCGCCCGCAACTTCGACTACGTCCGGGCGGCCAGGGCGCTCGGCGCTCCCAACGTGGTCATCATGTTCCGCCATGTCCTGCCCAACGCGGTGGTGGCCACCTTGACCTTCATGCCGTTCATTCTGGCCGGTTCGGTCACGGCGCTGACCGGGCTCGACTTCCTCGGCATCGGCCTGCCGCCGGGGTCCGCCTCCCTGGGCGAGCTGCTGGCCCAGGGCAAGGCCAATCTGCAGGCGCCGTGGCTTGGCCTCACCGGCTTTTTCGTGATCGCCCTGATGCTCTCTTTGCTGATCTTCATCGGCGAGGCGGTCAGGGATGCGTTCGACCCGCGCCGCACGTTCGTCGACGCCGGCGCCGGCGCAGTCGGCCGGCCGGTCCCGGGCGCCGCCAAGCCGGCTCCCGCCGGAGCCCGCGGATGAGCCCTAAGTCGGCACCGACCCTGCTCGAGGTGGAGGACCTGTCCGTCACCTTCGGCCGCGGCACGCGGTCGGTGGCGGCGGTGCGCCACGCCTCGTTCACCATCAGCACCGGCGAGAGCGTGGCGCTGGTGGGCGAGAGCGGCTCCGGCAAGTCGGTGACCGCGCTGAGCATCGTGCGGCTGCTGCCCTATCCCCAGGCCTGGCACCCGTCAGGTGCGATCCGCCTTGGCGGAGAAGAGGTGCTGAGCCTGCCGGAGACGCGGATGCGGGCACTCCGCGGGAACCGCGTCAGCATGATCTTCCAGGAGCCACTGTCCTCCCTCAACCCGTTGCACAGCATCGAAAAGCAGATCGCCGAGGTGCTGATCGTCCACCGCGGCATGACCCGGCGGCAGGCGCGGGACCGGGTGGTGGAGTTGCTGGACCTGGTCGGCATGCCGGATGCGCGGCACCGGCTCGGCGCCCTCCCCCACGAGTTCTCCGGCGGCCAGCAGCAGCGGGTGATGATCGCCATGGCGCTGGCCAACGAGCCCGACCTGCTGATCGCCGACGAGCCGACCACCGCCCTCGACGTGACCATTCAGGCGCAGATCCTGAAGTTGCTGGCGGACCTGCAAAGCAGGCTGCGGATGGCGCTGCTGCTGATCACCCATGACCTCACCATCGTCCGCCGGGTGGCCGAGCGGGTGTGCGTGATGAACCGGGGTGAAATCGTCGAGCAGGGCCGGGTGGCCGATGTGTTCCGCGAGCCGGCGCATCCCTACACCCGCCACCTGCTCAATTCCGAGCCCCGCGACCGCCCGGAGCCGGCCCCGGCCGAGGCTCCGGTCTTGATGGAAGCCACCGACAACCGGGTCTGGTTCCCGATCAAGCGCGGCATGTTGCGGCGCACCGTGGATCACGTCAAAGCGGTTGACGGCATCAGCCTCAGCCTCCGCCGCGGCCACACCCTGGGCGTCGTCGGCGAGAGCGGCTCCGGCAAGAGCACGTTGGCCCGGGCCTTGATCCGCCTTCAGTCCAGTGAAGGGCCGATCGTGTTCGACGGCCGGCTGATCCAGGGTCTCTCGTGGAAGGCGCTCCGGCCGCTGCGAAGGCGCATGCAGATCGTGTTCCAGGACCCGTTCGGCAGCCTGAGCCCGCGCCTCTCGGTCGGGCAGATCGTCGGTGAAGGCTTGCAGATCCACCGCATCGGCACGCCGGGGGAGCGCCGCAAGCTGATCGCCGACACCCTTAACGAAGTCGGCCTCGATGCCGACGTGCAGGACCGGTATCCCCACGAGTTCTCGGGCGGGCAGCGCCAGCGCATCGCCATTGCCAGGGCGCTGGTTCTCAAGCCGGACTTCATGGTGCTGGACGAGCCCACCAGTGCCCTGGACGTGTCGGTGCAGGCGCAGATCGTCCAGCTCCTGCGCCGGCTGCAGCGGGCGCACGGGCTGACCTACCTGTTCATCAGCCATGACCTCCGGGTGGTTCGGGCTCTCGCCCACGAGGTGCTGGTGATGCGGGCCGGCCGGGTGGTGGAGCAGGGCCCGGCAGAGACGATCTTCGCCGATCCCAGCGATCCCTACACCCGAGCCCTGATGGCGGCCGCCTTCCAGCTCGAGGCGGTGGAGACCGGAGCGGTCGCCGTCTGACGGCCGGTCGGCCCTATTCCTTCGGCAGCACCCGCCGCCAACGCCGGATGCTGACGGTCTCGAACAGCCCGGCCTTGGCGTAGGGATCGTTGGCGGCGAACCGCTCCGCCAGCAGACGGTCGGCGAAATCCATGATCAGGAAACTTCCGGTCATGTGCTCGCCGTCATCGCTGAGGGTGGGGCCGGCAGCCACCAGCTGGCTCTGGAAGGTCGCCAGGTATTCCAGGTGGGCCTGGCGGGTGTCCTTGCGCAACGATTCATGGCCCGGCTTGTCCCGGCAATCGATCACGAACAGCATGGGTTGCTCCCTTCCTCTCCGGCACGGACATCGACGCCGGCCGGCCGCTCGGCCGCCGGGGGGCGGGCAAGCAGGTCGGCGATGACGGCATCAATGTCGGCGCCGTGGTTGATGACGGTGTCGACCGCGAAACAGATCGGCATGTCCAGCCCATGTCGGCGCGCCAGCGCCGACACCGAGGACGCCGAGAACGCTCCCTCGGCCACGCTCCGGCGACCGGCAAGAAAGCGATCCAGGGACTCCCCCCGGCCCAGCGCCACCCCGAGGGCGTAGTTGCGAGACTGCATCGAGGTGCAGGTGAGCACCAGATCGCCGAGGCATGCAAGGCCCATCAAGGTCTCGGTTCGCGCACCCTTGGCCCGCGCCAGCCGGGCCAGTTCGGCGAGCCCGCGGGTGATCAGCGCCGCCCGTGCGCTTTCTCCCAGCCCGCGGCCCTCGACGATGCCGCAGGCAATCGCCAGCACGTTCTTGACCGCGGCACCGATCCCGGCCCCCACCACGTCGTCGTGGGCGTAGATGCGGAACAGGGTGGTGTTCAGGGCCGATGCGATCGTCTGCAACAGTCCGGCATCGGCACAGGCGAGGGTGACCGCGGTCGGCCGCCGCCGCGCCACCTCGCCCGCAAAGCTGGGACCGGCGAGCACCGCGACCGGCGCCGCGGGGACCACCTCGGCCACCACCTCGCTCATCAGCAGGCAACTGTCCCGCTCGATCCCCTTGGCGCAAACCACGGCAGGGAGCCGATCCGGCCAGGCAGGCGAAGCCTCGCTCAGGACCCCCCGAAGGAACTGCGCGGGCACGGCCAGGAGCACCATATCGGCGGCCCCGGCCTCGCCCAGATCGTGCGTGGCGCGGATCGCCGGGTCCAGGGCAACACCCTGAAGGAACAACGGGTTTTCGTGGTGGTCGTTCACCGCGGCCACCACCTCCCGCTCCCGCGCCCACAGGCAGACATCGCGCCCGGCCTCCCGGGCAACGATCGCGAGGGCCGTTCCCCATGCCCCTGCCCCGATTATCCCAACCTTCTGCATCGGCCCCTTATGCCCGCCGCGTCGGCCCGGGACAAGGCGGCGCTACCCGAGGGCGGCGGAGGGTTTGGCGGAGAGGGCCGCGCGGTGCCGGCAAGAGTCCCCAGCACGGCTCCGGTAGCCTGGACAAACCTCCGACAGGGCATCATGTTAGCGCCATCCCAGGCATCAGGTTCGGTGCAGTCACAGTCGGGAACGGGCATGATGCATTCGGTCGCCAATTCCGCCGGTCGCTATTCCGAGACCACCCGAGGGATCAGCGTGACGGTGTTGCCGATCTACCTGGAGGAGCAGTCGACGCCGGAAGCCAGTCACTTCGTCTGGGCCTACCACGTGCGGATCGAGAACCACGGTGGGGAGACGGTCCAGCTGATCAGCCGGCATTGGCAGATCACCGATTCCCGCGGGCGCCTGCAGGAGGTGCGCGGCGAGGGCGTGGTGGGCGAGCAGCCGGTGCTGCGGCCCGGTGAGGCTTTCGAGTACACCAGCGGCACGCCGCTGCCGACACCTTCCGGCATCATGGTCGGTTCCTATCAGATGCGCACGGAGGACGGCGAGCAGTTCGACATCCGCATCCCCGCGTTCTCCCTGGACAGTCCCCATGGCCGCCCGCAGATGCACTGACCGGCCGGCGCTTCGGCGAGCGAGACAGCGATGAACCCCCACAAGCCGTTCAGCGTCGCCAGCGACCGCAGGCCGGCCGACGGCACCCAGAACCGCGACGGCGCCGCCAAGCCAAGCCGCGAGGAAGCCGAGGCGGCGGTACGCACCCTGATCCAGTGGGCCGGGGACGACCCGGAGCGTGAGGGCCTTCGCGACACCCCAAGGCGCGTGGTCGACGCCTATCGGGAGTTCTTCAGCGGCTACCAGGCCGACCCGGCGGAGATCCTCCGGCGCACCTTTACCGAGACCGATGGCTATGACGAGATGGTGCTGCTGAGGGACATCCGGTTCGAATCCCATTGCGAGCATCACCTGGCCCCGATCATCGGCCGCGCCCATGTGGCCTACCTGCCGCACCGGCGCGTCGTCGGCATCAGCAAGCTGGCCCGGCTGGTAGAGGCTTTCGCCAAGCGCCTGCAGATCCAGGAGAAGATGACGGCGCAGATCGCCAACACCATCGCCGAGATCCTGGAGCCGCTGGGGGTCGCCGTGGTGATCGAGGCAGCGCACCAGTGCATGACCACCCGCGGCGTGCACAAGCCCGGGGTGGTGATGGTGACCAGCCGGATGCTGGGCGCCTTCCGCGATGATGCCGCCACCCGGCGGGAGTTCCTGGCGATGATCGGCAAGCCCGCCGGCGCCGAGGTGCCGCTGGGCTGAGTTCCGTAGGCCTGATGCTCGCCGTCGTGACCGGCGCATTTCCCTTGACGCGGTTTCCCCGAGCCAGTTGAGTGTGGCCGCTCAGCGTGCCGGCCGCCCGGGAGGTCCGCCACCTTGATGGACTTCCGTCCGATTTTTTTCGTCATCGGCATCCTGTTAAGCATTCTCGCCGCCGGGATGTGCGTCCCGGCGCTGGTCGATGCCGCCGCCGGCCATCCCGACTGGGCGGTTTTTGCCATCGCCGCCGGGGTCACCCTGTTCTTCGGCGGCGCCTTGATGCTGTCGTGTCGCACCCCCCGGATCCGCATCTCGGTCCGCCAAGCGTTCGTGCTGACCACGCTGAGCTGGATCGCCATCACCGTGTTCGCGGCGCTGCCGTTCCACTTCTCGGACCTGGAACTCGGCTACACCGACTCCTTCTTCGAGGCGATGTCCGGCGTCACCACCACCGGCTCGACGGTGATCGTGGGCCTGGACTTCGCCCCACCGGGTATCTTGTTGTGGCGGGCTCTGCTGCAATGGCTGGGCGGGCTCGGCATCATCGTCATGGCGATTTCGGTGCTGCCGATGCTGGGGGTCGGCGGCATGCAGATGTTCCGGGTCGAAGCGTTCGAGACCGGCGAGAAGATGATGCCGCGGGCGGCCCAGATCTCGGCCGCGCTGAGCATCATCTATCTGGTTCTCACCGCGGCCTGCGCTGCGGCGCTATGGGCGGCGGGGATGACTTTCTTCGATGCCGTCTGCCATGCCATGACAACCCTCGCCACCGGCGGCTTCTCCACCCGGGATGCGTCGGTCGGCTACTACGACAGCGCGTCGATCGATGCCATCATCACCGTCGGGATGATCGCCGGGGGCTTGCCGTTCGTGCTGTACCTGAAGACGGTGCAGGGTGAAGCACTGGCCTTCTCCGCCGACAGCCAAGTCCGCTGGTACCTTGGCTTTGCCGCCATCTCGGTCGCGGTCACCGCGGCGCTGTTGTGGGTGGATGCGGGCTTCTCGGGGGGCGCGGCAGTGCGGTACGCCGCATTCAACGTGATCTCGATCATGACCGGCACGGGGTTTGCCACGGACGATTTCTGGCTGTGGGGGGCCTTCGCCGGACCGATCTTCTTCTACCTGATGTTCATCGGCGGCTGCACCGGATCCACCTCCTGTGGGATCAAGATCTTTCGGTTCCAGGTGCTATGGGCGGCGACGGTCACCCAGTTTCATCACCTGCTGCGTCCCCACGGTGTTTTCATTCCGTACTACAACCACCGACCGATACCGGGAGAGGTCATTACCTCTGTTCTGAGTTTTTTCTTGTTGTATGGTGTATGTTTTGCGCTCCTGGCGGTGGGGCTCGGCATGCTGGGCCTCGATTACACCACTGCCATTTCTGGTGCCGCGACGGCGATTTCCAATGTCGGGCCGGGGCTCGGCCCGGTGATCGGCCCCGCCGGCAACTTCGCCACCCTGCCGGATGCCGCCAAGTGGCTGCTGTCCGTCGGCATGCTGCTGGGCCGGCTGGAACTGTTCACCGTGCTGATGCTGCTGACGCCGGCGCTGTGGCGCGGCTGACCGCGACAGGAACGCGACTAAGTCTCACTGCCGTCTACTTCGAAAATGAGAGTCGTTTTCTAGTCCAGCCTAAGCTTTTCTGGCGTTTTTCGAGAATCAGGTTGCTTTCGTCCGCATGCCTGCGCTATAAAACACGCGTAGGCTGGGGTCCGTCGTGACGCCAGCCCAAACTAATAATGTGGCGACAAGAAACGTTAGGGAGGATGCGCGATGGCCCCCAATGGCCAGCACTCGACGTATGTCCAGGCTGACGACCTCGACGCCTGCGTCGATCTATTCGGCCGCCTCAAGCGCCGGGATTTTCTTAAATTCTGCACGGGCGTGGCGGTAACACTGGGGCTTTCGCCGGCGCTCGGCGCGCGTATTGCCAAGGCGGCGACCAGCCCGGCCCGGCCGACCGTGTTCTGGCTGTCGGGGCAGGCCTGCACCGGCTGCACCGAGACCCTGCTGCGCTCCCACCACCCGACCGTCGACACCCTGATCCTCGACATGATCTCCCTCGACTATCACGAGACCCTGGCCGCCGGCTCCGGCGAGCAGGCGGAGATCTTCAAGGACCAGTCGATGAAGCGGAACTGGGGCGAATACGTGCTGGTGGTGGACGGCTCCATCCCCACCAAGGACGGGGGCATCTATTGCCAAGTGGCCGGCCACCCGTTCGTCGATGACGTCCGGCACGCCGCCGAGGGCGCGGCCGCCATCATCGCCATGGGGTCGTGCTCCGCCTGGGGCGGCATCCCGTCGGCCGATCCCAACCCCACCGAGGCCAAATCGGCGCAGGACGTGCTGCCCGGCAAGACGGTGATCAACATCCCCGGCTGCCCGCCGAGCCCCTACAACTTTCTCTCCACCGTCCTCTACCTGCTCACCTTTGGCAAGCCGCCGGAGCTGGATGCCCAGAACCGACCGCGATTCGCCTATGGCCGGCTGATCCACGAGAACTGCGAACGCCGGCCGCATTTCGATGCCGGCCGCTTCGCGCTGGAGTTCGGTGACGCCGGTCATCGCCAGGGCTGGTGCCTGTACAAGCTCGGCTGCAAGGGGCCCGAAACCTACGCCAACTGCCCCGCCATCGGCTTCAATGACGCCGGCTTCGGCGCTTGGCCGGTGGGCACCGGGCATCCCTGCTTCGGCTGCACCGAGAAGGGCATCGGCTTCACCAAGCCGATGCACGCGATGGCGGAGGTGCTGACGGTGACCCCGCCCAACCTGTTCCCCCGAGTCGCTGAGCCCAAAGGACAGGGCGTGACACCCGCGGCGGCGGCTCTGGCCGCCGGTGTGGTCGGCCTTGGTGTCGGTGCGGGCGCGGTGCTGACCTCCCGCCTCGGCAAGGATGTCCCCCCGGACGAAGCCGCGTTCGAACCCCCGCACTACACCGAGAAGCCGGACAACCAGTAACGGGTGGAGGCGGCCATGACCGTTGATCGTCGCGCGTTCCTCAAGGGGGCCGCAACCGGCGGGAGTGCGGCAGCGCTTGCCAGCGTCACCGCCCCCGGCGAAGCCGGGGCATTCGCCCGGCCATCGAAACCGCGGCCGACCCAGGCGCTGGGGCTGCTGTACGATTCCACGCTCTGCGTCGGCTGCAAGGCGTGCGTCGCCGGCTGCAAGGACGCCAACGACATGCCGGTGGAGCGCTCCCGCGACCAGGAAAGCTGGAACAGCATGGTGACGCCTGAGCAGCGGAACCAGGTGGTGCGCCAAGTCGGCGATACCCAGCCCATCTGGGACACGCCCAAGTCCCTGTCCGGAAGCACCCTCAATATCATCAAGGCCTACGTGCACGGCCGTGCCGAGGTGAAGGACCGGGCCGAGGATGGTTTCGCCTTCATCAAGCGGCAGTGCCTGCACTGCAACGATCCGTCTTGCGTGTCGGCGTGCCCGGTCAGCGCCATGACCAAGGATCCGGACACCGGCATCGTCAACCATCACGTCGACCGCTGCATCGGCTGCCGCTACTGCGTGTGGGCGTGCCCGTTCAACATCCCCCGGTTCGACTACGACAGCGCGTTCGGCAAGCTGCGCAAATGCGAGCTGTGTGACCACCGGCTGGCCGAAGGAGAACTTCCCGGCTGCGTCGCCACCTGCCCCACCGGCGCCACGCTGTTCGGCAGGGTGGATGACCTGGAAGCGGAAGCCCGCCGGCGCATCGCCCTCAAGCCCGGCGACACCTACCGGTATCCCCGCGGTGATATCAACCGGCGCTTCGGCCCCTATACCCCGCCGCATGAAAAGGTGGTGCAGGCAGCCTACCAGCCGGAGGTCTACGGCGACCGTCTCCTGGGCGGGACCCAGACGCTCTACGTCTCGGCCGTGCCGTTCGACAAGCTGGGCCTGCCCCACGGACCGCACATTCCCGACCGGATGTACGCGACCGAGACGGAAGCCGTCCAGCACACCCTTTACCGCGGCATGATCCTGCCGGCGGTGGTGCTGACGGCGCTCATCCTGATCGCCCGGCGCAACGTCGACCGCCACCATACCGAAGCCGAAGAAGACTAGGGGGACGCTCCGCGATGGCCACCAACGAACACGCGCCCCTTGGCGGCAAGCTGGTCACCGGACCGTTCCTGGTCCTGTTCGTTGTCTTCTTCGCCGCCGTGATCGTCCTCACCCAGCGGTTCGCCTTCGGCCTCGGCAGCGTCACCCACCTGAGCGACGGCTACCCCTGGGGAATCTGGATCGCCATCGACCTGATCATCGGCACGGCGCTGGGCTGCGGTGGCTTGGTGATGGCCCTGATGGTCTACATCATCAACAAGGGCGAGTATCACCCGCTGGCCCGGGCCGGGCTGATGACCAGCCTGTTCGGCTACACCCTGGGCGCGTTCGCGGTGCTGATCGATCTCGGCCGCTACTGGCAGGGGCACAACATCCTGCTGCCGTGGCTGTGGAACCCCAACTCGGTGCTGCTGGAAACGGCGCTCTGCATCTTCGCCTACATCATCGTGCTGATGGTGGAATTCTCCCCGGCGGCGTTCGAACGGCTCGGGATGAAGGAAGCGCGGCGCAAGGTGCACCGGGTCATGTTCGTGTTCACCGGGCTCGGCGTCCTGCTGCCGCTGATGCACCAGTCGTCCATGGGCACGGTGGCGGTGCTGCTCGGCCATCAGATATCGGGGCTATGGCAGTCGCAGCTTCTCACCCTGCATTTCCTGGTCACCGCGCTGACCATGGGCTTCGCCGTCGTCGCCGCCGAGTCGGTGCTGTCCTCGGTGGCCTTCCGCCGCCCGTTCGAGACCCGCATCCTCTCCAGGCTGGCCGGGATCATGGCCTGGGTGATGCTGGGCTTCATGGTCATCCGCTACCTGGACGTGATCCGGGTGGGAGCCCTGCCGCTCGCCTTCGAGCCCGGCGTGCAGGCGCTGGCGTTCTGGTTCGAGTTCTCGTTCGGCCTCTTTGCCGTCCTGTTCCTGCTGCCCAAGGGCAACCGGACGAACCCGCGCTTCCTGTTTCTCGGCGGGATGATGATGCTGTTCAGCGGCTTTCTGTACCGGCTGAACGTCTACCTGATCGGCTATGATGCCGGTCCCGGGTGGACGTACTTCCCGTCGTTCGGCGAAATCCTGGTGACCATGGGAATCTTCGCCTTGCACATCATGTTGTACCTGATGTGCGTCAAGTTGCTGCCCGTGTTGCACACGGTGCGGTCCGAGAGAAGGCAGCGGGCGGGCGCCGGCGCCCCGGCCGAATAACGAATAATCAAGAGGGAGCTTCGTTCCATGCGCATCACCGTCGACCCCGTCACCCGCATCGAAGGCCACCTCCGCATCGACTGCGAGGTAGAGGACGGCGCCGTCAGCGACGCCTGGTCGTCGGGCCAGATGTGGCGGGGGATCGAGCTGATCCTCAAGGGCCGCGACCCCCGGGATGCCTGGGTGTTCGCGCAGCGCATCTGCGGCGTCTGCACCACGGTGCATGCCATCGTCTCGGTCAGGGCGATCGAGAATGCCCTCGACCTGGAGGTGCCGCTGAACGCCCAGTACATCCGCAATCTGATCATCGGCGCGCATTCGGTCCACGACCACATCGTCCATTTCTATCAGCTCTCGGCGCTGGACTGGGTGGACATCGTCTCCGCCCTGCAGGCGGACCCCAGGGAGGCAGCGCGACTGGCGCAGAGCCTGTCCGACTGGCACCGCAACAGCGAGCACGAGTTCGCCCAGGTCCAGGGCCGGCTGCAGGCGTTTGTGGACTCCGGCCAGCTCGGGGTGTTCGGCAGCGGGTACTGGGGGCACCCGGCGATGAAGCTGCCGCCCGAGGTCAACCTGATGGCGGTGGTGCATTACATGCAGGCGCTGGACTACCAGCGCCGGGCCAACAACATCGTCGCCATCCTGGGTTCCAAGACGCCGCACATCCAGAACCTCGCGGTGGGCGGGGTCGCCAACCCGATCAACCCGGACAGCCAGTCGACCCTGACCCTGGAACGCCTGAGCCGGGTCAAGGCCACCATCGACGAACTGGGCGACTTCGTCACCAAGGTCTACCTGGTGGACGTGGCGGCGATCGGTGCTCTCTACGCCGACTGGACCCAGTACGGCGCGGGCGTCACCAACTACCTGTCGGTGCCGGACATGCCGCTGGATACCCGCGGCAGCGAGTTCGCCCTGCCGGGCGGCTACATCACCGGCGGCGACCCGGCCACCCTGAAGCCGATCACCAGCTACCACGACGCCTACTTCGAGGACGGGGTGAAGGAAAGCGTCAAGCACGCCTGGTACACCGGCGATCAGGGGGCGCTGCACCCGTATCAGGGAGTGACCAATCCGGGCTACGATGGCTTCAACGATGATGGTAAGTATTCCTGGGTGAAGGCACCGACCTTCTATGGTGAGCGCGCCCAGGTGGGACCGTTGGCCAACGTCCTGGCCATGGTGGCGGCCGGCCACGAACCGACCACCCGCTATCTGAACCAGGCACTCGGCATCGCCGGCCAAGTGGCGGGAGCGGAGATCCCGCTGGCCGCACTGCATTCCACCATCGGCCGCCACGCCGCCCGGGCGGTGCGCTGCGCCGTCCTGTACGAGACCATGTCCGACCAGTGGACCCGGCTGATGAACAACATCGCCAGCGGCGATTACACCACCTTCAACCGACCCATGTTCCCGCGCGGCGAGATCCGCGGCGTCGGCTTCCACGAGGCCCCGCGCGGCGTGCTGTCGCACTGGGCGGTGATCCGGAACGGCCGGCTGGCCAACTACCAGGCGGTGGTGCCCAGCACCTGGAACGCCGGCCCGCGGGATGACAACGACGCGCTCGGCCCCTATGAGGCCTCGCTGGTGGGCAACCCCATTGCCGATCCCACCAAGCCGTTGGAAGTGATCCGGACCGTGCACTCTTTCGATCCGTGCCTGGCGTGTGCCATCCACATGGTGGATACCGACCAGCAGGAGATCGTCCGGGTGAAGGCCTTGTGACCGGCAGGGGGAGGAACGACGGGCGCAACCGGCGCGGGGCCGAGGCAACCGCAGCCGGGCGCCCGTCGAAGCCTGCAGCCGAAGACGATTGGGGACGCTCGAGCGCGGACCGGCCGGTCCTGGTGCTCGGGGTCGGCAATATTCTGCTCGCCGACGAAGGCATCGGGGTGCACGCCGTGGAAGCGTTTCAGGCCGAGTACCATGTGCCGGACACGGTGGAAGTCCTGGACGGCGGCACCGCCGGCATGGACCTGCTGGATGTGCTGGCGGGCCGCAGCCACGTGGTCATCGTGGACGCGATCCGGAGCGACCGGCCGCCGGGCAGCATCGTCCGCCTGCGAGGCGAGGCCGTGCCGGCGCTGTTCCGCACCCGCATCTCGCCGCACCAGCTCGGCCTGTCCGAAGTGCTGGCGGCGCTGCGCCTGATCGATTCCGAGCCGGCCCATCTCAGCCTGATCGGCATCGTGCCGGAGGACCTGTCCACCTCCCTGGAGTTGTCACCGCGGCTGGCGGCGGTGGTGCCGACGCTGGCGGCGCTGGTGGCGGAAGAACTCAACGCCTTCGGCATCCCGGTGGTCCCCGTTGCCCGCTCCGGCGGCGCGCCGGCATCCCCACCCGGCTGACGACCGGATCATCGGGTCGGTTCACGCGCGCCTCGCCGTCAGCCGCCGGGTGCCGCGTTGATGCTCCAGTCGTAGGCGTGGTCGTCGATGGTGGTGCGCCCGGCCAGCAGCGCCGCCAAGGCCGGGTCGGCGTGGACGCGGAGGTGATCCAGCACGCCCGCGGCGGAGTCGCCGAAATCCTCGCGGAACCACGCATAGATGCTGGAGACGATCAGCCGGTCCCCCTCGAGGCGCACGCCGCGCGGGTGGTTGACGAAGGCGCGGGCGGCCTGATCGAATAGCTCGAAGGTATTGGCGGCGGTGAATGCTTCGCGTTGCAGGTTGGGGCAGCCGATTGCGGCGCAGTTGACCGCGTAGTGGATGCGCGGGTCGCGCCAGATCGGCCGCAGGATGCGGTGTTCGATGTCGTTGAGGCTCAGCTCCTCACCCGCCACGGTGACCAGCTTGGCGTCCCATGGCCCACGGCGGAACAGGCCCGGCGAGATGTCGATATCGCGGATGCTGTCGACCGGCCAGTGCGCCAGCACGAGTTGCACGGTGAGGGCGTTATAAAGATTGATCCAGTAGGCGAGCTGTTCCGGGCGGTTGAGGCTGTCCACCGGGGTGATCGCCAGCGCGTCCACATAGGCATCGAGGGCGCGGCGATCCTCGGCGGTGACGCCGGCATAGGCGAAGCGGGCGATGCCGTCGCCGTCGAGGCTGAGATACCGGTCGACAAGCACGTCCCATGCCCGGTGATCGACGCGGATAGTCGAAGCGGGATCGTACACCTGCCAACGTGGCCACAGGTCGGCATCCGGTGCGAACCGGCTGGCGATGCCGCCAAACGCCGCGGTGAACGTGACGGCGATCACGATCAGGACGGCGTGTGCAGCGCTACGTTGGACGGCCATGGCCAAACCTGTTTCGCGGTTGAGGCAACTTCACCCGAGGTGGCGATCCGGTCCCCCGGCCACCAGACCGCTCGCGCAGGTGTGAGTTGCGGTGATGCGCCCGCCGGCCGGCGTCATGCGCGGGGCCACGCTCTGCGATGGCCGCCGCAGGCGCGGTGTGCGGCGCCCGCGGCATGCTTGTCCGTCCCGTTGCCGGAAGCGAAGGATGGGCACAGGTGGCGACCATGATCAAGGACTGGGCGCAATCGGGGCAGACGTTTCACTGGCGCGGACACCGGGTGTTCTTCCGGACCGAGGGGTACGGACCGGCGTTGCTTCTGATCCACGGCCTGCCCACGGCCTCATGGATATGGCACGGCATGTGGGGCGCACTGGCCGGCCACTCCCGCCTGATCGCCCCCGACCTGATCGGGTTCGGCCTGTCGGATAAGCCGAGGACGTTCGACTACACGGTGATGAGCCAGGCCGACCTGTGCGAGGCGCTCCTCACCCATCTCGAGGTCACCGACTTCCACGTCCTTGCCGAGGATTATGGCGACACCGTTGCGCAGGAACTCCTGGCCAGAAGCCCTGCCGGCAGGATTGCGAGTGTGTGCCTGCTCAACGGCGGCATCTTCCCCGAGGCGCACCGGCCGCCGTTGGCACAGCGGCTGATGGATACGCGCCTGACCCGACCGCTCACCGCCTTCGTCATGCGGCGGCCATTCCAGCGTGGCCTATCCCGGCTGTTCGGACCTGGAACGAAGCCGGCGGCCGCGACGCTGGAGGCCCTGTGGCAGCTGCTGTGCCACAACGACGGCCCGGCCATCCTGCCCCGGCTCATGGCCTATCGGGCCGACCGGCATCGCCACCGCGACCGGTGGGTGAACGCGCTGGTGCGGTCGCGGATACCGCGCCTCCTGATCGCCGGAGCGCGGGACCCGGTCTGCGGGCGGGCGATGATCGACCTTTGGCGCGCGCAAGTCGCCGGCGGCGAGCTGGTGGAACTGCCGGAGGTCGGCCACTTCCCGGCGCTGGAGGCACCCGACGCCGTGGTGCGCGCTTACCGAGCGTTCCGCCGGCGCCACGCGCCCAGCACCCATCCTCCCGCCGGGGTTCCATGAGAGCATGAAGCGACCCACCAGCACTCGCGAAAACGCACGACAGGTGCTGCACGCCACCGCGCCTCGCAGCGTAGACGATGACGCTCCGGTCAAGTTCCAAGGGCGCTGCGGGGCGCATGTCCGTCGAGACTTCCCGGATTGCACCCGGCCCGATCCGGGTTACCATCCTGCATCTGCCGGATCTGCCGGCAATGGCGTGAATGGGGGCTGGTGGTGGTGGTGGAACAACCATTGTGGCGGCCGTCGGAGGAACGGGTCCGGGACAGCAACCTGGCCGGCTTCATGGCCGCGCTCCGGGCCCAGCACGGTCTCGACATCCATGATTTCGACGAACTGTGGCAGTTCTCGGTGGCGGACCGGGCGCGGTTCTGGGGCGCAGTCCGCGCCCATGCCGACCTGATCGGCGACGGCTGGGACGGGCCGATCCTGGACAACGGCGACAGCATGCCCGGTGCGACCTGGTTTCCCCAGGCCCGGCTCAACTTCGCCGAGAACCTGCTGCGCCGGCGGGACGATGGCGACGCCCTCGTGTTCCGCGGCGAGGACCGCGTGCGCCGGCGGCTGAGCGGCCGGGGGCTCTACGACACCGTTTCCCGGGTGGCGCAGGCGCTCAGGGCCGAAGGGGTCGGGGTTGGGGACCGTGTGTGCGGCTGCCTGCCCAACCTGCCGGAAGCGGTGATCGCCATGTTGGCCACCACCAGCCTGGGCGCGGTGTGGTCCTCCTGCTCCCCCGACTTCGGGGTGGACGGCATCGTCGACCGGTTTGGGCAGATCACCCCCAAGGTGATGTTCGGCGTCGATGCCTATGATTACGGCGGCAAGGTCATCGACTGCCGGGACAAGATCGCCGCCGCCGCGGCACGGATGCCGTCCCTCGGCCGACTGGTGACGGTGGCGTATGCCGGCGGCGGGAGCGGGAATCCGGGCAACGGCATCTGGTGGGACGACTTCATCGCCCCGCACACCGCCGGCCAGATCGATTTCGTCCGCCTGCCGTTCGATCACCCAGTTTACATCCTCTATTCCTCCGGCACCACCGGCGTGCCCAAATGCATTGTCCACGGCGCCGGCGGCACCCTGCTGCAGCATGTGAAGGAGCACCGCCTGCACTGCGACATCAAGCCGGGCGACCGGGTGTTCTACTTCACCACCTGCGGCTGGATGATGTGGAACTGGCTGGTCTCCGCGCTGGCGTCCGAGGCGACGCTGCTGCTGTACGACGGCTCCCCGTTCCATCCGGCGCCCACGGTGCTGTTCGACTACGCGGCGGAGGAGGGGATGACCCTGTTCGGCACCTCGGCCAAGTACATCGATGCCCTGGCCAAGGGCCGGATCGAACCGAGGCGGAGCCACGACCTTTCCGCGCTCCGCACCATGACCTCCACCGGCTCGCCGCTGGCCGCAGCGGGGTTCGAGCACGTCTATCGGGCGATCAAGGACGACCTGCACCTCGCCTCCATCTCCGGCGGCACCGATCTGATCAGCTGCTTCGTGCTGGGCAACCCGACGGCGCCGGTCTGGGCCGGCGAGATCCAGGCGCCCGGCCTGGGCATGGCGGTGGCGGTGTTCGGGGATGACGGCCGGCCGCTGGCCACCGGCAAGGGGGAGCTGGTCTGTACCAAGGCGTTCCCCTCGATGCCGGTGGGGTTCTGGAACGATCCTGACGGGGCCAAGTACCGCGCCACCTACTTCGCCCGGTTTCCAGGGGTGTGGCATCACGGCGACTTCGTGGAGCGCACGGTCCACGGCGGATTCATCATCCACGGCCGGTCCGATGCCACCCTCAACCCCGGCGGGGTGCGCATCGGCACCGCCGAGATCTACCGCCAGGTGGAGAGCCTCGCAGAGGTGGCCGAGGCGGTGGCGGTGGGTCAGCAGTGGGACGACGACGTGCGGGTGGTACTGTTCGTGGTCCTCCCGCCCGGCACGACCCTGGACGACGCCCTGGCCGAGCGCATCCGCCGCCACATCCGCGACACCTGCAGCCCCCGTCACGTCCCGGCCAGGGTGGTGCAGGTGACCGACATCCCCCGCACCAAAAACAACAAGATCGCCGAGCTCGCGGTGCGGGACACCATCCACGGCCGGCCCATCGGCAACACCGAGGCGCTGGCCAACCCGGAAGCACTGGCGCAGTATCACGACCACCCGGAACTGCGGAGCTGAGGCCGCGGCCGCAGCCGGGTCACATCCGACCGCGGCGATCCTGCCAGGCCCGGGTCAGGTCGTCGCGGAACTGGGGTGCGGCGATCGCGATGAGCGCTTCCGCCCGCCGGTCCACCGAGGCGTGGCGGAGATCGGCGGTACCGTGCTCGGTCAACACGTAGGCGACATCGCCGCGGGCGGCGCTGACGGCGGTGCCTTCGGCGAGTGCCGGGACGATGCGGGAGACCGTGCCGCCCTTGGCCGCCGCCTCCAGCGCGATCACCGAGAAGCCGCCCGGGGACATCCGGGCGCCCCGCATGAAGTCGGTCAGGCCGCCGGCGCTGCTGATCTGCCGACCCGCCACCATCTCCGCATTGGCCTGGCCCAGCAGGTCCACCTCGATCACCGTGTTGATGGCGACGAAGCGGCGGATGGCGGCGATCACCCGGACGTCGTGGGTATGGCTGACCGGGGCGAAGCGCACCGTCGGGTTGTCGGCGAGGAAGCGGTAGAGCGCCGGGGAGCCCCAGGCGACGCCGGTGGTCACGGCGCCGTCACCGGGGCGGAGCGCGCCGGCGTCGGCCAGGCCCAGCAAGGGGTCGGTCACGGCACCCGCGTGCAGGGCGAGGTTGCGCTTGGCATGCAGGGCCGCCAGCACCCCCTGGACCCGGCCGATGCCGACTTCGACGGTATCTCCATCCTGCACCAGCCCGGCGATATGGCGCCCGATGGCGGCGAACACCGGATCGATCGCACCGTTGTCCTCCCCCGGCAGCGGGCAGGGCGCCTCCACGATGTAATCGATCGCGCCAAGCGGCAGGGTGGCCGACCCCACCGTGCGCGGCATCATCGGGTTGACGTGTGCGACCTTGAGGCACGGCTTGGCCAACACCTCGGGCGTGAAGTCATTGGCGATGCCGAGGCTCACGTGGCCGTCGCCGTCCGGCGGCGAGACATGCAGCAGGGCCAGATCCACCGCCAGCGCCTCACGCATGAACGCGGCAATGCCGGCATAGGAGAGGGGAAGGTAATCGACCCGCCTGGCAGTGAACGAAGCCCGGTTGAGGGCGCCGACGAAGAAGGCGGTTGCCCGCGCTTCCTCGTGCAGGCCGGCGTAATCCGTGCGGTTGAAGCCGGGCAGCCACACTCCGGTGAAATGGACACCCCGGGCCGCCTCCGGCCGCGCGGCCAGGGCCTGGACGAACAGGGGCGATTCACCGGCAAGGCCGGGGGCGTAGAGGCGAAGCCCGGGGCGGAGCAGATCCGCCACCGCATCGGCAGGGATGACCTGGGGCATGGACGATGGTCCGGTCGGGGTTCCCGGGAAGGAAGGCGGTGAAGGCGAAACGCGGGTGGGGGCGGCACCCGCACCCGCGCCAATGGCGAGATCGCGGCGGCCGTCGGCGGGCGGAGCCGACCGATCGCCGGATCACGCCGCCTGGGCGATCTCCGTCCCCAATACCGCCAGGAACTGGCCGAGCCAGGCGGGGTGTGCCGGCCAGGCCGGGGCGGTCACCAGGTTGCCGTCGGTAACCGCGCCGTCCATGGCGATGTCGGCATAGTGGCCGCCGGCCAAACCCACCTCCGGCGCGCACGCCGGATAGGCGGAGACCTGCTTGCCCTTGATCACCTCGGCGGCGGCCAGCAGTTGCGCGCCATGGCAAATGGCGGCGATCGGCTTGCCGGCCTGGGCGAAGTGGCGGATCATCTCCAGCACCCGCGAATTCAGCCGCAGGTATTCCGGCGCCCGCCCGCCCGGAATCACCAGAGCGTCGTAGTCCCGTTCGTTGACCTCGGCGAAACTGGCGTTGAGCGCGAAGTTGTGGCCGCGCTTTTCCGAGTAGGTCTGCTGCCCCTCGAAGTCATGGATGGCGGTGGCGATGTTGTCACCGCTGGCCTTGTCGGGGCAGACTGCGTGGACCACGTGGCCGACCATCTGCAGCGCCTGGAAAGGCACCATGATCTCGTAGTCCTCGCCGAAGTCGCCAACGATCATCAGGATCTTCTTTCCGGCCATGACGTTCCTCCTTTCGAGTCGAACCCAAGCGGATTGCTCCGCCCCAGGATAGCGCCGCCGTCCGGCCGGCGCCAGTGCGGCCCGATCCCGCGACCACCGCAGGACGGCCCCGGGTGGCCGGGCAACG
>REES01000040.1 GCA_007694935.1 Rhodospirillales bacterium
GGAAAATCACGCCAAGATATGACCACAACCCTGCTGTCGTTCCGGACTATATCAGGCACCTGATCATGGCCATCCAAATATAAGTATAGTTTGTCCACTTGCCTTATGATACTTTTGAAGGCCAGACTAAATGAGCTTAAGCGAGATGGCATCGTCGGCATACCTGCAACAATATACTCAGCCGGGGCACGTCTGCCGCGCCGAATGCCATCGGCGGCGAGGATAGCACGCCTGCGATACCAGCGGTAATTCTTGCCTAGCATAAGCAGCAATACCTGCGTATTTGCGCCCAAAACAACACTGCACAACCTGATTTAGCCTCAAAATTAAGACGCATCAAGTATATTTTTGCAAAAGGCCCATCCCTCTGGTTTCGGCACGAAGCAATCTGGGCCGATTTCGTCTCGCTGAAGCGGCTCGCCCGTCGCCTTGGGGCCAGCCTTGCCCCTTCATCACGCTTAAAAACGATCGTCGGACCCAGAGGGATAGGACTTCTTGGAAAGCGAATGTCAATTTAGAATCTCAGGGCAGTCGCCGGGAACTTCTGGTGAAGGAGACAGGTTTCAAGCTTATATTCCGTCATGAACACCCAACCGTTGGACAGCTCGTTCGTCTTCCTGGAAACGATGCCGAGGTCGACGCGGGTGCGGATCATCTCGCTCAGCGCGGCATTGCCTTTTACGTCTTGCCCGTTCTCATGCGACCAACAGGTCGGGCTCAGGCTGGTATGACTGAAGCCAGTCGCTGACACCAGCCCCTACACCATCGTCACCGCTCGCGAAGCCTTCCTGATCGAACACGCCCGCGAGCGAGGCCCCGCCAGCGGTTTCGATCACGATGCCAGCGATCATGGCTTGGTTCGCAGTGGCTAGGAAGTCAAGGTTTAGGATGCCATCCTGGACCGACACCGGCAGCACGACATCGTGGGCGATGTGCCGACCGCCGGCTTCGGCGAAGATGTCGAATCCACTGATCTGCTTCTCGCCTTCGACGTAAATGTCGAAGACGCGCAGGCTGGCGCTTTCCCATTTGGTTTCCACAAATTGAAGCGTAACCGTATAGTCGCCGTTCTCCACCGGGATGGCATAGCTAAAATTTTGACCCCAGCGCAGTGACTGGTATAGCGCATCGTTGTCGGTACCGGCGATGGCGGCGCTGATGGTGGCCGAGTTTGTGCTCCCCGAGAAGTACGCGTCCGCGCCCCAGTCGGTGCCGTCGAAGCTGAGCGCCCCGCCGCCGACGTTGAAGGCACTCACCACCGTGCCCGGCGCCTTGACCGAGACCTCCACATTGGCGGTCGCCTCCCCGCCCTTGCCGTCCGAGACCGTGTAGCTGAAGGTGGCGGTGCCGGTGAAGCCCTCCTTCGGGGTGTAGGTCACCGTGCCATCGGCGTTGAGCCTGGCCGTGCCGTTGGCGAGGGTCACCTGCCCCCCCGGCACCACCGCATGGCCGCCGATCTTGATGATGGTGAGGGTATCGCCATCCGGATCCCGGTCATTGGCGAGCAGGTCGAGCACCACCGCCTTCCCCGGCGCGGTTACCGCCGTGTCGTCCTTCGCCACCGGCGGGCGGTTGCCGATGCCATACATCGCCTGCAGCTGACTGAGGGTGAAATACTCCCCCGCGAAATCGAATTTCTGGATGTTGGTGAGGAAGTCCGTCCCTTCGTCCACCCCATAGGGGCCACTGAAGGTGACGGTGACGGACTTGGGATCGACATTCCAGATGTTGTAGAACGTGATCGGGGAGAGGTACCGGGCCGTGTTGATGCCGCCTCCGCCATCGATATAGTCATCACCGCGCCCGCCGAAGAACACGTTGTCATGGTTGTTGCCATAGACGGTGTCGTTGCCGTCGCCGAGGAAGGCTTTGACCACTTTGGTTTGGCTGGAGATGGTGAGGGTATTGCCGGCGATCTGGCTGACCGCGCCGGGCTTGAGGTCGATCACCACGTCGCCGGTCACCATGGCGGCGTTCAGGGTGTGGGCCCCATCGGGATCATGCAGCAGCCGGCGGCCGGCATGGGCACCCCCGGTGAACGTGCCGAAGTCATCGGAATAGACGTAAACGGCATCCTTGCTCTTGGCGTCACCGTTCAGGATCAGGCTCCAGCTGTTGAGCGTGCCGGTCTTGCCGGTGTTGCCGAGATCGAAGACCTTGAGGGTCCACTTGCCTTCCCCGGTCTCGTGCCAGAAGTTGTTGGCGGTCAGAACGAAGTTTATGCTGGTCTGGCTCGTGTTGCCGTTGCCCGGCCGGTTGACCAGGGTCGCGGTGGTCCCGTCCGGCGAGGTCAAGGTGACGCGAAGGTCGCCGATGTGGCTGTGGCTGATGTTGAGGTCCACCTGCACCGTCTGAATGCTGAGCCCCGACGGCAGGGTGATGGAACTGCTGATGCCCTGGCTGTTGTTGTCGGGGATGGCGATTTTCGGGGAGACGGTGGCGGTCACCTTCTGAAGATTGTGGAAGGTGCTTTGCTTGGTCCAGGTCTCCGCCAGCCGCACCGCCGCCGTGGCGTCCACCTGGCCGAAGCCGTAGTCATGGCTGAAATGCAGGCCGCCGCCGTTCCAGGTGCCGGCTTTGTTGTACTGCCAGCCGCCGGAGCCGGGGTGGTTGTGCTGGGCCGAGTAGGCCAGGATTTCCTGGACGTCGCGGTAGCCGAGGTTGGGGTTGGCCTCCAGCATCAGCGCGGTGACGGCGGCGACGATGGGCGAGGAGAAGGAGGTGCCGGAGACACCGCCGTAGCCGCTCGGCCCCACCGTGGTCTCGATCCCGGCGCCGGGGGCCGCCACCAGCAGCGCCGCGCCGGGGTTGCTCCAGCTGGTGTGCTGGCCATTGCTGCCGGTCGCGCCGACGACGATGGTGTAGGGCGAATTCTGGTGGTTGTGGTAATTGACGTTGTCGCCGCCGCCCCGGTTGTTGCCGCCGGCAAAGACCACGATCGAGCCGAGCCCGTCGCGTCCCTCGGCCATGTATTTCTCCAGCACCCTGTTGGCGCTGGCGAAGCTGGTCTTGAAATTGTCGCTGAAGAATGCGGAATAAATCCAGCTGTTATTGGCGACGTCGGAGACCTGAAGCGTCTTGCCCAGACCCGACCCGGCGCCCTTGACCATGGTGATGTCGCTGCCGAAGGCAACGCCGACGGTGCCGAAACCGTTGGCCCCGGCGCCGATCACCCCCGCGACCTTGGTGCCGTGGCTGCCGTTGCCGTTGGTGGCAATGGCATCAGACTTATTGGTCGTCATGTCCCAGTCGAGGTCGTGGCGGTAGTTGTCGCGCAGATCCGGGTGATCATAGTAGATGCCGTCATCGTTGATGCCGACGATCACCCCCTTGCCGTTGTAGTCCGCCCACGCCTTGCGAACATTGATCGCGTTCAGATGCCATCCCTGGCGCGGGTCGGTGGGCAGGGTGCCGGCTTCGTCCGGAACATCCAGGGCCATCGGCTCCGGAAGCTCCAGGGCCATGGGCTCCGGTTCGCCGTCGATGCGGAAAGCATGAACCAAGCCACCGTCATGACCGAACGACATGATGCGCTCCCTTGCTGACAATACTGTATTAATTATTCTGATTGGATCCTGGAGGGGATTAGACGGCGCCGCCGGTTAAGGATTTCTGACCCTAACCCGGGGTTATTTTGTCATGAACTTGAAGATACCTCGATTCCAGCTTGCCTAGGGAACCATTGTGGCGCGTTTGTGGCGAATTAACCCATGGCTTGCCGGGTTGACGAGGACGGGCACCGCGGCAGCATGGGGCAAGCGACGGCGGTTTCATGCCATCGGGACTTGACAGAAATAACATCTTGGACTAGTATATTGTGGTCGGTGCCCAGAGAGGGGCCGATGCCGCAGTTCCTGCGCGGCAAAGGTTGAGTGAAACCAGCAGCGGATCGGCTTTCGCAGCGGTCCGTGAGCGTAGGAAAGGAGGGAAGCCATGTTGAACGTGCGTGATCTGATCCCCTGGAGCCGCGGGCGTGACTTGGCGCCGGGCCGCGAGGGGGTGGAGCATCCGCTGGTCGCGTTCCAGCGGGAGATGGACCGCCTGTTCGAGGACTTCTGGCGCGAGGTGCCGGGTTTCGCCCGGACCGGCGGTGCGGTGGCGCCCCGCATGGATGTCAGCGAGGACGAGAAGGAGATCGTCATCAAGGCCGAGTTGCCCGGCCTGGAGGAGAAGGACGTGGAGATCCTGCTCTCCGACAACATGCTGACGATTCGCGGCGAGAAGCGGGCGGAACACGAGGAGAGCGAGCGCGGCTACACCTACCGGGAGCGGTCGTTCGGATCGTTCCGGCGCGCCATCCCGCTGGATGCGGACGTGCTTGAGGACAAGGTGGACGCCAGCTTCAAGAACGGTGTGCTCACAGTGGTGCTGCCGAAGTCGCCGCAGGCCCAGGCCAAGACCAGGAAGATCGCCATCAAGGCCGGCGAGGCCAAAGCCGAGCAGCACGCAGCCTGACGGTCCGGTATCCGGAAGCGGGAGACATGGGGTCGGCGAAAGCCGGCCCTTCTTTATTGCGGTGGTGAACCCGGCGGCACCTGCTCCCGAGATGGCACGGTGCGCGATCGCACACCCCTACCATCCCCGAAACTGCGCTGCGGGTTGTCCCCGCCGTGCCGCCCGCTATACTCCCGCTCCGAACAAAACGGGGGGCGACTCCACAACCCGAGAGACAGACGAGAGACAGACGCATGGCGGTCAGCAGCGGCAATTATGATCACATCGAGGTGGTCGGGATCGGCAATGCCATTGTCGACGTGCTGGCCCACGCCGAGGCCTCCTTCCTGTTCGAGAACGGCCTCGACAAGGGCACCATGACCCTGGTGGATGCGGAGGTGGCCGAGGACCTTTACGCCAGGATGGGGCCGGCGGTGGAGGTTTCGGGCGGCTCCGCCGCCAATACGGTCGCCGGCTTCGCCTCGCTCGGCGGCCGGGGCGCGTTCATCGGCAAGGTGCGGGACGATCAGCTCGGCGCCATCTTCCGGCACGACATCCGCTCCCTCGGCATCACCTTCGATTCGCTGCCGGCCCCGCACGGCCCGCCCACCGGCCGCTGCCTGGTGCTGGTCACCCCCGATGCCGACCGCACCTTGCAGACCTATCTCGGTGCCGCTGCCGAGATCGGCCCGGAGGACATCGACGCCGCGCTGATTGGCGGCGCCGACATCACCTACCTGGAAGGCTACCTCTGGGACCGGCCGCGCGCCAAGGAAGCCTTTGTCAAGGCGGGCGAGATTGCCCACGCGGCGGGCAGGCGGGTGGCCTTGAACCTGTCCGACCCGGTCTGCGTCGACCGCCATCGCGCCGACTTCATCGCCCTGGTGCAGGATCACGTGGACATCCTGTTCGCCAACGAGGACGAGATCGTGTCGCTGTTCCAGGTGCACTCGTTCGATGCGGCGATGCAGTCGGTGCGTGGCCACTGCCAGGTGGTGGCCCTGACCCGGTCGGAGAAGGGCGCGGTGGTGCTGACCGACGGCGAGGTGCATGTACTCGACGCCGAACCGGTACCGGAGGTGGTGGACACCACCGGTGCCGGCGATGCATTCGCCGCCGGCTTCCTGTTCGGACTGACCCGCAACCACCCCCTGGCCCTTTGCGGGCGCATCGGCGCCGTAGCTGCCGCGGAAGTGATCAGCCACGTCGGTGCCCGCCCCGAGGTGCCGCTCCGCGATCTCCTCAAGGTGAAGGTTGGCCGCTGATCCCGGCGCTCGGCGCCCCCGCGCCCGGCCGCGCCCCGCGCCGATGCAACCGAGAATTGACCGATGATGCCGAGCCTCGACGCGGGTCGCTCATGGCGCGACTCCATCGCCATCTACCGCGATCGCCGGGTGCTGGCGATGCTGTTCCTCGGCTTCTCCAGCGGCCTGCCGTTCGGCATCCTGGCCGAGCCGCTGTCGGCGTGGCTCACCGTCTCCGGCGTTAGCAAGACCGGCATCGGCCTGTTCGCGCTGGTAAGCCTGCCCTATTCCCTCAAGTTCCTGTTCGCACCGTTCATCGACCGTCTGCCGCTGCCCGGATGGACATCCCGGTTCGGACGGCGGCGCGGCTGGGCGCTGCTGGCTCAGGGGCTGCTGCTGGCCGCCATCTTCGGCATGGGCACCACCGATCCGGCGCACCAGGTGATGTGGACGGCGGTATTCGCGCTGGCCGTCGCCTTCGCGTCCGCCAGCCAGGACGTGGTGATCGACGCCTACCGGGTGGAGATCCTGGAGCGGCACAAGCTCGCCGCCGGTGCCGCCACCATCGTGTTCGGATGGCGCATCGGCCAGTTCGGAGCCGGCGCCGGCGGGCTGATCCTGGCCGACCTGCTGCCGTGGCCCACGGTGTTCATGATCCTCGCCGCCATGGTCGGTGTCGGCGTTCTCACCATCCTGCTCAACCCCGAGCCCAAGGCGGGCGTGACCGAGGAATCCCGGGACCTCCAGGCCAAGGCGGAAGCGTTCCTGGAGCGCAAGCGCCACCTGCCGGTCCGGCTGGCCGAGTCGCTGGCTTGGCTGTACGCCGCGGCCATCTGTCCGCTCAAGGAGTTTGCCGGCCGCCCCCACTGGGTCGCCATCCTGCTTTTCATCATGCTCTACAAGTTCGGTGATGCGGTGCTGGCGGTAATGAAGATCCCGTTCTTCCTGGAGATCGGCTTCACCAACACCGAGATCGCGGAGGTGGTGAAGGTGTTCGGCACCTTCGCTATCCTGTTCGGCGGCTTCATCGGCGGGGTGTTGCTGGCCCGGGTGGGACTGTTCCCGGGGCTGCTGATCTGCGGCGTGCTTATGGCCGTCTCCAACCTGGTGTTCATCGTCCAGGCCTGGGCCGGGCCCGACATCGCCGTACTCGCCTTCACCATCGCGGTGGAAAACATTACCACCGGCATGGGCACCGCCGCCTTCGTCGCCTACCTGTCGAGCCTGTGCAACGTCGCCTATACGGCGACCCAGTATGCGCTGCTGACCTCGCTGATGGCGTTCTCCCGGACCGTGCTATCGTCGGGATCAGGCTGGCTCGCCGACCAGATGACTTGGCCCGCGTTCTTCGTGGTTACCACCCTGGCCGCAATCCCGGGGCTCCTGTTGCTGCTGTGGATGTGGCGGCAGTTCCCGGCGCCGGCCGCGCCCTCGCCATCGCGCGCCTGAGTGTGCTACGGTTTCCGGCGGCGTGGACAAGGGAACGGGCGTGCGATGACCGGGCGCATGGAGGTGATCGAAGGCGACATCACCCGGTGCGCGCTCGATGCCATCGTCAACGCCGCCAACGAAACGCTGCTGGGCGGGGGCGGCGTCGACGGCGCCATCCATCGAGCCGCAGGCCCCGAGCTGCTGGCGGAATGCCGGACCCTCGGCGGCTGCGCCACCGGCGATGCCAAGATCACCAAGGGCTACCGCCTGCCGGCTCGCCATGTCATCCACACCGTGGGGCCGGTGTGGCACGGCGGCGGCCAGGGCGAGGACAAGCTGCTGGCCAGTTGCTATCGGCGGGCGCTGGAGATCGCTGCAGAACACCGCCTCAGAAGCATCGCCTTCCCGGCGATCAGCACCGGCGTCTACCGGTTTCCGCCGGAACGCGCCGCCCGGATCGCGGTGGCAACGGTCCGCAGCTTCCTGGCCGACCACAACTGCCCCGAGCGGGTGGTCTTCTGCTGCTTCAGCCAGGAGAGCGCCGACCTGCATCGCGCCGCCGTGTCGGAAGCGTCGGGAGAATAGCGCAGGGTGAGATCACGCCGATCCCGCATGGTGCCTGAAAACAGGGTGGACATCGCCGAGCCGGCGTTATAGTTGGCCGCCATGACCGAGCACCCGTCCGACACCGACATCACCACCAAGCCCCGCAAATCCCGCGAGCAGATGATCGCCGAGGCGCGCGTGCTGTCGGAGGCTTTGCCCTTCATGCGCCGCCACGCCGGGCAGACGTTCGTGGTCAAGTACGGCGGCCACGCCATGGGCGAGCCGGAGCTCGCCCGCCTGTTCGCCCGGGACATGGTGCTGCTGCGGCAGGTGGGGATCAACGTGATCGTGGTGCACGGCGGCGGCCCGCAGATCGCCCAGATGCTGCGCCGGCTCAAGATCAAGAGCGAATTCGTCGACGGCCTTCGCGTCACCGACAAGGACACGGTGGACGTGGTGGAAATGGTTCTGGCCGGCTCCATCAACAAACAGATTGTGTCCGAGATCAATGCCGCCGGCGGCTTCGCGGTCGGCCTCTCGGGCAAGGACGCCAACCTGATCCGCGCGGTGAAGCTCCGGCGCACGAAGCGCGACCCCAACTCGAACATCGAGCGGATTCTCGACCTGGGCCTGGTGGGAGAGCCGTCGGAGGTGGACCCGCACATCCTCGACTTCTACGCGCGGTCCGACATCACCCCGGTGATCGCCCCGATCGGCGCCGGCCCGCGGGGCGAGACGCTCAACATCAACGCTGATACCGCCGCCGGGGCCATCGCCGGCGCGGTCGGTGCCAAGCGCCTTCTCATGCTGACGGACGTTGTCGGCGTGCTGGACCGCGAGGGCATGCTCATCCCCCACATGTCGGCGACCCGCGCCCGGCAGCTGATTGCCGAAGGGGTGATCACCGGCGGCATGATCCCCAAGGTGGAAACCTGCCTGGAAGCGATCGAGCTCGGGGTTCAAGGAGCGGTGATCATTGATGGGCGCACCCCGCATGCGGTGCTGCTGGAGCTGTTCACCGAGCACGGCGCCGGCACCCTGGTGTTCGGCGATCCGCCGACCTGAGCGGGGCGCTCGCGCCTAGCGGAACA
The DNA here is from genome assembly GCA_007694935.1 of Rhodospirillales bacterium. GTDB lineage: Bacteria > Pseudomonadota > Alphaproteobacteria > Rhodospirillales > Defluviicoccaceae > REEP01. The sequence continues at coordinate 8,747 of REES01000040.1, forward strand.
TGTGGCTGGTGATCTGGTCGCGGAACACGCCGATTTCGCGGTGGGGGGCACCGAACAGATTGCCTTGAACGAATTGGACGCCGCAACGGCGGACGAACTGGAGCATGCCGTCGTCTTCCACCATCTCCGCGATGGTGGCGACCCCGAGTTCACGGCACAGCGCCACCAGCGCCTTGAAGAACGCGAGGCCCTTTTGGCCATGACGGGCGTCCCGCAGCGCCTGACCATCCAGCTTGACGATGTCCACTTCCAGGCGGGCCAGGTACTGGAAGTTGGCGGCGCCCGCGCCGAAGTCGTCCAGGCAAACCTTGTGCCCGTTGCTGCGCAGATGCTGGATGAACGTATTGGCCGGATCCAGCCGCTCCATCCGCACCGATTCGGTGATCTCAAACAAGAGCCGTCCCTTCGCCCACAAATTCTGGCTCAGCAGCTTGTCCAGCTCCGAGAGGTACGACAGCGACTCGACCGAGGCGCCGGAAATGTTGACGGCGACCCGGGTGGCAGAGTTGATCGGCGTGCCCGAGAGCCACTGGATGACCCGGCGCGCCATCGCCAGATCGAATTCGGCGATGAGCCCGGCCTCCTCCGCGAAAACGATCCGCTCATAGGGGCTGGTGCCATGGCCGGTATCGGGAAACCGGACCAGGGCCTCGTAGTGGTGGACAGCGCCGCTGCGTGCGTCGAGGATCGGCTGGAACACCACGTCAAAGGCCCCGTCCATGATGGCGCGGCGGAACGTGGCAACGGTGGATACCACCTCGCGGGCCATGTCGGTGATGCCGGCGGCAAGGCTGTTGAGTGTGAAGGCGGCTCCTCGCAGGTTGCGGAACCGGTTCATCATGAACACCAGCGCCTTGGCCAGGTCCTGATCGGCCAACCCGGTCTGGTCGAGATCCACGGTGGCGGCATGGATTGCGGCCCCGATGCCGGACGGATCGGCTTGGCGCATCACCGCGGCAAGCCCATCCTGGAGCGTCACCACGTCAACGCCGGGTTCGTGAAGCACACCGAAGCGATCGGCACCGATGCGGCCGGCGGCATCACCGCCGGCAGACGACGCCTTGAGCAGGGTGCCGATACTGGCCAGCATCTCCTGCTCGCCGCTCCTGCCGATCCGTTCCTGCAACGCCTCGTATCCTTCGGCGGCAAGCAGCGTCAGAAGTTGGCCCTGGGACCGGCCGGCGACGATCGCGTCGGTGATGACAGACTTCAGGGAATCGGCGTCATGGAGACCGGTCTCGCCGTCCTTGGTGAGAGGCCTGTCGCCGCGGTCCGGCGACACGGCGGCGGCGCGGCGGAGCGCCAGGAAGTAGTGGCCGTGCAATTCGGCGAGCCGATAACCGGCAACCGAGAGCCGCTTGGTGATGCCGTCGGCGCCACGCAGCCGGATCGAAACATTCTCGATCCGGCCCTGCCGTTCGGCCAGTTCCAGCAGGCGGTCGAGCAACACGTGGTCTTCGGCGGCCACCAGGTCCCGCACCGGCTTGCCGACGGCGGCATCGGCATCGAGGCCGGCAAGCGCCGGCAAGGCACCCGCGGCGAACACCACATCGGCCCGCTCGTCCAGTTCGATCAGGACCTCCGCCCAGCAGAACGCAAGGGCGACGAAACGGTCCCGTTCCATACGCAGACCGGCAACCAAGGCGTGTTCATGGCTGATCGCAGACGTCGACATCGCCTTGAAGATGGCCCCCCGGTCAAGACGGTGCAGCAGGTATGTTGACGATCGGAGCTTAATCCGACCTTACACCGCGGTGTCGCCCACGAACACCGTGCGTTCGAGCGATCGGTGCCAAGCCTCGGACGTCGGTGCTTGCTTCCTCCGGCCGGACCCACCACTACTTAGGACATGTTCGACCATGATCGTTCCGATCCGGCACCATCGCCGGCCGTCCGCGATCTTGAGCGCATCCGCGACGCGGCTGCCTGGGTGTTCGACCTGGACAACACCCTCTACGCCGCGTCCGTGGACCTGTTCGCGCAGATCGACCAGCGCATGCGCGCCTACATCGCGGCGTTTCTAGGCTTGCCGGTGGATGAGGCCTACAAGCTGCAGAAGCAGTATTTCTATCAGTACGGGACCTCGCTTCGCGGCCTGATGCATCGCCACGGCATGTCGCCGGAACCGTTTCTCGCCCACGTGCACGATATCGATGTCTCCGTGCTGGAGGCCGACCCGGTGCTTGACGCCGCCCTGGCGGCCCTTCCAGGTCGAAAGTTCATCCACACCAATGCGTCCACCCGGCATGCCGAACGGGTGGTGGAACGGCTTGGCATCGCCCGCCATTTCGACGCCGTGTTCGACATTTGCGAGGCCGCCTTCCGGCCGAAGCCGGAACCCGAGCCCTACGCCGAACTGGTGGCGCGGCACGGTCTCGATCCGACGGCGACCGTCATGGTCGAAGACATGGCGCGCAACCTGGGACCCGCGGCGGCACTCGGCATGACCACGGTCTGGATCTCCAACGGTTCGGAACTGGGCGCCACCGACGCCGCCGGTGTGCGAATCGACCACGTGGTACAGGCGTTGCCGCCCTGGCTGGACGGAATCGTTGCCCGCGTGGATTGACGTCCGCCCAGCGTTTCGACGATCCCGTCGCCGGCGTTGACAGGCGCCGGCCACTCCCCCATGGTCCGGCCCCAATTCGAACCCGTCGTCTTCCCCCGACCGATGTGAGCCCGAAGCCATGAGTACCTCGCTCGAAGACACCATCAATGCCGCCTGGGAACAGCGTGATACCGTCGACCCTGCCACCGGCGATCCGATCCGCGGCGCCGTGGACCACGCCCTGGCCCTGCTGGACGCAGGTAAGGTCCGGGTTGCCGAGCCGGTCGACGGCGGTTGGCGGGTCAACCAGTGGCTGAAGAAGGCGGTACTGCTGTCCTTCCGGCTCAACGACATGGCGGTGATTTCAGGCGGTCCCGGCGGCAGTGCCTGGTTCGACAAGGTGCCGTCCAAGTTCGCCGGTTGGGACGAAGCCGAGTTCCGGGCCGCCGGTTTCCGGGCAGTCCCCGACTGCGTCGTGCGCCGGTCGGCCTACGTGGCGCCGGGCGTGGTGCTGATGCCCTGTTTCATCAACCTCGGCGCCTACGTCGATGCCGGTAGCATGATCGATACTTGGTCGACCGTCGGCTCCTGCGCCCAGATCGGGCGGAACTGCCACATCTCCGGCGGTGCCGGTATCGGTGGCGTGCTGGAGCCGCTTCAGGCCGAACCCGTCATCATCGAGGATGACTGCTTCATCGGGGCGCGGGCGGAGGTGGCCGAAGGGGTGCGCGTCGGCCGCGGCTCGGTGCTGGCGATGGGCGTCTACCTCGGCGCCTCCACCCGCATCGTCGACCGCACCAGCGGCGAGGTGTTCTATGGCGAGGTGCCGCCCTACTCGGTGGTGGTGTCCGGCGCCATGCCGGGGACGCCGCTGCCCGACGGCCGACCCGGGCCGGGGCTCTACTGCGCGGTGATCGTCAAGCGGGTGGACGAGAAAACCCGGTCGCGGACCTCCATCAACGAGCTGCTGAGATCCTGATCGGGGGCTCGCGTGACCGTACCGCCGCATGGAATCACCGGCGGCGCCGGGCAGGCCGCGATGCCGGTTCTACCGCCGGCGGCGGATCCGCTGCAACTCGCCCAGGCCCTGATCCGTTGCGAGAGCGTCACCCCGGCCGAAGCCGGGGCGCTCGGGCTGATCGAAGCATGCCTGCGGGGACTGGGCTTCACGGTCTGGCGCCTGCCGTTCACCGGCCCCGGTACCGAAACGGTGGACAACCTCTATGCCCGCATCGGCGACGGGCATCCGCATTTCTGCTTTGCCGGCCACACCGACGTGGTGCCGCCGGGTGATCGCGCCGGCTGGTCGGTCGATCCGTTCGCGGCGGTGGTGCGGGACGGGCGGCTGTACGGTCGCGGCGCCGCCGACATGAAGGCCGCGATCGCCTGCTTCATAGCCGCGACAGCCCGGTTCCTCGCCGCCCGACCGGACCGCCGGCCGGGCGCCGTCAGCATCCTGCTCACCGCCGACGAAGAGGGCCCGGCGGTCAACGGTACCCGCCGCGTGCTCGAGTGGCTGAAGGCCCGGGGCGACATCCCGGATGGCTGCCTGGTGGGGGAGCCGACCAACCCCGAAACCCTGGGGGAGATGATCAAGATCGGCCGGCGCGGCAGCCTCAACGGCGTGCTGACGGTGACCGGGCGGCAGGGGCATGCCGCCTATCCCGAACTGGCCGACAACCCGATCCCTCGGCTGCTGAGGGTGCTGATCCGGCTCAACGACGCACCCATCGACCACGGCACTGAGCACTTCGAGCCGTCGCGACTGACCCTGACCACCGTCGACGTCGGCAACCCCGCCACCAACGTGATTCCGGCGTCGGCCGCCGCCGGCTTCAACGTCCGCTTCAACGACAGCCAGACGGCGGAGACGGTGCGCGCCTGGATCGAGCAGCAATGCCGGGCGGTGGGCGGCCCGTTCCATCTGACGACGACCTCCTCCGGGGAGGCATTCTTGTGCCCACCCAGCCGGCTCAGCACCATCGTGGCCGGCGCGGTGGCGGCGGTGACCGGCCGGACGCCCGCTCTGACCACAACCGGCGGGACCTCCGACGCGCGGTTCATCAAGGACCTGTGCGAGGTCTGCGAGTTCGGCATGGTGGGCGCGACCGCGCATCAGGTCGACGAGCAAGTGGCGGTGGCCGACATCGACCGGCTGACGGCCATCTACGCGGCTGTCCTGGACGGCTTCTTCGCGTCCGACCCGTAGATGGCCATCGCCGCAGAAGCTGCCACCTCCCTCTACGGCGCCTGGCGGCTGGCCCACCTGGACACGGGCGGGATGGCGTATTTCAACGTCTCCGTCACCGGGTTCTGGCGGTCGTTCCTTGCCGCGGTGCTGGTGGCGCCGCTGTTCGCCCTTCTGCTGTCCGTCGTCTATCCGGGCCTGGAGGACCCTCCGGACGTCGCACGCTTCGCATCAGCGGAATCGATCGGCTACGTGATCGCATGGGTGACCTATCCGCTGGTGATGGCGTGGATGACCAAGCGACTGGGGTGCTGGGACCGGTTCATCGGCTACATCGTTGCCTACAACTGGGCCGCGGTCCTGCAGAACGCGCTGTTCATCCCCGTGAACATCTTGTGGATTTCCGGGATGATCCCGCCCGAGGCCGGGTTCCTGGTGTGGTTGGCAGCTTTCGCCGCCATCCTGATCTACCTGTGGTTCATTGCCCGCACCGCCCTCGGGGTGGCGCCGTTGGCGGCGAGCGGCATCGTTGCCCTCGATATCCTCCTGTCGCTGCTGGTCAGCATCATCACCAAGGGCTTCCATTGATACGCGCTGCAACCGAAGCCGGTCACGGCTTTCAATAGGTGACCGCGACCAGGACAAGGCCTTCCGCGGGGGCGGTCGGGCCGCCGTGCGCTCGGTTCCGGGCCGCCAGCGCCGCGGCCAAATGGGCGGCAGTCCACCGGCCCTCGCCCACCCACTTCAACGCGCCGACCATGTTGCGCACCTGGTGATGGAGGAACGAGCGCGCCTCCGCCTCGATCTCGATGGCATCGTCCCGGCGCCGCACCGCCAGCCGGTCGAGAGTGCGTAGCGGCGACTTGGCCTGACAGATCGCAGCCCGGAACGACGTGAAATCGTGACGGCCGATCAGCACGGTGGCGGCTTCCGCCATCGCCGCGGCATCGAGCCGTCGCGGCACCCACCAGACCCGGCCGCGTTCCAGGACCGGCGGTGCCGGCCGGTTGACGATCCGGTAGCGGTAGGTCCGGGCGCGGGCGGAGAAGCGGGCATGAAACGCCGGGTCAGCGACCTCGGCCGAGACCACGGCGACGGCGGCGGGCTTGAGATGAAAGTTGACGGCGTTCTGAACCGTCCGCGCTGGCCACCCGGCAGCGAGGTCGACGTGCGCCACCTGGCCCAGGGCGTGCACCCCGGCATCGGTCCGGCCGGCGGCCACCACCGTCACCGTTTCCCGGCAGAAGCGATGGATCGCCGTCTCAAGGGCCTGCTGAACCGAAGGGCCGTTGTCCTGCCGTTGCCAGCCGACGAAGTCCCGACCGTCGTATTCAAGGGTGAGTTTGTAGCGGGGCACGGCAATCCTTCAATGGCTCAGGACCCGGCAGGGACAACGGGTTATCGGGTTCTGGGCCGTGAGCAGTGGTGCAATGCGGTGTTTCTATTTCACACAAATATGCTACGCTATAGCTGCATTGGGGGCTGGGCGGGAACCAGATGGAAGGACCATTGTCGCGGGGCAGGTCTGTACGTCACGACGCGGAGGATTCGATTCGGGACGTTGACAGGGATGCCCTTCACGTTCTCCCTCTGTCAATCATTCCGCTCGGCACATCGGCACTGACCAGGGCCCGGATGATCAAGAACGTGCGGCTGGAAAGTGTCGTCGAGTTTTATGATGACACCGAAGCCGGCAGCGGCCAGATGGACATCGAGGATGTGCCGCGGGCGTTCGGCTGGCCCGACCTGCCGGTGCATCCCGACCTCATGGTGCTGCGGAAGCTGGCCCTGCTACCCAGCTTCGACATGTACAGCCTGCGAATTCTGCTACGCCAACATGGCATTCCCGTCAATGATTACGGCACCCTCCGGCTGTCCAAGAGCAAGAACGAAGAGCTGACCGAGTACATGACCGCGTTCACCCGGCCGCTGATCATGCACATCTATGGAGAGGGCGATTTCAGCATTCGGCGTTTCGAGGATCTGGTCGCCCTTTTTCGCGACCCTGACGTGAAGAAGGCGCTCGCGAAGCTTAAAATCATGGCGGCACGCCTTGAAATTCGTGTTGAGGAGGTGCCGCGCTTCCTGGAGGATTACGGAGACGTTTTCCTTTCTTTGTCCTATTACCGACAGGCCATGGAGTCCATTCAGCCCACGGTGGGTGAGTTCCTTCAGGCGCTCAAACAGATTCAGGAGAATTTTCAGCTTCGCCAGGACATAAACCTGATGCAGACCTGCGCCTACCTTTCCAAGGTGATCAACCTGTTGATGAGCCGACTTGCCGGGCGGTTCGAGGCTTTCGACCGCAACACCGCCGATCTGTGGCGAAAGGTCTCGGCCGAACGGTTCCGCCGCATTCAGGACGACATCACCAGCTATCACACCACCATCGGTGGCGTGCTGTGCGGCCTGACCATCAAGATGACGGCATGGCAGCGGACGTTTCCAGGCAAGGAAAGCGGTGGACCGGTCAAGCGGGCCAACTTCGTGTTCACCCAGATGCGTCCCGGCTTCGACAAGCTGGAAGCGCTCCAGCACACCGCTCCGACGCTGCCCAAGCTCCGCTGAGGAGCGGGTCGCAGCCGCGCGCCTCAATGCAGGCGGCTGCCGGGCGGGAGCGGATAGCCGCGGAGGAAAGCTTCGGTCTCCAGTGGCGCCCGGCCGGGCCGCTGCAGGCGAAGACAGCGGAGGCCCCCCGCCCCGCACGCGACGGTCAGCCGATCGTCGATCACGGTTCCCGGAGGCACGGATCCGGCCTCGCGGTCAAGGGTCGCCAGGGTGGCCGCCAGCACCCGCACCCGTTCGCCGCCGTGTTCAAACCACGTTCCCGGCCAGGGATTGAGCGCCCGGACCGCCCGCTCCAGGTCCTGGGCCGGCCGGCTCCAGTCCAGCCGCCCCTCATCGCGCTGCAGCTTGGCGGCATAGGTGGCGCCTGCTGCCGGCTGCGGCCGCGGCGACAATCGACCCGCAGCAACCGCCTGCAGCGCTTCGATCATCATCCGGGCGCCGAGCGCGGCCAAGGTGTCATGCAGCTCCGCGGCCGTGGTGGTCGCGGTGATCGGCACCGCCTCCTGCATCAGGATCGGACCGGTATCCAGGCCCGCATCCACCTGCATGATGGTCACCCCGGTTTCGGCATCGCCGGCCAGCAGGGCCCGCTGGATCGGTGCCGCCCCCCGCCAGCGCGGCAGCAGCGATGCGTGCACGTTGAAGCAGCCGAGTCGAGGCGTATCCAGCACCGGCTGCGGCAGGATGAGGCCGTAGGCGGCGACCACCGCGGCATCCGCCCCGAGTGCGTCGAAATCCCGCTGGGCGTCCGCCGCGCGGAGCGTCCGGGGCGTTCGAACCGGCAGGTGCCGGGCTTCGGCAAATGCCTGCACCGGCGACGGCTGCTCCCGCTGGCCCCGCCCGGCCGGCCGGGGCGGCTGCGCGTATACCGCCAGCACATCGTGAGCGGAGTCGACCAGAGCCGCCAGGGTGGGGACGGCGAACGCCGGTGTGCCCAGGAATACGAGCCGGAGTGGAGTCACCGGACGCCGGCCTCACTCGGCCGCCGCCACATGCCTTCGCGATTTCGCCAAGCGGCGCAGAATGATGTTGCGCTTCAGGGCGGACACATGGTCCACGAACAGCGTGCCCTCCAGATGATCGACCTCGTGCTGGATGCAGCGGGCCAGCAGCCCTGTCGCCTCGATCTCCTGGCTGCGGTTGTCGCGGTCGACAAACCGGAGGCGAATGCGCTCGGAGCGGACCACATCGGCGAACTGGTCGGGCAGTGACAAACACCCCTCCTCGGCCAGCACGGTCTCGGGCGACTGCCACAAAATCTCCGGATTGGCGAGGCACAAGGGTGCAGGCGGCTCGTCGGGACGGGCCACGTCGATGACGATGACGCGATTGAGGACACCGACCTGAGGTGCAGCGAGGCCGATACCGTTGGCGGCGTACATGCTCTCGAGCATGTCATCCATCAGACGCAGCACGTCCGCATTGACCTCAGCCACCGGTTCGGCATGGCGTTTGAGGTCGGGATGCGGGGCGATCAGGATGGGTCGAACGGTCATCAGCGAGAAACGATCATGATTGAGGACGGCGGATCCAACGACTACGGCCGACATAGGCCCGTGTCTCCGGGTCGTCAAGGATGGCAGACAGCCCGGCCGGGCCAGCCCGCCCGGCCCCGGCGCAAGCATGGCAGTCATGCCCCTGGCCCAGGCGGGGGCCCTTGCCCCGGGATCGGGCGACGGCTACAGAGGGGGCCGGGCGCCATCGGCGCTGATCGAGCGGGCAGCTTCCAGGAAGGCTCCGACACCGTTGCTGGGCGCGTTCACCAAGGCCTTCGACCAGTTGAGCGACCCCGCGATGCGGCGGGTGGTGTGGCTCAGCATCGGCACCGCGGCGCTGGTGTTCCTGGCCCTGTGGGCGGCTGTCGGCTACCTGCTGGTGACCACCGCTCTGTTCGAGATGGCGTGGCTGGACGCGGCGGTGGCGCTGCTGGGCGGGCTCGCCACCCTGGTGCTGACCTGGCTGCTCTTCCCGGCAGTGCTGAGCGGGGTGATGGGGCTGTTCCTCGATCGGGTGGCGGACGTGGTGGAACGGCGGCATTACCCAATGCTGCCGCCGGTGCGGGACATGCCGATTCTCGAATTGCTGGGGGTGACCGGGCGCTTCCTGGCGGTGTTGATTCTGTTCAACCTGTTGATCCTGGTGTTCCTTCCGTTTCCGGTTGTGTTCCCCTTGGTGTTCTATGCCGTCAACGGCTACCTTCTTGGGCGGGAGTATTTCGAGCTGGTCGGCATGCGCCGCGACGATCGCGTACGGGTGCGGGCCTTGCGGGCCGTATATCGGGGCCGGTTGTTCGCCTTCGGCGTGGTGATGGCGTTTCTGCTCACCGTCCCGCTGCTCAATCTGGTGGCACCGGTCATCGGCACCGCCGCCATGGTGCATCTGTACGAAGCCTGGCGGCACCAAGCTTGAGGCCAGCGGCCTCGGCAACCGCGGGACGATGCGCCCGCGTAATCCAGCAAGGGAGAGAAACATGTTTGGACGGAAGAAGGATTCGGAAGCCGTTCCCGGAACCGCGAGCGCCGGCCCGGCGGATCGTAACGACCTGGACATCCCGGCGCCGAAGTCGCCGGCCATGCGGTCGCTCGCTGCCTCGCAACGCGCCGCACCCGGCAGCGGCGGCTTCGACACGGCGCGGCGTCCGGCGAGCGCGGCCGTGACCGCGCCGGCATCGCCCTCCGGAAGCCGCCCCCATGGCGAGGGACAAGCGGCATCGGCGACGCCCACACCCGTGCCGGCCAGCGACAGCAACAAGAAGCTGGTGGTCGGCCGCGAGATCCGCCTCAAGGGCGAGGTGACCTCCTGCGACATTCTGGTGGTGGAAGGCTCGGTGGAGCTGTCGCTCACGGATGCCCGGCAGATCCAGGTTGCCGGCAGCGGGCTGTTCGCCGGCAAGGTGGAAGTGGACGAGGCCGACATCGCCGGCCGGTTCGACGGCGAGCTCACCGTCCGCGACCGGCTGATTGTCCGCTCCGGCGGCCGGGTCACCGGTCGGGTCCGGTACGGCAGCATCGTCGTCGAGGCGGGCGGGCAGATTTCCGGCGAGGTGGCTTCACTGGCCGGAGACCCGGGTTCGGGCAGCACCGGGACGGGCAGCAGTGATGAGGCCAACTGGCACGAGCCCGCCACCGGCGGCACCCCGGGCGGCTATGACTTCGCCCGCGTGGAGCCCCAGAGAGGCGGCAACTCGGCGGAGGCGCCGGCCTCCTGATCGCCGCCGCTACGACGTCCGCGCCGGGTCGGGAGGATGCGCCGGCCCGGCCGCCGGCGCTTCGGTCTTGGCCGGATAGCGGCAAAGCGCCCGCACCACGCAGCGAAAGCATTCCGGGCGCCTCGCCTTGCAGACGTAGCGTCCGTGCAGGATCAGCCAGTGGTGCGCGTGGCGGCACCAGGGATCCGGGGTGCGCGCCATCAGCCTGTCTTCGACCTCTCGCGGGGTGCGGCCGGGGGCCAAGCCGGTGCGGTTGGCGACCCGGAAAGCATGGGTGTCGACCGCAATGGTCGGTTGGCCGAAGGCAACGTTGAGCACCACGTTGGCGGATTTGCGGCCGACCCCTGGCAGGGCCTCCAGCGCCGCCCGGTCCGCCGGTACCGCCCCGCCGTGGCGGTCGAGCAGGGCCTGAGAGAGGGCGATGATGTTTCGCGCCTTGGCGTTGAACAAGCCGATGGTGCGGATGTGGCTGCGAAGCCCTTCCTCACCAAGGGCGACCATCTCGGCCGGGGTGCGCGCCACCTGGAACAGCCGCTCGGTCGCCCGGTTTACCGACACATCCGTCGCCTGCGCGGACAGCACCACCGCTACCAGCAGGGTATACGGATCGGTGTAGACGAGCTCGCTGGCCGGTGCCGGGTTCACTGCTGCCAGGCGCGCGTAGAATTCATCCACGTCCGCATCCGGCATCGGCGGCTCGGGGGGCGGCTTGATGTGTTTCGCCATGATGCCGGTGGTATAGCCCTGGCCACCCTGGGCTGGGAAGCGCCACGGCATCGGGCGCATGAAAGTGCGGCTTGGATCCGGGCGACCGGCGCGCTACCTCTACTGACAATCAGTCTCAGTGGCCAAGGGGAAACCATGTCGGTTGGGCAACGCGTGTCCGGACCAGTGGTCTTCAGCGCCGTGCTGCGGCCGCACCGCAGCGCCGGAGCCAGTGCCAACCGCACAGTGCTGATGATCGCCGGCGGCTTCCTGTTCGCGGTCGGATGCGCTTTCGTCGCCGCCGGCGCGTGGCCGATTGCGCCGTTCCTTGGCCTGGAACTGCTGCTGCTGGCGTTGGCGTTCCGTCTCAATCAGCGGGCCGGGCGGGCGTTTGAGGCGATCAACCTGACTCCTCAGGCGCTCACCGTGAGCCGGGTCGACCACTGGGGCAAGCGGACCGATCATGCCTTTCCGCCGCACTGGCTGCAGGTCAACCTGGACGAACCGCCGGAGCGGCACACGCCGCTCGAGCTCCGCTCCCATGGCCGGTCCCTGGTGATCGGCAGCTTCCTGCTGCCGGACGAACGGCTCCGCATCGCCCGGACGCTTAGACGGGAACTGGGCCGGGTCACCACCGCGGCGGGGCGGAGCCGCGGGGAGGGGTGCTGACCCGGGGAAATGCCAACGCGAACCCGCAGCCGCTAATCCAGCCCCAGCACCTCGCGCATGCCGTAAAGTCCGGGCGGGCGGCCCAATGTCCACTGCGCCGCGCGCACCGCCCCGGTGGCAAAAACGGTGCGGCTGGTGGCCCGATGGGTGAGTTCGAGGCGCTCCCCCTCGCCGGCAAAGATCACCGTGTGCTCGCCCACCACGTCGCCGCCGCGCAGGGTTGCGAAGCCGATTGTGCCGCGCCGGCGGCTGCCGATACGCTCCCCGAGAAGGCCTTCCGACGCGCTGTCGAGAGAAGTGCCGCGCCCGGCGGCAGCAGCGTGGCCGAGAGCGAGGGCCGTGCCCGATGGCGCGTCCACCTTGTAACGATGGTGCATCTCGACGATCTCCACGTCGTAGTCGTCGCCGAGGATGGCCGCCACCTGCCGGGTCAGGCCCAGCAACAGATTGACCCCGACACTCATGTTGGCGGCCTGCACCACCGGCACTGCGGCCGCCGCTTCACGGAGCGCGGCCATTTCCTCCGCACCGAGGCCGGTGGTTCCCACCACCAGGGCGGTCTCGTGGAGAACGGCCAGGCGGGCATGCTTGGCGGCCGCCTCCGGCACCGTGAAGTCGATCACGACGTCGGCGTCCACGAACACCGGTTCCGGATCGTCGACGATCGGCTGGCCGACCGGCGACGCTCCCACCAGGGCGGCGATGTCACTGCCCAACAGCAGATGACCGGGGTGCTCGGTGCCGCCGGCCAGCACCACCCCGTCGCTGGCCAGCACCGTCTGGACCAGCATCCGCCCCATGCGGCCGGCCACACCCGTCACACCGATCTTCATCCGAGATCCCCTGTCACGGCGCCGCCGGCGCCCCGGTCATTCCCGGAGGTCCGCCCAAAGCTCCTTCACCTTGGCAAAGAAGCCGTGGGATTCCGGGGAATGATCCTCCTGCTGTCCCGCTTCCTCGAACTCCTCCAGCAGCCGCTGCTGCTTGTCGGTCAGGTTCACCGGCGTCTCGACCACGGTCTCGACAAACAAATCGCCCCGGGCGGTGGAGCGCAGCACCGGCATTCCCTTGCCCTTGAGGCGGAACTGCCGCCCGGTCTGGGTCCCGGCCGGGACCGAGATGCGCGCCCGTGAGCCTTCCAGGGTGGGCACTTCCACGCTACCACCCAGTGCGGCGCGGGTCATCGGGATCGGTACCCGACAGTGGATGTTGGCGCCATCGCGGACGAAAAAGCGGTGCGGTGCAACGGTGACGAAGATATAGAGGTCGCCCGACGGACCACCGCGCACCCCGGCCTCGCCCTCGCCGGCGAGGCGAATGCGCATGCCGTCCTCCACCCCCGCGGGGATCGTGACCTGCAGCGTCTTCTCCCGCTGTACCCGACCGGAGCCGCTGCAGGTCCGGCACGGATCCTTGATTACCTGCCCGGAGCCGCCGCAGGTGGGGCAGGTCCGCTCCACCGTGAAGAAGCCGGACTGGGTCCGCACCCGGCCGATGCCGCGACAGGTGGGGCAGGTCGAAGGACCGGTGCCGCCGGCGCTGCCGCTACCGTCGCAGGACTCACACGGCACCGCGGTGGGCACGCGGATGGTTGCCTGATTGCCGGTGAAGGCCTCTTCCAGGGAGATCTCGAGGTTGTAGCGGAGATCGGAGCCGCGGCCACTGCCGCGACTGCCACCGCGGCGGCCGCCACCGGCCATGAAGTCGCCGAACATCTCCTCGAAGATGTCGGCGAAGCCGGTCCCGGCGCCGAATCCGCCGGCCCGGAAACCGCCGCCGGGCTGCGCCCCGGCGCCGGCCTCGAACGCGGCATGGCCGAAGCGGTCGTAGGCCGCACGCTTCTGCGGATCGCGCAGGACCTCGTAGGCCTCGTTGAGTTCCTTGAAGCGCCTTTCAGCGTCCTTGTCGCCCGGATTGCGGTCCGGATGGCACTGCATGGCGAGCTTGCGGTAGGCTCGCTTGAGGTCTTCGGGCCCGGCATCGCGCTCGACCCCCAGGATGCGGTAGTAGTCTTCCTTGGACATGCCTGACCGCCCATGCAGAAGCCCGGCGGGAGCGGTTGTGTTGCCGATCCCCGCCGGGCCTTATGTCGTTCCGTCCTCTGTCCGCCGACCGCCGTGATCAGCCGGCCTTCTTGTCGCGATCGGGATCGACCTCCTCGAAGTCGGCGTCGACGACCTTTTCGTCGCTGCCGGGCGCTTGCCCACCGGCACCCGTCTGGTCCCCGCCGCCGGACGCCGCCTCCGCCTGGCTCTGCCGATACATCGCCTCGCCAAGCTTCATGGAGGCTTGGCTCAGGGACTCGGTCCTGGACTTGATGGCGTCGACGTCATCGCCACCGACCGCCGTGCGCAGATCGGTCAAAGCCTGCTCAATGGCTTGGCGATCCTCGGCCGGCACCTTGTCGCCGACTTCCTTGAGGCTCTTTTCGGTGGCATGGATCAGCGAGTCGGCGTGGTTGCGCGCTTCGACCAGTTCCTTGCGCTTCTTATCCTCGGCGGCATGATCCTCGGCATCGCGCACCATCTTCTCGATGTCACTGTCGCTGAGACCGCCGGAGGCTTGGATGCGGATCTGCTGCTCCTTGCCGGTGGCCTTGTCCTTGGCCGACACGTTGACGATGCCGTTGGCATCGATGTCGAACGTCACCTCGATCTGCGGCATGCCCCGCGGTGCCGGCGGGATGCCCACCAGATCAAACTGCCCAAGAAGCTTGTTGTCCGCCGCCATCTCCCGTTCGCCCTGGAACACCCGGATGGTGACCGCGGTCTGGCCGTCCTCGGCGGTGGAAAACACTTGGCTCTTGCGTGTGGGAATGGTCGTGTTGCGGTCGATCAGGCGGGTGAACACGCCGCCCAGCGTCTCGATACCAAGGGACAGCGGCGTCACGTCCAGCAGCAGGACATCCTTCACCTCGCCCTTGAGCACACCGCCTTGGATCGCCGCGCCAACCGCCACGACCTCGTCCGGGTTGACGCCCTTGTGCGGTTCCCGGCCGAAGAACGACTTCACCGCCTCGATCACCTTGGGCATGCGGGTCTGGCCGCCGACCAGGATCACCTCGTCGATGTCGCTGGCCTTGAGGCCGGCATCCTTGAGCGCCGCCCGGCAGGGGCCGATGGTCCGTTCGACCAGGTCCTCCACCAATGCCTCCAGCTTGGCGCGGGAAAGCTTGATGTTGAGGTGCTTCGGACCCGACTGATCGGCGGTGATGAACGGGAGGTTTACTTCCGTCTGCATACCGCTGGACAGTTCGACCTTGGCCTTCTCCGCCGCCTCCTTGAGGCGCTGAAGGGCCATCCGGTCCTGGCGCAAGTCGATCCCCTGCTCTTTCTTGAATTCGTCGGCGAGGTAGTCGAGGATCCGCTTGTCGAAGTCCTCACCACCGAGGAAGGTGTCCCCGTTGGTCGACTTCACCTCGAACACGCCTTCACCGATCTCCAGGATGGAGATATCGAAGGTCCCGCCGCCGAGGTCGTAGACCGCCACCGTGCCGCTTTTCTTTTTTTCAAGCCCGTAGGCGAGGGCGGCGGCGGTTGGCTCGTTGATGATGCGGAGCACCTCGAGCCCGGCGATCTTGCCGGCGTCCTTGGTCGCTTGGCGCTGGGAATCGTTGAAGTAGGCCGGCACGGTGATCACCGCCTGGGTCACCGGCTCCCCCAGATGGCGCTCTGCGGTATCCTTCATCTTCTGAAGAATGAAGGCGCTGACTTGGCTTGGGCTGTACTTGCTGCCCTGCGCCTCGACCCAGGCATCGCCGTTGTCGGCCCGCACGATCTTGTAGGAGACGAGGCCCTTGTCCTTCTCGGTAATCGGATCGTCATAGCGACGCCCGATCAGCCGCTTGATGGCGTAGAGGGTATTGGCAGAGTTGGTCACCGCCTGACGCTTGGCCGGCTGGCCCACCAGCCGTTCACCGGAATCCGTGAACGCGACCATGGACGGCGTGGTCCGGGCGCCCTCCTCGTTCTCGATCACCCGGGCGTCCTTGCCCTCCATCACCGCGACACAGGAGTTGGTGGTGCCGAGATCGATGCCGATAACCTTGCTCATCGCTCACCTCGCTTGCGGCGGACCCGCGCGACCCACACCCCGGCGCCGCGCCGTTCCCCTTGTTGAAAGATCGGAAAGTTCCCAGTTCCCTAGATCGCGCGTTATATATGCGGGCGGCCAAAGCGCCGCAACCGTTGCCCGGTACGGTTGCCGGCATGGGACCGGGCCGGACAATGCCGGGCGCTTCCGCCCGCCGGTACGCCATGATCGTCTCCGCCAGCTACCGCACCGACATCCCGGCGTTCTACAGTCGCTGGTTCCGAGAGCGGCTGCGGGCGGGCCATGCCCGGGTGGTCAACCCCTATGGCGGCCCTCCAGGGATCGTGCCGCTGAAGGCGCCGGATGCAGCCGGCTTCGTGTTCTGGACTCGCAACGTGGCGCCGTTCCTCACCGTCCTGGACGAGGTCCGGGAGACCACCGGCCTGCCGTTCTTCATCCACCTGACCGTCACCGGCTACCCGCGCGCCCTGGATGCCGCCACCATCCCGGCGGCCCGCGCCATGGCACAGATCGAAACGGTGGCGGCACGATTCGGTCCGGGCACCGTGGTGTGGCGCTACGATCCGGTGGTGCTCACCTCGCTGACCCCGCCGGTCTGGCACCGGCGGACATTCCGTGCCTTGTGCCGGCAGGCCGCGGACGCCGCCGACGAGGTGGTGCTGTCGGTCGCCCAGATCTACCGCAAGACCGCCCGTAACCTCACCGCCGCCGCGCACGCCCACGGGTTCACCTGGAACGACCCGGCAACCGCCGACAAACGGGCCCTGCTGACCGACCTTGCCGCTATCGCCGCCGAACATCGCCTGAAAGCCACACTGTGCGGCCAGCCGGAGCTCTCGACCCCCGGCCTCGGCGAGGCCCGCTGTATCGACGCCGGTCGCCTGGAGCGGATTGGCGGCAAGCCGATCGCAGCCCCGGTTAAGGCGCACCGGCCGCGCTGCGGCTGCTTCGCCTCCCGGGACATCGGTGCGTACGACAGCTGCCCCCACGGCTGCGTCTACTGCTATGCCGTCGGCAGCCGCGCCCGCGCCGGCCGCAACCTCGGCCGCCACGATCCGGCTTCGCCGTTCCTGCTGCCGGCGGCGCGGCCGCAACCTTGAGGCCCGGCCTAGAGGTTCTCGTCCAGGCGGGAGCCGGCGCCGCCACCGCCCGGCCCGGCACCTTCATAGGCGGCGGTGCCGGCGCGCGTTGCGC
>REES01000026.1 GCA_007694935.1 Rhodospirillales bacterium
CGACGATCCTGCGGCATCCATCGGGCCCATCCGTGGGCCCGCGGCAAGCACCAATCAAGCCCGATCCCGCCTCCTGCCTGGGACGAAGCCGCTGCCAATGCCCCCTGAGCGCATCGAAAGCCCGTTCGCCGCATTGAAGAGAGAGAGCCGATCCGGGATCGGCCTGCTGGTCCTGTTCAGCTTCTGCATCAACATCCTGGTGCTCACCTCGCCAATCTACATGATGCAGACGTACGACCGAGTGCTGGCCAGCGGCCATCAGGAAACGCTGCTGTTCATGACCCTGATCGCCGGCGTCGCGGTGCTGGTCATGGGCCTGCTGGAGGCGGTCCGAAGCCGCATCCTCGGCCGCCTCGGCGACTGGCTCGAGCAAAAGCTGGCGCCGGACCTGATCGCGGCCAGCATGCGGGGAGCCCTGCAGGGCCTCGCCCCCAATGCCCAGGCGTTGCGCGACCTGGCGACGGTGCGGGGCTTCATCGGCGGCAACGGCGTCAACGCCGGGTTGGACTCGCCATGGACTCCGATCTTCATCACGGTGATCTGGCTGATGCACCCGATGCTGGGGACCATCGCCCTGGCGGCCGCGGTGGTCCTGCTGGTCACCGCGCTGATCGGCGAGGCGCTCGCCCGGGCGCCGATGCAGTCCGCCCAGAAACTCGCCATCAGCAACACCCACAAGGCCGACTCGGCGCTGCGCAACGCCGAGGTATTCCAGGCCATGGGGATGCTGCCGGGCTTCCTCGCCACCTGGATGCGGCAGTGCCACCGTGCCATCGGGCTGCAGCGCGAGGCCGGCGACCGGCATGCGGCCCTTACCGGCTTCTCCAAATTCTTCCGGCTGTTCGTGCAGATCCTGATCCTGGGTGCCGGTGCGTATCTGGTGCTGCGGCATGAGCTGACGCCGGGCGGGATGATCGCCGCCTCCATCCTGCTCGGCCGGGCGCTGGCGCCGGTGGATCAGGCGATCGGCGCCTGGAAGGCGTTCATCGCCGCCCGCGACGCCTGGGGCCGGCTCAGCCGCCTGCTCACCGGCCTGCCGCCGCTGCCGGCGGTGATGCCGCTGCCGGCACCCAAGGGCGCTGTCGCCTGCGAACAGGTGGTGGTGCAGATGGCCGGCCGAGACCAGCCGACTTTGGCCGGAGTCAGCTTTTCCCTGGCCCCGGGCGAGGTGTTGGGCATCCTCGGCCCCTCCGCCGCCGGCAAGTCGACCCTGTGCCGGTTGCTCACCGGAACCTGGAAACCCAGCCGCGGCCACGTCCGGCTGGACGGCGCCGACATTTTTCGTTGGCCGGCGGAGCAGCTCGGGCCGTTCATCGGCTACCTGCCGCAGGACGTCGAGTTGTTCTCCGGCTCGATCATGGAAAACATCGCCCGGCTGGCTCCGGAGCCGGACCCGCAGGCGGTGGTGGACGCCGCGGTGACCGCCGGCGTGCACGAGATCATCCTCCGCCTGCCGAGCGGCTACGAGACCCAGATCGGCGAGGGCGGCTCGGTGCTCTCCGGCGGCCAGCGCCAGCGCATCGGCCTCGCCCGGGCGCTGTACCGGCGCCCGCGCCTGATCGTGCTCGACGAGCCCAGCGCCAACCTGGATACCGAGGGCGAGGCCGCACTGAACCGGGCGATCGTTGCCGCCAAGGGCTGGGGCGCCACCGTGATCCTGGTGGCCCATGCCCCCCGCATCCTGGCACCGGCCGACAAGCTCCTGGTGTTGCAGGACGGGCAGGTGCGGCTGTTCGGCCCCAGGGACGAGGTGCTGGCCAAACTCGCTGGCGCACCGCCCGCCGCCGGTCCGCCCCGGCCCCGCGTCGTCGTCCAGCATAGCCTGCACCCGGCGGTCGCGGGCCTGGGCCATCCGCTCGGCGCCGCCACGTCGGGGGCACCCGGATGAGCACCGGACAAAGCGATGCGGCGGCGGCACTTCAGCCGGTGGAGGCCGAACATATCCCCGTGGCCACGCGGATGCCGCGCGTCGTGCCGCTCGGGCGAAGCCTGACCGGGACAGCCCGGTTCGGCATTGCGGTGGTCATCCTGTTCTTCGGGATCGGCGGCGGCTGGGCCGCCACCATGCCGCTCGCCGGGGCCACCATCGCACCCGGCACCGTCAGTCCGGAAGGGAGCCGGCGGCACATCCAGCACCTGGAAGGGGGGATCATCAACGAGATCCGGGTGAACGACGGCGACCGCGTGCGCGCCGGCGACGTTCTGGTGGTGATGCAGGACGTCCGGGCCAAGGCGGCGGTGGACACTCTGGCGCATCGCCTGACCACCCTGGCCGCCCGCGAAGCCCGGCTCCAGGCGGAACGCAGCGGCATCGACGTCATCCACTTCCGGCATCCGGCGCTGGCCAACCGCGACGATCCGGATGTGCAAGCAGCGGTCGGCCAACAGGTCAACGAGTTCAAGACCCGGCGGGCCAGCGACGAAAGCCGGGCCGCCATCCTCGGCCAGCGAATCAACCAGCTGGAGGACCAGATCGCCGGCTTCGGCAAGCAGCTTGACAGCATCCAGCGCCAGAACGCCCTGATCCGAGAGGAACTGGCCGACGTGGAAAGCCTGTATCGGCAGGGGTACGAACGAAAGGCCCGGGTGCTGGCGCTGCAGCGGGCCGAGGCGGAGCTTATGGGTACGGAAGGGGACCTGCGCTCCCGCGTGGCGGCCGCCCATGAGGCGATCGGCGAAATCCGTTTCCAGATTGCCAATCTGACGATCCAGCGGATGGAGCAGGTTGACCAGGAGCTGAGCGAGACCCAGGCGCGGCGCCTGGAGGTGGAGGCACAGATCCGGGAGGGCCTGGACATGCTGGCGCGGACCACCGTGGTCGCCCCGGTCGCCGGCACGGTCATGAACCTTCGCTTCAAGACGCTGGGCGGCGTGGTTCGACCGGGCGAGCCGGTCCTGGACATCGTTCCCGACGACGAGGCGCTGATCATCGAGGCCCGGATCGCCGCCGAGGACATCGACACCGTCCACGCAGGGCTGCCGGCGCACGTCCTGTTCCCGTCGTTTCCGCAGCGCAACCTGCACCGGATTCCCGCGGACGTGGTACTGGTCTCGGCCGACGCGTTCGTCGACGAGCAGACCGGACAGCGCTACTACACGGCCCGGATCACGGTCGACCCGGAGATTCTGGCGGAACAGGCGCCCAGCATCGTGCTGACCCCGGGGATGCCCGCCGAGGTGTTCATCCGCACGGCGGAGCGCACCCTGCTCGAGTACCTGATGCAGCCGTTCCTCCAGGTGATGGAGCGGACGTTCCGCGAGCCCTGAACCAGACGGCCGTGGTCAGTCCAGTTCGGCGTGGCGGAAGCAGGTCACCACGTGGTCGTTGACCATGCCCACCGCCTGCATGAACGCATAGCACGTGGTGGGACCGACGAAGCGGAAGCCGCGGGCCCGGAGCGCCTTGGCCATGGCCTGGGATTCCGGCGTGGCGGCCGGCACCGCCGCCAGGCTCGGCCACCGGTTCCGCCTCGGTGCCCCATCGACGAACCGCCAGATGAACGGGGCGAAGCCGCCGTCCGCCGCCATCAGCTCGAGCCAGGCCCGGGCGCCGGCGATGGTGGCCTCGATCTTGGCCCGGTTGCGGACGATGCCGGAATCCGCCATCAGCCGCGCCACGTCGTCCGGTCCGAACCGGGCGATGCGCTCAGGCTCGAACCCGCGGAAGGCCCGGCGAAACCCCTCGCGCTTGCGGAGGATGGTGAGCCAGGACAGCCCGGCCTGAAAGCTGTCCAGCATCAGCTTCTCGAACAGCGCCCGATCATCCCACTCGGGCACCCCCCACTCCGCGTCGTGATAGGCAAGATACAGCAGATCGCCGGTGACCCAGCCGCAACGGACCTTCGAATCCTGATGCATTGATGTTGCCATGCCGCCGGCCTGCCGTCACCATCGGGGCCGCCATCAAGGATCCAATAGACCGGTACTGCAAGGAGGATCACTCATGAGATCACCCACCCTGGGCGCCGCGGTGATCGGCGCCATGCTGGCGGCCGCCGGCAGCTCCGGCGGCGCCGCCGCGGCCGATGCCGAGGACACCCTTTACCTCGACCTCGCCGACGGCCGCGTCATCATCGAGATGCGCCCGGAACTGGCGCCTCAACATGTCGCGCGCATCCGCGAGCTGGCCCGCGAGGGGTTCTATGACGGGCTCACCTTCCACCGGGTGATCGACGGCTTCATGGCGCAGACCGGCGACCCGCGCGGCGACGGCACCGGCGGGTCGGGACAGAAGCTGGCGGCGGAATTCTCCCGGGCGCCGTTCGTGCGCGGCACCGTCGGCATGGCCCGGGCCCAGGATCCGAACAGCGCCGATTCGCAGTTCTTCATCATGCTGGCGCCGGCCCCGCATCTGAACGGCCAATACACCGTCTGGGGCCGGGTGGTGGAGGGCATGCAGCATGTGGATGCCATCCGCAAGGGCGATCCCAGAAGCAACGGCGTGGTCGACAACCCCGACCGCATCGTCCGCATGCAGGTGGCGGCGGACGCCGACGGGTAGACGGCGCAGCACTCGTCGCCTGCCCCCCTGCCGCCCGCACCGCCTGACCGGCCCGGCCGTCGTTCGGCGTGGCCGTCCCACTGTCTCTCGTAGATGGCCGTGACGGGCACGGCCATGACACGGTGAGTTCGCTTGTGCGCTTCTCTGCATTCGGAAACGGCGCTCACGGGCAGGGGAAGGCCATGGTGCTGAGCAGGGCCAGCGCTTCCTGGCGGGAGTCGAGGCGGGTGTGCTGGGCCACGATCGGCACGTCGGATTCGATCAGGCTGGCGAAATCGGTGTCCGTCGGGACCGGTTGGGGATCCGTCAGGTCGTTGAAACGCACGTGCAAGGTGCGGCGGGCCGGCACCGTGACGCGGTATGGCCCGACTGGTTCCCGGTCGGCGAAGAACACCGTCAGGGTGACGTGGGCCTCGCGGTCGCCGGCATTGAGCAGGCACACCGTTTCATGGCTGACAAATCTGCGGTCCTCGCCGGTGCTGGAGCCCGGAATATAGCCTTCCGCGATGGCCCAGCGTGTCGTGCCGATTGCTCCGTTCATCGATCATGCTCCTGCATCGGGTGCGCCACGCGAGTACGAATGCGCCGGGGCGGCAGCCGGCGGACGCCCGGGTCAGCCGCGTTCATGATCCCTCCGCCTCTTCGGCCTTGGGGAAGCCGCCGACGCGCCCCGTCTTGCGCTCCTTCGCGATGTGCGGGGCGGCGCCGAACGGGTGGCCGCCGAAGCCGTGGCGCATCATGGCGATGGCCCGGGCCCAGTGCTTGCGGTCGTCGCGCGAGGCGATCAGCTGCATCACCGCCTGGGCGATCACCGGCACGGCCACGTCCATGCGGAGCGCGTCATCGATCAGCCAGTTCACCTCCCCGGTATCGTCCACGTAGGCCGGGACATCTTCCATCCCCTCTTGCCGGCGGTAGGCTTCCTCCATGAGGTCCACCAGCCATGACCGGATCACCGAGCCGTGGCGCCAGCACCGCAGCACGTCCGCCACCGGCAGGGCTTCGCGGTAGTGTTCCAGGAGGTCAACCCCCTCCCCGATCGCCTGCAGCATGCCGAACTCGATGCC
>REES01000071.1 GCA_007694935.1 Rhodospirillales bacterium
CCGCCACCGCCCGGCCCGGCACCTTCATAGGCGGCGGTGCCGGCGCGCGTTGCGCCGGTATCGGGCGCCGCCTCAGCCCCGGCATCATCGCCACCGGCCGCCGGCGGCTTCGGACCGCCGCGGGATACCGCCACCCGGGCCGGCCGGAGCGGCCGGTCATGAATCATGAAACCTGGCTCCAAAACCTGCACAACGGTGCCGGCCGGAACCGATTCATCGGGGACCTCGAACATCGCTTCATGCACGTGCGGGTCGAACCGCTCCCCGGCGGCGGCGATGGGGGTGATGCCGTGGCGCTCGAACACCGCCAGCAGCGCCTTCCCGGTCATCTCCACCCCGGCCACCAAAGCTTCCAGGGCCGAATCCCCCGCCCGCGTCCCGGGCTCCACGCTGGCCAGCGCGCGCTGCAGGTTGTCGACCACCGGCAGCAGGTCGCGGGCGAAGCCGCTGATGGCGTAGCGGGCAGCATCGGCCTTGTCCCGGGCGGCACGCTTGCGCACGTTCTCCACCTCGGCCAGCGCCCGCAGCAACTCGTCCTTGAGCCGGGTCGCCTCGACCTCCGCCGCCTCCAGCCGCAGTTCCCAGTCCACCGCCGGCTGCGGCTGCAGTTCCGGTTCCGCTGCTGGCCGTTCCCCTGCCGGTGCCGGCGCTTCCGGCGCCTCGGCAGCCGCCGGTTGCTCGCCGGCCGGGCCCGTCGCAGCCTCGCTGCCGGGCCCCTGACCCTCCTTGTTCACGTCCGCTGCCATCACTCCGCCTTTCTCCGTGTTCGGTTCAGCCGATCAGCCGGCCCACCAGCTTGGCGGTATAGTCCACCATGGGGATGATCCGGGCATAGTTCATCCGGGTGGGACCGATCACGCCGATGGCGCCGATGATGCGGCTGCGGCTGTCCCGGTACGAGCTCACCACCATGGAGCATCCGGCCAGGCTGAACAACTCGTTGCTGGCGCCGATAAAGATCTGCACGCCTTCGGCGTTGTCCACCAGGGACAGCACCTTCAGCATGATTTCCTTGGTTTCCAGGGCGGAGAACAGGGAGCGGATGTGGGCGAGATCGTCCAGCGCCTGGACGTCCTCCAGCAGCCGTGCCTGGCCACGGATGATCAACGAGCCGCCATCCTCGCCGCCGGCCCAGATGGCGAGGCCGGATTCCACCACCTTGCTGGCCAGTTCGTCGAGCGCCGCCTCGTGCGCCTTGATCTCCTCCAGGATCCGCTGCCGCGCCTCGCTCAAGGTATGGCCCACCAGGCGGGCACTGAGGTAGTTGGACGCCTCCACCAGGGCCGACGGCGGCAGGTCCTTGGGCGTCTCGACGATCCGGTTCTCCACCACACCGGTCTCATGCACCAGCACCACCAGCGCCCGGCCGGGGCTGAGGTTGACCAGCTCGATGTGCTTGAGCGGCCCCTCCGTCTTGGGCGCCACCACCACCCCTGCGCATTGCGACAGGCCGGCCAGCGCCACCGTGGCATGCTCCAGCATGCCTTCCAGGCTGGCGGTCCCGCTGGTGCACTGCGCCTTCAGGGCGCGCCGCTCCTCCTGGCTCAAGTCTCCCACCTCGAGCAGCCCGTCGACGAACAACCTGAGCCCGGCCGCGGTGGGGAGGCGTCCGGCGGAGGTGTGCGGCGCGTACAGCAGCCCTGCATCCTCCAGGTCGGCCATGACGTTGCGGATGGTCGCGGGCGACAGGTGCAGCGGCAGCCGCCTCGCCAGGGTGCGGGAGCCGATGGGCTCGCCGGTCTCGAGGTAGGCATCGACGATCTGGCGAAAGATCGTCCGCGACCGCTGGTCGAGTTCGGAGATCAGCATGCTCTTGGTCGCTACCGGCTCCTCGGCATGGTTACGGACATGACCCCTGTTCGCGCCCGGCGTGGCCCCGGTACGAGCGGAATCCACGCTCTGGTTGCGTGCCTGTCATCTAGGCGTGGGTCCGGCAGGCGTCAACGCAGCCCTTACCCGTGCCGGCGCGTACGCCCCTTCATCGTCATGTGGATCCGCCCCCGTCATCGCGAGAATTTTTCTTCATTATCGCCAGCCGAAGACGACGCGATCCATTTCATGACAATTATGTAGTCCTACCGGCTTACGATTCGCACATACTAGCCGGATGAAACCAGATCCCGCCATTCGGCCTCTGTGATCGTGGTGACGCCGAGTTCGGCCGCCTTGGCCGCCTTGCTGCCGGCATCCGCACCCACGACCAACAGGTCCGTCTTCCGCGACACCGAGCCGGCAACCTTGGCACCGAGCGCTTCCGCGCGCGCCTTGGCCTCGCTCCGGGTCATGCTCTCCAGCGTGCCGGTGAACACCACCGTCTTGCCGGCGATCGGCGAATCCCGTGCCGCCGGCGCCTCATAGGGGGTGATCTCGAGCAGGTGTCCGAGATCGTCGAGGACCTCGCGATTGTGGGGTTCGGCGAAGAACCGGGCAATGTCCGCGGCCACCGCCGGGCCGATGCCGTCGATGTTGGTGAGTTCCCGGTAGGCATCCGATTGTTCGTCGGCGGCGGCGATCATGGCCTGCCGCCAGTTGTCATAGGTGCCATAGACCCGAGCCAGCAGCCGGGCGGTGGCCTGCCCGACTTGGCGGATGCCCAGCGCATAGATGAAGCGATCCAGGGCAATGCTTTGTCGCACCTCGATGGCGGCCAGCAGGTTGTCGACGGATTTCGCACCCCAGCCCTCGCGGCTGCGCAGCGCCTCGGCATGCGCCGCCAAGCGGAACAGGTCGGCCGGGCTCCGGATCAGGCCATCCTGCCAGAACGCCGCGACGTGGCGTTCGCCCAGGCCTTCGATGTCGAAGGCATCGCGGGAGACGAAGTGTCGGATCCGCTCCACCGCCTGGGCCGGGCAGATCAGGCCGCCGGTGCAGCGGCGCACCGCCTCCCCCTCCTCCCGCACAGCCAGGCTGCCGCATTCCGGACAGTGATCGGGGAAGCGGAACGGCTGGGCGCTATCCGGCCGCTTGTCCTGGACGACCCTCACCACCTGGGGGATGACGTCGCCCGCCCGCTGCACCACGACCGTATCGCCTTCCCGGACGTCCTTCCGGACGATCTCGTCCTCGTTGTGCAGGGTCGCCCGGGATACCACGACACCGCCTACCGTCACCGCCTCCAGCTCCGCCACCGGGGTGAGCGCCCCGGTCCGACCGACCTGAATACGGATGCGATTGAGCCGGGTTTCCGCCTGCTCCGGGGGAAACTTGAGGGCAATCGCCCAGCGCGGCGCCCGGCTGACCGCGCCCAGGCGCTCCTGCCAGTCGATGCGGTCCACCTTGAAGACAATGCCGTCGATATCGTAGCCGAGGCTCGGGCGCTTGCCCGCAATCTCCCGCTGGAAGGCAATCATCCCGCCCACGTCGCGGCAGCGCGCCAGCAGCGGGTTGACGGGAAAGCCCCAGTCCTGCAGGCGCCCCAGGAACTCGTAATGAGTGGCGGCCACCGGCTCGCTCAGTTCCCCCCAACTGTAGGCGAAAAAGCGAAGCGGGCGCATGGCGGTGATGCGGGGATCGAGCTGGCGGAGCGAGCCGGCGGCAGCGTTGCGCGGGTTGGCGAACACTTTCAGCCCCTCCGCCCGCTGGCGGTCGTTGAAGGCGGCGAAGTCGCTGCGGGTCATGTAGACCTCGCCCCGCACCTCCAGCACTGCCGGCACGCCCTTCACCGCCTTCGGCACGTCGCCGACATTGCGGAGGTTCGCGGTGACGTCCTCCCCGGTGGTGCCGTCACCACGGGTCGCTCCCTGGACCAACCGACCGTCCTCGTAGCGCAGGGAGACCGAAAGCCCGTCGATCTTCGGCTCCGCCACCACCTCCAGCGGCTGGTCGGGGTCGTCCCGCAGCTCCTTGAGGAACCGCCGGATGCCGGCAACGAACTCCCGCAGGTCCGCCTCGTCGAAGGCGTTGGCCAGCGACAGCATGGGGCGGCGATGGCGGACCTTGGCAAAACCCTCGGCAGGGGCGGCGCCGACCTTCTTCGACGGGCTGTCCGCTCGGATCAGAGCCGGGAACCGCTCCTCGATCGCGGCATTCCGCCGTCGCAGCGCATCATAGTCGGCGTCGCTGATCGCCGGGGAGTCTTCCTGATAGTACAGGCGATCGTGATGCGCGATCTCGGCGGCGAGCGCTGCCAGCTCGGCCTCCGCCTCGGCCTCGCTCAAGGTGTCCACCGACTTGTCGCGAAGCGCCCGATCGGCCAACGGGTTCATGGGCCGGCAAGGGCGCCGGCGCCGGCCATCAGGCTGCTGGCAGCCGCCCGCGCCTGCTCGGTGACCTCCGCCCCGGCCAACATGCGGGCGATCTCCTCCCTCCGTTCGGCCGGATCGAGGATGCGCACGGAGGTGCGGGCCGTCGTGCCCTCCACCTGCTTGCTGACCCGCCAGTGATGGCCGCCGCGGGCCGCCACCTGGGGCGAATGGGTGAGCACCAGCACCTGCACGTCCTCGGCCAGCCGGGCCAGCCGGTCCCCGACGGCAGCCGCCACTGCGCCGCCGATACCGGCATCCACCTCATCGAACACCAGGGTCGGCACCGGATCGGCCCGCGCCAGTACCACCTTGAGCGCCAGCATGAAGCGGGCCAGTTCGCCCCCGGAGGCGATCCGGTTGAGCGGGCCGGGCGCGGCACCGGGATTGGTCGCCACCCGGAACTGCACCCGGTCCCAACCGTGGTCGGTCCAGTCCCGTTCCTCCGCCGACGGCGCCACCTCGGTCTCGAAGCGGGCCCGGCCGAGCCTGAGAGGCTCAAGCTCCGCCGCCACCGCCGCATCGAGGCGTGCCGCCGCCGCCGATCGGGCTTGGCTGAGGTCGGTCGCCACCTCGCTGTAGGCGCCCCGGGCGGCGGCTTCCGCCTCTGACAGTCGCCGGACCGCGTCGGACCCGTCCTCCAGGGCAGCGAGGCGAGCCGCGACCTCCTCCCGCAGCCGGACCAGGTCGTCCACCTGGCAATCGTGCTTGCGGGCGAGGGCGCGGAGCGCGAACAGCCGTTCCTCCACCGACTCCAGGTGCTGCGGATCGAGATCGAGATCGGCGACCGCGCGCTCCAGCAGCGCCATCGCCTCGGTCGCCTCGGACGCCGCCCGATCGAGCGCGGCAATGACGGCATCGAGGCGGCCGTCGCAGGTGGCGGCCACCCGCTCGAGCGTCCGCGCGGCACCGGTCAGCACCGCATCGACGGCCCGGCCGCCGCGCTCGACGGAGCCGCCGGCCAGCGCCCGGGCGGCCTCGTCCATCGCCTGGATCAGCTTCTCGGCATGCATCAGCAGGCTGCGGCGCTCCGCCAATTCGGCTTCCTCTCCCGGCCGGGGCGCGAGCGTGTCCATCTCCTCCAGAGCCGAGCTGAGCAAGTCCCGGTCCCGCTCCGCCGTGGCCAGCCGCGCCGCCGCCTCGGCACACGCCTCGACCGCCTGGCGCCACCGGCGGCGGGCAATGCCCGTGGCGTCGGTGAGCGGCCGAAGGCCACCAAAGGCATCCAGCAGGTCGCCATGGGACGCCGGATCCAGCAGTCGCTGGCTCTCGAACTGGCCGTGGATCTCCACCAGATGGCCGCCGATGCGGCGCAGCAGCGCGACACTGACCGGCTGATCATTGACGAAGGCCCGCGACCGCCCGTCGGCGGTGACCAGGCGGCGCAACACCAGCGGCTCGCCGGCCTCGGCGGTGATATCCTGTGCGGCCAGGATCGCCAGAACCGGGTGGCCGGCCGGAAGCTCGAAGGCGGCAGTGACGCCGGCCTGGCCGGCCCCGGCGCGCACCAAGCCGGCATCGCCGCGGGCACCCATGGCGAGACCCAAGGCGTCGAGCAGGATCGATTTGCCGGCCCCGGTCTCGCCGGTCAGGGCGGACAGCCCGGGGCGGAATTCAAGCTGGAGATGGTCGATCAGGACGACGTCGCGGATGGTCAGGGTCGCGAGCATTCCGCCCGTTCACCAGAACTTGTACCAGGGCTCTCGCTGCGGCCGGATCTGCTCGTTCTCGACCAGCTGATAGCTGTCCACGTACCACTCGCTGCCGGGGAAGTTGTGGCCGAGGATGGCGGCCATCTTTCGCGCCTCATCATCGAGGCCGAGAGCGGTGTAAGCCTCTGCCAGCCGGTGCAGGGCTTCCGGAACGTGGGTGGTGGTCTGATAGTCCTCAAGTACCCGCCGGAACCGGTTGATGGCAGCGAGGTAGTGGCCCTGGCGCAGGTAGAAGCGGCCGACGTTCATTTCCCGCCCGGCCAGATGGTCCACGGTGAGGTCGAGCTTCAACCGGGCGTCCCGGGCGTACTCGCTGGTGGGGAACCGGTTGATCAGTTCCTCGAACGCGTCCCTCGCCCGCTCGGTCATCCGCTGGTCGCGGCCAACGTCTGACATCTGCTCGTAGTAGGAAATGCCCTTCAGATAGAGCGCATACGGCACATCCGGCGCCGCCGGATGCAGGCCGATATAACGGTCGATCGCGGCAATCGCCTCGTCGTACCGGTCGGCTTCGTAGTACGCGTAGGCGGCCATCATCTGCGCCTTGCGGGCCCAAGGCGAATAGGGGTGCTGTCGCTCCACTTCCTCGAACAGGGACGCCGCATCGGCGAAATTTCCCGACTCCAGCGAATCCTTGGCGTCATTGTAGAGGTCGTCGACGGGACGCTCCTCGTAAGGACGCTCGCCGGTCGAGCCGCATGCCGCGACCGCCACCAGCAAACCGCCGATCACACCGGCGCGGATCCCGCGTGCCAGGGACCGCAACTTCACCCTTGCAGCTGTCATGCCAACAGAAGCCGATTCCACAATCGTGCCGCCAAGGCCGCCGTTATATCACGGATCACCGCGGTCATGGCAAGGCGCCAAGCGGGATGCTCGGTCCGCGGACCGTCCCTGAGTTCAGACCGCCAGGGCCGCAGCCACCGATTCCGAGGGGTGCGCCTTGATGGCGCGCCGCGAGATGTCACCGCGTCGCATGGTATCCCAGGCCCACGCACCCCTGCTGCGAAAGAGCGCATGCAGCAGCCGATTGGTCGCCGCATGCCCCGAGCAGACGCCCCGGAAATGGCCGATGATCTGCGCCCCCGCCAGATACAGGTCGCCCACGGCGTCCAGGGCCTTGTGACGGACGAACTCGTCCGGAAAGCGCAGCCCTTCCTCATTGAGGATGTGATTGCCGCTGACCACCACCGCATTGTCCAGCGAGCCGCCCCGGGCCAGCCCGGCCTGACGCAACTGCTCCACCTCCTCCAGGAAGCCGAAGGTGCGCGCCCGCGCCAGCTCCGATGCGAAGGTCCGGTTGACAGCGGCGAGATCCAGACACTGGCGTGCGATCGCCCGGCTCGCGAACTCGATCTCCATTTCAATCGAAAAGCCGCCGGAGGGCGACAGGGCCACCTGCCACGAATCGGCTTCGACGCTGACCGGCTCAAGCACCCGCACCACCCGTTTCGGGCTCGCCTGCTCGATCAGG
Source organism: Rhodospirillales bacterium (assembly GCA_007694935.1). Classification (GTDB taxonomy): domain Bacteria; phylum Pseudomonadota; class Alphaproteobacteria; order Rhodospirillales; family Defluviicoccaceae; genus REEP01. The sequence goes on from REES01000071.1 coordinate 7,428, forward strand.
CCGGCCTCTTCGGCAAGGAACATGAACGGCGCGGCGCTCCCGTCCATCGCCGGGACCTCTGGTCCGTCCAGCTCGACCATCAGGTTGTCGAGCCCCAAGCCGGCCAGCGCGGCCATCAGGTGTTCGACGGTAGAGACGGTCACGCCACCGCCATCGCCGAGCACCGTGCACATTCGACTATCGACGACACGGTCGTAGCGGGCCGGAATCGGCACCGCATCCGCGATGTCCGAGCGAAGGAAGCGGATCCCGGCATTGGGCTCGGCTGGATGCAGGGTCATCGTCACCCGGGCGCCGGTGTGCAGGCCGATCCCGCGGCAACGCACCGCACGCGCCAGCGTCTTCTGCGGGACAAAGCGCCGCCCGTCCCTGCGGTCGTTGCTGTCGAGTGAGGTGTAGCGCTTGTGCATTCGTCAGGCCTTTGCCGGGCGTTGGATCACGTGCACTCAAGCCCGCTTGCCCCTTGCTGCCACCGGGGCCGCAAACACCGGCCAACCACCACCCCGGGAACAATGAACGTCGCGAGAACGAGTGCTTCGATCATTCACCTAACAATGGCGACCGAAGCACTCAAATCACGCTTTGTTACCGATTGTTGCGCAAGCCCAGACGGCGGCTCAGTTGGCCTGGCGCCGCAGAAACGCCGGAATATCCAGCAGATCCTCCGCCGGCTGGGCCTGGGGCAGGCGCTCCTCCGGATCGGCGGCACCGAGTCGGCGCGGGTGCTCCCGCCCGGCCTGCGGCTGAGACGCCGAATCACCCGCCGGGCGGAGCGGCGCTTCGGCCGGCTGTGCCCGGCCATACCGGCCGGCACCGGTGACCCGAGCGAACAGGTTGGCGACCCGCGGCCGGCTGCGGGGCTCCTCGGCGACGAGTTCGGTCTCGCGCGGACCGGCCGGCTGGCCAGAAGCACCACGCGCCACCGGGGCCGCCGGAATGAAGGCATCACCGGCGGCCACGGCATCCTCGTCTTCGCCGCCTTCCCGCAGGTGGGCGGCGACGGGAAGGTCCGGATCGTACACCGCTGCGTCTTCACCACCAGTCGCTTCGATACCGCCGACAGCCGACCGGCCGTCGCCGAATGCCGCCACCTTGCCCAGTCCGCCGACGCCCAGTCCGCCGACGCCCAGTCCACCGGCCTGCCGGCCACGATGCTGTCCGGCGGCCTCGGCGAGGTTGAGCACCGTCGGTGCCGGCTGGGCGTGGGCCTCGGCAGCCATCCCGGTGGCCACCACGGAGACCCTCATCCGCCCTTCGATGCCGGGATCGATGGTGGAGCCGAAGATCACGAACGCCTCCGAATCCATCTCCGTCCGGATGCGGTTGGCGGCCTCGTCCACCTCGAAAAGGGTCATGTCCGGGCCGCCGGTGATGTTGATCAGAACCCCACGGGCCCCCTTCATCGACATGTCGTCGAGCAGCGGGTTGGAGATTGCGGCCTCGGCGGCCTCCAGCGCCCGGCGGTCGCCGTCAGCCTCCCCGGTGCCCATCATCGCCTTGCCCATCTCGCTCATCACCGCGCGGATGTCGGCGAAGTCCAGGTTGATGTGGCCCGGCATCACCATCAGGTCGGTCACCCCACGCACGCCCGAGTACAGCACGTCATCGGCCATCTTGAACGCGTCGGCGAAGGTGGTCCGCTCGTTGGCAACCCGGAACAGGTTCTGGTTGGGGATGATGATCAGGGTATCGACGAACTGCTCCAGTTCCTCGATCCCGGCCTCGGCGACCCGCATGCGGTGGTTGCCTTCGAAGTGGAACGGCTTGGTCACCACGCCGACGGTAAGGATGCCCTGCTCCCGGGCTGCCTTGGCGATCACCGGCGCCGCACCGGTGCCGGTGCCGCCGCCCATGCCGGCAGCGATAAAGGCCATGTTGGACCCCCGGATCTCCTCGATGATCTGCTCCATCGCCTCCTCGGCAGCGATCCGGCCGACATCGGGACGGGAGCCGGCGCCGAGCCCCTGGGTGATGGTGGAGCCAAGCTGGACCCGTCGTTCGGCTTGCGACTGGGTCAGAGCCTGGGCGTCGGTGTTGGCCACGACGAATTCCACGCCGGTCAGTTGGGCGCGGATCATGTTGTTGACGGCGTTGCCGCCGGCACCGCCGACGCCGATCACGGTGATGCGTGGCTTGAGGTCAAGGCCGGCGTGGGAGTGGGGAACGCTCAGGTTGATGGTCATGACAGCCTCCGTGGTTCCGTCGTTTCGCAGGTTGGTTGGTTGCTCGTCGTCCGGGTGATCAGAAATTCTCTCGCAGCCATTGGCCGAGCCGGCCGAACCGCCCTGCCTTCTCGACCGTCGGCCGGTAGGTGCTGGCGAAGCTTTCGTGGGCGTGGTCGGCGGCGTAGCGCAGCAGGCCGATGACCGTGGCGAACGCCGGCCCGGTCGCCGCATCCGGCACGCCCGGCAACGGCCGGGGCCGGCCCGGCCGCACCCGCTTGTCAAGGATCAGGCCGGCGAGATCGGCCGCGCCCGCAAGCTGGCTGGCGCCGCCGGTCAGCACAACGCGCCGGCCGGCGATCCGGTCCAGCCCGGCATCCTCCAGGCGGACTCGAACCATCTCGAAGATTTCCTCCAGACGCGGGCGAATAATGTTCACCAGCATCGAGCGCGGCACCTGGGTGGCGTCGGCGGTGCCGTCGACCCCCATCGGCGGCACCTCGATGAGTTGCCGATCGTCGGAGGGCGATGGAATGCAACTGCCGAACAGGGTCTTGATGCGCTCGGCCTGGGCCACCGGGGTCGACAGCCCGCGGGCAATATCGTTGGTGACCTGCATGCCGCCGACCGGGATGCAGTCGGTGTGGATCAGTTCACCGTCGAAGAACACGGCGATCGAGGTGATGCCGCCACCCATGTCGATCACGGTGCAACCGAGGGCGATTTCATCATCGACCAGGCAGCCGAGGGCCGAGGCATAGGGCGCAACCACCCGGGCGGCGATGTCCAGATGGCAGCGGCTGACGCAGGTGGCGAGATTGCGCACCGGTCCGCTGGTGGCGCTGATGACGTGGAGACTGACCCCGAGACGCTGGCCGACCATACCGCGGGGATCGGTGATGCCGCGAGCCCCGTCCACGGTGTAGCCCACCGGGATCACGTGGACGACGTCGCGGTCGTGTGGCACCACGCCCATGAAGGCGGACGGATCGACCAGGCGGCGCAGATCAGCGTCACCGATCTCGTGTCCGGCCACCGAGATCTCGCTGGACGTCATCTGCGACTGCGGCGCACCGGCAGAAATGCTGACCGCCACCTGGCGGATGTTCTCGCCCACCAGGCGTTCCGCCGCCTCCACGCCGGCGCGGATCGCCGCTTCGGCCGCCTCCAGGTCGACGATGGTGCCGCGCCGCACCCCGAGTGAGCAGTGGTGACCAACACCAGCAACCCGCAGATCGCCGTTGCCGTCGGCGCGGGCGATGAAGCACACCACCTTGGTGGTGCCGATGTCGAGCGCGGCCACCAGACCGTCACGGAGCCGGGGCTTGGTGCCCTTGCCTGAGCGCTCCAGCACGGTCGGGTCGGTCGCGAAGGCTCCGCCCATGTCGTTCATGTATCCCGCCCCCTTGCCTCGATACGGGTTTCCTCCGACGGTCCGGCACGGCGGACGATCACCTGGTCGGGGAAACGCAAGTCGAACAGCACCACATCCCGCTCGAGGATGCGGTGCTCCCGCTCGAACTCGGCGAACCGGAGCCATGCCCTCTCCGGATCGACTTCGGGCAGGCGGACCTCGAGCCGGCCGTCGAGGCGGAGATTCCACCGCCTCCCGCCCACTCGGATCGCCGCCGTCACCCGGTCGCGCAAGCCCGGCTGGGTGTCCAGCAGGTCGATCAGGGCGCGGGTGTGCGCCGGCGCGTCCTCGCCGACCACCACCGGCAGATCCCGGAAACGGCCGAGATCACGTTGGGGAATGACACGCCCGGTGCGGTCGACCAGGGCGAACGCACCGCGGTTCTGCCACAACGCCAGCGGCTGCCGTTCGGTGATGTGGACGATGATGGTGTCCGGCAGCAGCCGCTCCACCGACGCGGCATGCACCCACGGCAGCGTCAGCAGCCGCTCGCGCGCCTTGCGGATGTCGAGAGCGAGGATCGGCATGCCGGGACGGACATCCAGCGCCTGCAGCAACTCCGGGCGCGGAGTCTCCCGCCGGCCGACCACGAACACCTCGCCGACCTTGAGGCCGGCGGCCGCGCTGGCATTGAACACCGCCTGCCCGGCGTATCCTGCAAGGCGATGCGGCACACCGGCGGACCAAGCCCACCAGCCGCCGGCCATCAGCACCAGCACCGTGCCGGCGGCGACGCCGAGGGTCAGGGTCCGGCCGCGCCAAGCCGATACCACCCGCTTGCGCTTCTGACCCCGCCGGGGGGTCCGGTTCAGGAACGGGAGCGTCAGGAGTCGCACGCCGCGGCCTCCACCATCCAGTCGACCAGGTCCGGGAATGCAATGCCGGCGTGGGCGGCCTGTTCCGGCACCAGCGATGTCGGCGTCATGCCCGGCTGGGTGTTCACTTCCAGCATGAACAGGGTATCGCCGTCGAAGCGCATGTCGGCGCGGGAGACGCCGCGGCAACCGAGCGTTCGGTGCGCCGCCAGGGCGAGCCGCATGGCTTCCGCATAGACGGCCGGCGGCACCTCCGCCGGGACCACGTGCACAGAGCCGCCGGGGGCATATTTGGCGTCGTAGTCATAAAAGCCGCGCGCGGTGGTGATCTCGGTGACGCCGAGGGGCCGATCCCCCATCACCGCAACCGTCAGTTCCCGGCCCGGGATGAAGCGTTCCACCATGACCGCCGCTGGGTGGTGCGGCGGCAGCGGATCGCCATCCCGGACGATGGCGACGCCGACGCTGGATCCCTCGTTCAGCGGCTTGACCACGAACGGCCGCGGCATCGGATCGCCGGCGGCTACCTCACCGGCATCGAGGATGACGTGAGGCGCCACCGGGATCCCGGCATCGGCGAACAGCCGCTTGGCCATCGGCTTGTCCATGGCCAGCGCCGAGGCCATCACGCCGGAGTGGGTGTAGGGGATGCCCAGGATCTCCAGCAGGCCCTGGACGCAGCCGTCCTCCCCCCAGCGCCCGTGCAGGGCATTGAAAACCACGTCCGGCCGCGGTTCCAGCGCCGCCAGCAGCGCCGCCGGGTCCCGTTCCAGCCGGATCGGGGTCACCATGTGGCCGGCCTCGGCCAGCGCCCGGCAGCAGGCTTCGCCGCTGACCAGCGAGACCTCGCGCTCGGCGGACCAGCCGCCCATCAGCACCGCCACCCGCTTGCTCATGAGTCGCCCCCGCCTTCATCAGGCCGGTGCGGGCCTTTGCCGATGCGCCGGATCTCCCATTTGAGCGCGACGCCCGAGCGTTCGCGCACCCGTTCGCGGACGGCCTCGCCCAGAGCCTCCAGGTCGGTGGCCGTGGCGTCGCCGGTGTTGACCAGGAAGTTGCAGTGCTTTTCCGACACCTGGGCACCGCCGATGCGGAGGCCGCGGCAGCCGGCCTGATCGATCAGTTCCCAGGCCCGGGCGCCCGGCGGGTTGGTGAAGGTGCTGCCGCCGGTCGGCGTACGGGTCGGCTGGCTGGCCTCGCGCAGTTCGCGGATCTCGTGCATGCGCCGCGCGATCACCGCCGAATCGCCGGGCAGGCCGCGCAGCCGGGCGGCGACGAAGATCCAGTCGTCCGGCACGGCGCAACGACGATAGCCCAGTCCCAGATCCTCCTTGGCGACCCAGTGCAGCCCGCCCAGGGGATCAAGGACGCGGGCGTCAGTCAGCACATCGCCGAGTTCAGCGCCGAAGGCGCCGGCGTTCATGCGAAGGGCACCGCCGATGGTTCCCGGGATGCCGGCCAGGAACTCGAGCCCCTGGAGGCCATGATCCAGGGCTACCCTGGCGACGTTGATGTCGAGCGCAGCCGCGCCGGCCAGTACCTCTTCCCCGGTGACGGTGATGCCGGCGAAGCCCCGCCCCAGCCGCACCACGACGCCCGGCACGCCGCCGTCACGGACCAGCACGTTGGAGGCGACGCCCAGCACGGTCACCGGCACATCCGCCGGCCTGGCAGCGAGAAAGGCGGCGAGATCCTCCTCGTCGGCAGGGCGGAACACCACCTCCGCCGGGCCGCCCACCTTGAACCAGGTCACCGGTGCCAGCGGCACATCGGCGGTGTAGCGGCCGCGCACCGGCGGCAGCCGGTCCAGCAGCGAACTTGGCGCGGCGCCGGTCACCGCGGCTCTCCCACCGTGACACGACGGCGTTCCGCCAGTTCACCTGGGAGGCTGTGCGCCCACCGGGTGATGGTGCCGGCCCCAAGGCAGACGACGATATCCCCCGGCTTGGCCAGCCCGTCGACGGTCTCGGCCAGGGCTTCGGGGGCGGAGAGCGGCACGGCCATGCGGTGGCCGTGGGCCGCCAGCCCCTCCACCAGGGCGTCCCGGTCGGCGCCTGCGATCGGCTCCTCCCCCGCCGGGTAGACGTCGGCGACCACCACCGCATCGGCGTCATTGAAGCAGGTGCAAAATTCCTCGAACAGATTGTGCAGGCGGCTGAAGCGGTGGGGCTGGACCACCGCGATCACCCGCCCCCGGCTGACCGAACGGGCGGCCTGGAGTACCGCCGCAATCTCCACCGGGTGATGGCCGTAGTCGTCGATGACGGTGATGCCATCGACCTCGCCGGTGCGGGTGAACCGCCGGTTGACCCCGCCGAACGTCGCGAAGGCGCGGCGCACCACCGCATCGGCGATGCCCATCTCGCCGGCGATCGCCACGGTAACGAGGGCGTTCTGCGCATTGTGGCGGCCGAACATGGGCAGGAACAGGTCCACGATCTCCCGGCTTTGGCCGGATTTGCGGTCGGTCACCACCGCGTTGAAGCGCATGCCGTCGTGGCTGGTGGCGAGATCGACGGCGCGGACATCGGCCTGGGGGCTGAAGCCGTAGGTGATGAGGCGGCGGTCCTGCAGCCGCGGGATCATCGCCTGCACCTCCGCGTGATCGATGCAGAGGGCGGCGAATCCATAGAACGGGATGTTGGCGACGAAGGCGGCAAAGGCCTCCCGCACCGCATCGAAGCTGCCGTAGTGATCCAGGTGCTCGGGGTCGATGTTGGTGACCACCGCCACGGTGGCGGGCAGCTTGAGGAAGGTGCCGTCGGATTCGTCCGCCTCCACCACCATCCAGTCGCCACTGCCGAGCCGGGCGTTGGAGCCCCAGGCGTTGATGATGCCGCCGTTGACTACCGTCGGGTCCAGCTCGGCGGCGTCCAGCAACTGGGCGACCAGGGAGGTGGTGGTGGTCTTGCCGTGGGTGCCGCCGACGGCGATGGAGTACTTGAGGCGCATCAGCTCGGCCAGCATCTCGGCCCGGCGCACCACCGGCAGGCGCAGCTTGCGGGCGGCCGCCACCTCCGGGTTGGCGGGCTTCACCGCCGACGACACCACCACCACCTGGGCCTGACCCAGGTTGGCGGCGTCGTGGCCGATCGCCACCGGGACGCCAAGGGCCGCAAGGCGCTGGGTGTTGGCGTTGGCAGCGATGTCGGAGCCCTGCACCGAATAGCCGAGGTTGTGCAGCAATTCGGCAATGCCGCTCATGCCGATGCCGCCAATGCCGATGAAGTGCAGGGTGCCGATGCCGAGCGGCAGGGTGTTGATGCTCATGCTGCCTCCCGGTTTCCGAGCGCGACGGGATTGCCGGCGCCGTTACTGCCGGCCAGCGTCATCACCAGATCAGCCAGCCGCTCTGCCGCCTCAGGCACGCCGAAGCGGGCGGCCCTGGCGGCAGCCTCCGGCAGGGTCTCCCGCACCCGCACCAGGCTGGAGATCAGCGCGGCCAGGCCGTCGGCAGTGAACGCCGGCTGCGGCACCAGCCAAGCGCCGCCGGCTTCGGCGACGGCGGCTGCATTGGCGGATTGATGGTCGTCCGTCGCAAAGGGATAGGGAACCAGGATCGCCGGCCGGCCGACGGTGGCAAGCTCCGCCACCGTGGAAGCGCCGGCCCGGGCGATCACCAGGTGGGCCGAAGCCAAGCGCTCCGGCACGTCGGAGAAGAAGGCGGCGAGGTCCGCGGCGATGCCGAGCCGATCGTAGGCCGCCCGGACCCGTTCTAGGTCCTCGGGCCGGCACTGCTGCGCCAGCCCGAGCCGCTGCCGGTGTTCTTCCGGCAGGCGGCCGACGGCCTCTGGAACGATATCGCTGAAAATGCGGGCACCTTGGCTGCCGCCGAGGATTAGCAGCCGGAGCGGCCCGGCCTCATCCAGCTTCGGGTACGGACGGCTGCGTGCCAGGGCGAACGCCGGTCGCACCGGCATCCCGGTGTGGACCGCCTTGGCCCGCAGCGCCGCACCGAGATGGCGTGGCGACGGGAAGGCGGTGGCGATGCGATCGACGCCACGGGCGAGCAGCCGGTTGGCCCGGCCCAGTACCGCATTCTGCTCGTGCGCCACCAACGGGATGCGAAGCATGACCGCCGCCAGCGTCGCCGGCAGCGAAGCGTAGCCGCCGAATCCCACCACCGCCGCCGGCGCCAGCCGGCGCAGCAGGGTCCGCGCCTGGAGCACACCGATGGCGATTTCGCGAACGCTCAGGGCCCGGACGACAAGGCCCTTGCCGGCCACCCCGCCCGAGCGCACCCGGTGGGTCTCGACGTCGCCCAGGGCCGGGTCGAAGGCGCCGCCACGACGATCGGTCAGCAGAACCGGCCGGGCCTCGCGGGACAGCAGGGCCCGGGCCAGCGCTTCAGCGGGGAACAGGTGGCCACCGGTACCGCCCGCGGCCAGCACGATCAGCGGCCCGGTCATCGCGGCATCCCCATGCCGGCGCGCTCCCGGGTCAGCGCCAGCATCATCCCCATGCCCCAGGCAAGGGCGATCGTGGATGAGCCGCCGTAGGAGACGAACGGCAGGGTGATCCCCTTGGGCGGGATCAGGTGCACGGTGGAGGCCATGTTGACCAGCGCCTGCAGCCCGAACTGCACCAGAAGACCGGCCGCCGCCAGCACCACGAACAGGTTGTCGTGACGGAGGGACCGGCCGAAGCCGCGCACCACCACGAAGGCGAACACCGCGATCAGCAGGAGGCAGGCGATGATGCCGAACTCCTCCCCCACCACCGCCAGGATGAAGTCGGAATGGGCGTCGGGCAGCACCTCCTTGACCCGCCCCTCCCCGGGACCGCGGCCCAGCAGCCCGCCGCTGCGGAACGCTTCCAGCGACCGCGCGACCTGATAGCCGTCGCTGCCGCTGGCCGGATCGATGAAGTTGTCGACCCGGGAGCGGACGTGGCCGAAGGTGTAGTAGGCGCCGACACCGCCGGCCGCAACGAGGGCGACCAATACAATGACAATGGCCACCGGCAGGCCGATCAGGAAAAGCTGCGTCATCCACACCGCAGTGATCATCAGGGCCATACCCACATCCGGTTGCAGCAGCAGGGCACCCGCGGTCGCCGCCAGCAGCACCGTCGCCAGCGGGTAGCCCGGTCCCCTCGGAGCCATCCGACCGGCGGCGATCAGCCACGCCGCGGTGACAGCGAAAGCGGGCTTCAGAAACTCCGATGGCTGGAGCGACAGCCCGCCGACGTGCAGCCAGCGCGTCGCACCCTTGATCTCCACCCCGACGTGTGGGGTCGCCAGGGTCAGCCCCAGGAACACGATGAACATCGCGATGCCGATCCGCCGCACCCCGACCGGCGACAGCAGCGAGGCGAACAGCATGACCCCGACGGCGACCGGCAGGAAACTGAGCTGCCGGCGGGCGAAGTAGAAAGTGTCCAGATTCAGCCGCTCGGCGACTGCCGGCGACGCGGCGAGCGTCATCACGATGCCGAACAGGACCAAGGCCAACAGCGCGCCCAGGGACCAGCGGTCCACCGTCCACCACCAGCGGCCGAGCAGGCTGGTATCCGTGCGGGAGAACGCGGTCATGACGGCCGCTCCCGAAGCCCGGTGCGGACCAGCGCTCGAAACGCGTCGCCGCGCGCCTCGAAATCGCGGAACTGGTCAAACGAGGCGCAGGCCGGCGACAGCAGCACCACCGGGTTCGGGGTGCCGTTTCGGGCGGCCCGGTCCCGGGCTGCCGCCACCGCGGCGTCAAGCGTGCCGGTGATGGTGACGGAAACGCGGCCTTCCAACTCGGCGGCAAAGCGCTCTGCGGCCTCGCCGATCAGGAAGGCATGGCGGACGTGGTCGAGTTCGGCCATCACGGCGGCAAGTCCGTCGTCCTTGGGACGGCCGCCGGCGATCCAGTACACGTAGTCATAGCAGGCCAGCGCCCGTGCCGCGGCGTCGCCATTGGTGGCCTTGCTGTCGTTGACGTAGGTCACCCCATCGATCACCGCCACCCGCTCCTGCCGGTGGGGCAGCCCGGGGAACGTGCACATGGCGCGGGTGGCGACCTCCGTGGCGACCCCAAGCGCTCGCGCCACCGCCAGGGCGGCCGCCGCATTCTGGGCGTTGTGCGGTCCGATCAGGGCGGGGGCGCGATCGAGATCGAGCACGTCGTGGACGGCGCCGCCGGCCCGCGTTTCGAAGAGCCGCCGGCCCAGGGCGTAGACCCCGCCGGCAACCTCGCCGATGCCGGAAACGGTAACGATGCGGGGACCCGGCCGGCGCCGCAACTCCGCCACCACGTCGCGGCAGAACCGGTCGTCGACCCCGACCACCGCGGTGGCGTTCCCTTGCTGGCCGCGGAAGATCAGCCGCTTGGCCGCCACATAGCCGTCCAGGCCGCCGTGGCGGTCCAGATGGTCGGGGCTGACGTTCAGCAGCACCGCAATGTCGCAGGCCAGCGACGGGGTGATCTCGAGCTGATAGGAAGAGAGTTCGAGAACATAGATGCCGCCGGGACCGAGCGCCGGCAGCGACAGCGCCGGCACCCCGATGTTGGCACCGACGGCGACACTGCACCCGGCGGCCGTCAGGATGTGGCCGACCAGGGCGGTGGTCGTCGACTTGCCATTGGTGCCGGTGATGCCGACGACCTTGGCGCCGCCGATCGCCCGGAGCAGCAGTTCCACATCGCCGATCACCGGCACCCCGGCCTCCCGGGCGCGGCGCACCACCGGATGCGGTGCCGGGTGGGTGTGGGGAATGCCGGGGCTCAGGACAAGGGCGGACGCCTCGGCCAGATCGTGTTCGGCAAGCGGGCCAAGCGGCACGCCTTGACGGGCGGCGGCGGCCCGTGCCGGTTCGCTGTCATCCCAGGCAACGACGTCCTTGCCGGCGGCGGTCAGCGCCGCGGCAGCGGCAAGGCCGCTGCGGCCCAGGCCGAGAACGGCGTAGCGCTGACCGGGAAGGAGAGCGAGGTCGATCACCGCACCGCCCCTCACCTCAGCTTCAACGTCGAGAGGCCGGCCAGGGCCAGGATGGATGCAATGATCCAGAAGCGGATGACGATGGTGGACTCGGCCCAGCCTTTCTTCTCGAAATGATGGTGCAGCGGCGCCATGCGGAACACCCGCCGACCGGTCAGCTTGAACGAGGCGACCTGGACGATCACCGACACGGTTTCCAGCACGAACAGCCCACCCACGATGATGAGGACGATCTCGTGCTTGGTGATGATGCTGACGGTGCCGAGCGCGCCGCCCAGGGAGAGGGAACCGGTGTCCCCCATGAACACCCGGGCCGGGGGCGCGTTGAACCAGAGGAAGCCGAGCCCGCCGCCCATCAAGGCGCCGAGGAATACGGCGAGTTCTCCGGTCCCGGTGACGTAGTGGATCTGAAGGTAGTTGGCGAACACGATGTTGCCGACCAGGTAGGCGATCAGCGCGAACACCGCCGCTGCGATCATCGTCGGCACGATGGCGAGGCCGTCGAGGCCATCGGTGAGATTGACCGCGTTGGACGTACCGACCACCACCAGCACCGCCAGCACCAGGAACCCCCAGCCGAGAGGGACCAGCACGTCCTTGAAGAACGGCACCGCCAGCATCATCCGGAGCGGCTCCGGGGTCAGCAGAATGATCCAGACCGCCGCCACCACGGCGATCAGCACCTGCAGCACGAGCTTGAGGCGGCCGGGCAGGCCGCGGCTGTTGCGCAGCGCCACCTTGCGGTAGTCATCCAGAAAGCCGATCGTGCCGTAGCCGATGGTGACGCCGAGGGTCACCCAGACGAATCCGTTGCTGAGATCGGCCCACAGCAGCGTCGACAGGGTGAGTGCCACCAGAATAAGGAAGCCCCCCATGGTGGGGGTGCCGCGCTTGGTGAGCAGATGGCTCTCCGGGCCGTCGTCCCGGATCGGCTGTCCTCCGGCCTGGTGATTACGAAGCTGGCGGATCAGCCACGGCCCCAGCACGAAGCTGATGACGAGCGCGGTCAGCACCGCGCCGCCGGTGCGGAACGTCAGGTATCGGAACACGTTGAAGATCGTGAACTCGTCGGCGAGCGGGAACAGCAGGTGATAAAGCATGTGGCCTACCCCGCTTCACCGGCCCGGAAGGACGCCGCGGTTGGCGCCGCGCCCCCGGACGAGGCGACCAGGGCGCGGACGACCACCCCCATACGGCTTCCCGCCGACCCCTTGACCGCGACCACATCCCCGCCGCGAACGGAGGCCAACACCTGCGGCGCGAGCGCCTCGGCGCTGTCGGCATGACCGCCCCGCATGGCCGTTGGCAGCGCATCGTGCAGGTGGGCCATCAGCGGACCCGCCGTGAACACGCAGTCGATCCCATGGTCGCGAAGCGGCGTCACCAGGGCCGCGTGCAGGGCCGGCGCCTCCGCGCCCAGTTCCAGCATGTCGCCCAGCACTGCGATCCGCCGTCCGCTGGGTCCCGGCTGGCTTCCACCCAGAACGGCAATGGAGGCTGCCATCGACACGGGACTGGCATTGTAGCTGTCGTCAATCACCGCGAGCACACCGCCCCCAAGCGGAATGCTCAGGCGCTCGCCACGGCCCTTGGGCACCGCAAGATCGGCCAGGGCCGGTGCCACCCTGGCGACGTCCGCGCCCGCAGCCAGGGCGGCGGCCAGGACGCAGAGGCTGTTGGTGACCCAGTGCGCGCCCGCGACCGGGACGCGGTAGGAGACGGTTCCGCCCGGCACCGCGGCCACGACGTCCGAGCCGCCGGCACCGCTGTCGGCGGCGACCAGCCGGACATCCGCCTCCGGATGGCTGCCGAAGCTGACGATCCGGGCAGAGGCGAGTGTGGCCGCAGCGGCGGCCAAGCGGCCGAACTGAGGATTGTCGCGGAACAGCACCGCGGCACCGCCGGGTGCCAGGCCTGCGAAGATCTCCGCCTTGGCATCGGCAATGGCTTCGATCGATGCGAAGTTGGCCCGGTGTACCGCATCAACCGTCGTGATCACCGCAACGTCCGGCCGCGCCAGCCGCGACAGCGGCGTGATCTCGCCCGGATGATTCATCCCCATCTCGAGCACCGCGTATGTGGCCTGGGCGGGCAGCCGGGCGAGACTGAGCGGCAGCCCCCAGTGGTTGTTCAGGTTGCCCTGACTGGCTACGGTCCGGCCCTCGACCGCGAGCACGATGCGGAGCGCCTCCTTGACCCCGGTCTTACCGACGCTGCCGGTGACCCCGATCACGGTTGCGGCAGTGCGCCGCCGCGCTGCCGAGGCCAAGCCGTTGAGGCCGGCCATGGTGTCCTCGACGAACAGCAGCGGCGCCTCGGCGGACAAGCCGGCAGGACGGAGGGAGACCATGGCGGCGGCAGCCCCCTTGGCGAGGGCCTCGGCGACGAACCGATGGCCATCGAAGTTGGGGCCTGCGAGGGCGACAAACAGGTCGCCCGGCTGCAGCGTCCGGCTGTCGATGGAAACGCCATCTGCGCGCCAATCCCCGGTCGACCGGCCGCCGGCGGCAGCGGCGGCGTCCGCCGCCGTCCATATGGCCTGCCGCGGCCCGGTCATCGGTCGGTCCTCCGGACGGCGTCCGCGGCGACCGCGGCGTCGTCGAACGGGATCACCCGGTCGCCGACGGTCTGCCCGGTCTCATGGCCCTTGCCGGCGATCAGCAGCACGTCGCCGGGATCGAGCCCGGCCACCGCTTGGCTGATGGCGTCTGCGCGGTCGCCGATCTCCCGCGCACCGGGGCAGGCGTCCAGAATCTGCCGGCGGATGGCCGCAGCTTGCTCGCTCCTGGGATTGTCGTCGGTGACGATGACGTGGTCGGCCTGCTGAGCGGCAATCCTCCCCATTTCCGGGCGCTTGCCGGCGTCGCGGTCGCCGCCGCACCCGAACACCAGGATCAGACGCCCGGCGACATGGGGGCGGAGCGCCGCCAAGGCCGCCGCCAGGGCATCCGGGGTGTGGGCGTAGTCGACGTAGATCGTCGCCCCATGAGCGCGCCGGGCCACCGGCTGCATGCGGCCGGGCACGCCCTCGAGCGTCTCCAGTGCCGCCATCCCGGCCTTCGCGTCGGTGCCGGCGGCGACAGCCATCAGCACGGCGCAGAGCGCATTGGCCGCCTGGAAGTCGCCGACCAAGGGCAGGGAAATCCGCCACACATCACGGTCCGAGGCAACGGTGAGCCGCTGCCCCGTGGGGTTGGTCTCCAGGCGCAGCAGGCGGAGGTCCTGGCCGGACCGGCCGTAGCTCAGCACCCGGACGCCGCGGCGGACCGCGGCGCCGGCCAGCTCTTCGCTCAGGGGATCGTCGGCGTTGAGCACGACCGCGCCACCTTCCGCCACCAGCTCACCGAACAGCCGGCGCTTGGCGGCGGCATAGGCCTCCATCGAGCCATGGTAATCCAGGTGGTCGCGGCCCAGGGTGGTGAACCCGGCGACGGCGATACGCACGCCGTCCAGACGATGCTGGGCGAGGCCGTGACTGGAGGCCTCCATGGCCAGATGCTGCACCCCGGCATCGGCAAGCTCGGCGAGCATGCGGTGAAGGTCGACCGGATCCGGGGTGGTCAGGTTGCCCGGCCGGGCGATGCCGGGGGCCACCAGCCCGAGGGTGCCGAGGCTGGCGCCGGGGGTACCGGTGGCGAGCCAGATCTGCCGGAGGAAGCTCACCACCGAGGTCTTGCCGTTGGTGCCGGTTACCGCGGCCACGGTGGCCGGCTGACGCCGATAGAAAGCCGCCGCCATCAGGGCAAAGCGGCGGCGCGGATTGTCATCGATCAGCAGCAGCGGCGGTGGCGAGCCGGGCGGGGCCTCGATGCCGCCGGCACCGGGCGACGCCAGCACCGCGGCCGCGCCGCGACGCACGGCATCGCCGATGAAGGCGCGGCCGTCGCTGCGGCTGCCGGGCAGGGCCGCAAACAGGAAACCCGGCTCAACTCGCCGGGAGTCACTGGTCAGGCCGCTGATCCGAATCTCCGAAATCATATCCTCCGGGCTCACGTCGATGGGCAGATTCCCGATCAGGTCAACGAGGCGCACCCCGCCATCCTTCGGTATCGGCAATGGCGGTCCGCAAGCTGGCGAGTAGCAGGTGCCGGCGGCGGTCGGGCCCGTCGGGCCCGGTCACACGGGGCACGTCGGCCGGGTCCACCGGGCGCACCCCCAGCACAGGGGCGATCCGTTCGGCGATGCGGCGGACCACGGGGGCGGCGACCCAGCCGCCGGTTGCATAGAAGTGGGTGCTGCGGTTGCCTTGGGGCTCGTCCAGGATCGCCAGCACAACATAGCGGGGGCTATCAACGGGAAACACGCCGATGAACGACGACATCCGGGCGTTCCTCATATAGCGACCGCCGACAATTTTCTCCGCCGTGCCCGTCTTGCCGCCGAGCCGGAGGCCGTCGGCATCGGCACGCCGGCCGGTACCCATGATGACATTGAGCCGCATCAGCGCCCGCATGGTGCGCGACGTCTCGGCTGACAAAACCGGCTTCGGCTCGGGGAGACGGTCGCCACGGTCCACAATGGTGGCCGGCATGAAAGTGCCGCCATTGGCGATCACCGCCACCGCCTGAGCCAGGTGCAGCGGGCTGACGGCGATACCGTGACCGAACCCGATCGTCATGATGTTGATGTCTCGCCACTGCCCGGGCACCAGGGGAGCGCCTACCTCCGACAGTTCCAACGCCAGCGGCGACAGCATCCCGAGTTGATTCAGGTACATGCGCTGGACCGCGCCACCCACGTCAAGGGCCATGTGGGCGGACGCGATATTCGACGAGTGGACAAGGATTTCCGGCAGGCTGAGCCAGCGATTCTGCGGTCGATAGTCGCGGATCGTATGCCCACCCCTTCGAATCGGCTGGCTTGCGTCATAGCCGCCGGTGAGGGTGATGGCACCGCTGTCCAGTGCCATCGCCGCGGTGATGAGCTTCATGGTGGAGCCCATTTCGTAGACGCCCTGGGTCACCCGGTTGAAGCGGGTATCGTCGTCGGAGCGACCGCGGTGGTTGGGATCGAAATCGGGCAGGGAGACCATGGCGACCACCTCCCCGGTGACGACGTCCAGCACCAGTCCGGCGCCGCCGATGGCCCGGTACTCCCGCACCGCCGCCAACAGTTCCTCGCGCACGATCTGCTGGATTCGCACGTCCAGGCAGAGACGAAGCGCTTCGCCGTCGCCGAGGCTGGCATCGAAATGGCGCTCGACCCCGGCAAGACCCCGGCTATCGATATCGGTGAAGCCGAGAACATGGGCGGCGACCACACCCTGAGGGTAGACCCGCCGCTGGTCGTCACGGAAGCCGATGCCGGGCAGGCCCAGGCGGTTCACCGCGTGCTGCTCACGCGGGGTCAGGTGCCGCTTGATCCAGGCGAACCGGCCATCGTGGGTGAGCCGGGCCAGTAGTTGGCTGCGATTCAGCTCGGGGAAAAGCGCCACGAGGCGATCGGCGGTATGTTCCGGATCAATGACATCCCTGGGATCGGCGTACAGCGACCGGGTCGGCAGGCTGGTCGCCAGCAGGACGCCATTGCGGTCCATGATGTCGCCGCGCGCCGCTTCCCATGTGGCACTGTTGGCCAAGGCCAAGCCAAGATTGGGATCACTGCCTGCCGCCAGGTCGACCAGACGCCCGACCACGCCGCAGAAGGCGAGCAGGAAGCAAAGCCCGACCACGACCAGCCGGGTGTGGGCTACGTCAACGGCCCGCAGCCGCCCATGTTCCGCCGGGCTCTGCGGCGACAAGCCACCGTTGACCGGCAACGGCAGGACAAGCTGCGCCGGCTGCCGGCCGCGCGCCCGCGGCGCCCGCCGGCTCATCGGATCACCTGCCCGCCGCGTCCGGTCGCCAAACCGGCAACCGGCGTCGTCGCATCGTTTTCCCGCCCGGGGCTGTCCGGCGCGAACGGCCGCGGCAGCGCAGCGAACGACCCGACCTGGCGCGGCCCCAGCGGGGCCAAGTCGAGGTGGCGCTCCGCCAGACGTCGCAAGCGCTCCGGATCGGTGAGGTAGCTCCACTCCGCCTGGAGGACATGGTGGGCCCGCCGCTCGACTTCGATCTGCCGGTGGACCCGGCTGAGCTGTCCCTCCAGGTCCTGCACCTGGTACTTGATCGAAAACAGCACCATGGCGAGGCCAATCGCCAGGATCACGAACACCACCGTGGTGTGCTTGACGAGGGCTGTCCAGCTACTGCTCATGCGGCTCTCCTTCGTGGCTTGGCCACGTCCGGCAACGGCCAGGCCGGGGCTTCGGTGCGCTCAGCCGCGCGCATGCGGGCCGAGCGGGCCCGCGGGTTGGCTGCCACCTCGGCCGCGGTGGGCTTGAAGGTGCCGCGCCGGAGCAGGCGGAAGCTCGGTGCGGGACCGCCCGGTGACGAGGACGCGGGTCGATGCCGGGAGGGTGCGGGCGCGGTGCCGCTCCGGGCACGGAGGAAGCCCTTGACCCGCCGGTCCTCAAGCGAGTGATAGGCCACCACCACCAGCCGTCCGCCCGGTGCCAGCAGCCGCTCCGCCGCGACCAGGCCGCGATCGAGCTCCCCCAACTCGTCGTTGACGCGGATGCGAAGCGCCTGGAAGGTCCGGGTGGCGGGATCGACGCTGCCCGGCGCCGCCGGCACCACCGAGCGGACCAGGCTGGCGAGTTCCAGGGTGCGCCGGATCGGCGCGCTCCGGCGTGCAGCAACCACCGCACGGGCGATCCGCCGGGCGGCGCGTTCTTCCCCGAATTCCCGGATGATGGCCGCGAGTTCGGCCTCGGGCAGGGTATTGACCAAGTCGGCCGCGGTGGCGCCGGCGGAGGGGTCCATTCGCATATCGAGCGGGCCGTCGGTGCGGAACGAGAAGCCACGGGCGGCTTCGTCCACCTGGGTGGACGCCATGCCGAGGTCGAAGGCGATTCCGTCGACGCTGCGGCGCCCGGCCTCAGCCAGCAGCCGCTCCATCTCCCCGAAGCGGCCGGCTATGAGACGAAGGCGATCACCCCACTCATGCAGCATGTGGCGGCCGCGGGCCAGGGCATCGGGATCGCGATCGATCGCCAGCACCCGGCATGGGGCCGCGGTGAGGATCGCACGGGCGTAACCGCCGGCACCGAAGGTGGCGTCCACATACTCGCCGCCCGGCCGCGGGGCCAAGGCCGACAGCACCTCCGCAACCATCACCGGCGTGTGCGACGCGGCCGCGGTCATGCCCCGGTCTCCCGCACCAGCTTGAGGGTGGCGCCGCTGGCCCGCGCCCGCTCGAACGCCATCCGCCGGCGCGCCTCGTAGGCTTCCGGGTTCCAGATCTGAAAGCGGGCGCCGCGCCCCACGAACACCACCTCACCGTCGATGTTGGCATGGGTCAGGAGTTCCTCGGGCAGGACCACCCGCCCCTCGGGATCGAACGGCAGGGCATGGGCATGCTCCAGCAGCACGGAGGCGAGGTCATCCTGGCGTTCCGAAAACATGTCCAGTTCCTCGATGCTTTCCGCCACCCGGTTCATGAACCCCTCTCCGCAGGCCTCGATCGCCGGGGCGCTGAACAGCGGGTAGGCGTAGATGCGGCTGGCCGCCGCGTCCTCCGCCTTGAGGACATCGCGGAACGGCTTGGGCACGGAGACGCGCCCCTTGCGATCGACCTTGTTGA
The DNA here is from genome assembly GCA_007694935.1 of Rhodospirillales bacterium. Lineage (GTDB taxonomy): Bacteria > Pseudomonadota > Alphaproteobacteria > Rhodospirillales > Defluviicoccaceae > REEP01. The sequence continues at coordinate 26,363 of REES01000071.1, forward strand.
CGTGGCGCCCAACCAGCGGAGGCATGCCGGTCCCTTGTCCTCAAGTCGCCCTGCCGGGCCCCGATCGGCCATCAGCACGGCAACGCCACCGCACGCCAATCACCCAGCCTGTATGGGGTATCATGGGCATGGATGGGCGTCAATGGGTTTCCATGGAATTACTTGGTTAACCAAGTCCTTCCGATGGGATGAGGCGACATCGGGCAAGTTCCGCCGCCGGACCGTCACGGTCTCCATTCGGGGCACCGCCAGTAATCACCCCTGCCCGGCCGCCCGCCGGCCGACCCACGGCTCCGGGGACTTCAGGACCGAATGTTCTCTCTGTGTTCTTATTAAAAACTTGCTATGTTCACGCCCGGGGAAGATCACAGGCGAGTAACGGGCGCCGGTGCGGGCCGTGAGTGTCCGGTCACGCGTCAGGTCAGCGCGCCTGCAGCAATTCCGGGACGTGCAGAAGGATCAATTGATTGTCGATCGCCTTGTCGGCGGAGCCGCCGACACTGAACGGGAAATTGTTGTCGACCCCGGCACGGTATCGGCGTTGATCGCCTGCCCGCTTGTCGGGTAAGCACCATGGCATACATCATCATCAAATGGTCGCGGTCGGCGGCACTGCCGCGGCCCGGCGACGCAAGGGGCTGGAGATGGCGGCAGCGGAACAACCGGTTTGCAATTTCGGCTGGCGGGCACCGGATTTCACCCTGCCGGACGCCGACGGCCGCCTGCATACCCTGGAGCAGCTCAAGGGGGCCAACGGCACCCTGGTGATGTTCATCTGCAACCACTGCCCGTACGTCAAGGCGGTGGCCGACCGCTTGGCCCGGGATGCCCATGCCCTGCAGGCCTTGGGTGTCGGCGTTGTCGCCATCATGCCGAATGACTATGAGACGTACCCGGACGACGCGCCCGAGCGCATGAAGGAATTCGCCCGCATCCACGGGTTCCAGTTCCCCTACCTGGTGGACCGGACTCAGCAGGTGGCCCGGGCCTACGACGCGGTCTGCACACCGGATTTCTTCGGCTTCAATGCCGATCTCCGGTTGCAGTACCGCGGCCGGCTCGACGAGTCCGGCCGGGCGCCGGCCTCGGCCGGGGCGCGCCGCGAGCTGTTTGAGGCGATGCGTCAGGTGGCCGAGACCGGCAAAGGCCCGGGGGAGCAGACCGCGAGCATCGGCTGCTCCATCAAGTGGCGCGGGTAGGAGCCGGCCGGCGGCGCCACCCCCTTGAGAAGTTGAGGAGACAACTGATTGGCTGATCCGCAATCCGACAGCCTGCTGCGCGAAATCGATGAGGACATTCGCCGGGAGCGCTATGCCCTGCTGTGGAAGCGCTATGGCGGCTACGTCATTGCCGGGCTTGTCGTTATGGTTCTGGCCGTGGTCGGCTACGAGGTCTGGCGCGAGCGCACCGCATCGCAGCGGGCCGATGCGGCGGAGCGCTTCTCCGGCGCGCTGGCCCTGGTCGACCACGATCCCGGCTCGGCGGCGACCGTTTTCGAATCCTTGGCCACCGACGGGCCCGGCGGCTACCGGATCGTCGCCCGCCTGCAGGAGGGCGCCGTGCTGGCGCAGCAGGGTGACCGGGATGCGGCGGTTGCGGCCTACAATCGGCTGGCCGCGGACACCCGCGACGCCGTCTACCGCGACCTCGCAATCCTGCTGGCGGTGCTGACCGAGCTGCAGTCCCCCGCGGCCGACATTGACGCGCTGCGACAAAGGCTGTTGCCGCTGACCACCTCAGAACGGCCCTGGCGTTATAGCGCCCGGGAGGTGGCGGCACATCTGCACCTGCAAGCCGGGGAGCGCGACCAGGCACGGACCGACTTCGCCGCCCTGGCCGGCGATCTTCAGGCACCGCCCGGCACCCGTGCCCGGGCCGAGAGCATGCTGGCTGAGATCGATGCGGGCTAGCGCGACGTCCCGCCGGCCCCGCGGCTTGGCACCGCTGGCCGCCCTGGCCTCGCTGCTGGTGCTGGCAGCCTGCGGAACCTGGTTCGGAAAGCCCGATGCGCCCCCACTGCCGGGTGAGCGCCTCTCCATTCTGCTTGACCGCCCCGACCTTGCGGTCGACGCGTCCCTGCACGGGCAGCCGATCGTGCTGCCGCGGCCGGTGCAAAACTCTGACTGGCCCCAGGCCGATGGCTTCCCCAGCGGCGCCATGCATCACCTCTGGATCGACGACTTGCCGCAGCAGGCGTGGCGGGCCAATGTCGGCCGGTCGGCCAGCCGGTCGCAGCCTCGGCTGGCCCCGCCGGTGGTCGCCGGCGGGCGGGTGTTCGCGATGGATGCCGATCATCGGGTCAGTGCCTTTGAGGCGGACAGCGGCCGCCAAGTCTGGCAGACCTCCCTGGCGCCCCGGGGCGAGCGTGGTCATATCGCCGGGGGAATCGCGGTCGACCAGGGGCGGGTGTTCGCCACCACCGGCTTTGCCGCTGTGGTCGCCCTGGACGCCGGAACCGGTGAGGAACTGTGGCGGAGCCGCCTCAACGCCCCCATGCGGGCGCCGCCGACGGCACGGGATGGCCGGGTTTTCGCGATCACTGTGAACAACACCCTCTATGCCTTGGGCGCCGCCGACGGTGGCGTGCTGTGGACCCATCAGGCGATCGAGGAAGTGGCATCACTGGTGGGTGGCGCCGGTCCGGTGGTCGATGCCGGGGTGGTGGTGGCGCCGTTCACCTCCGGTGAGGTGGTGGCGCTCCGGGTGGAGAACGGCTTGGTGCTGTGGGCGGACTCGTTCGGCCCGTTGCGCCGGATCGACGAACTCGGCAGCATCGCCCACGTCCGTGCCGCCCCGGTGATGGACCGCGGCTTGGTTTTCGCCATCAGCTATGCCGGGGTGATGGCGGCGATCGATCTGCGGACCGGGCAGCGGATCTGGGATGAGGCGATCGGCGGCCTGGAGCGCCCCTGGGTAGCCGGAGACCAGGTATTCGTGCTGAGCGGCGACCGCGAGCTGGTGTGCCTTGACCGGACCACCGGCCGGATCCGGTGGGTCACCGCCCTGCCGGCCTACGAGGATGCTGAACGCCGCCGCCGGCCGATTCAATGGACCGGTCCGGTACTGGTGTCCGACCGCCTGGTGCTGGCCGGCTCCCATGGCCAGGTGATCACCGCGTCGCCGTACACCGGCGAGTTGCTGGGACGCATCGACATGCCCGATCGGGTGACCGTGCCGCCGGTGGTGGCGGGCGGCACCCTGTTCTTCCTGGGGCGCAACGCTCAGCTCGTCGCCTACCGCTAGGATCTGGGGCCGCACCGGTGTCGCGGATCCCGCCGCTACCCTGCACCGTGGTCATCGTCGGCCGGCCCAACGTCGGCAAGTCGACCCTGTTCAATCGCCTGGTCGGCCGCAAGCTGGCCCTGGTGGACGATACCCCAGGGGTGACCCGGGACCGGCGCGAGGGGGCGGCGCGTCTCAGTGACCTCAAGTTCATGGTGGTGGATACCGCCGGTCTGGAAGAGGCCGGGGGCGACGACCTGACCGCCCGAATGCAGCGCCAGACCGAACGGGCGATCGCCGCCGCCGACGTGGTGCTGCTGCTGATCGACGCCCGCGCCGGGCTGACCCCATTGGACGCCGTGTTCGCCGATGCCGTGCGTCGCACCGCCAAGCCGGTGATCCTGGTCGCCAACAAGTGCGAAGGAAAGGCCAGTTCCGCCGGCCTGCTGGAGTCCTATGCCCTCGGTCTCGGCGAACCGGTGCCGGTGTCGGCGGAGCACGGTGAGGGGATGGCCGACCTCTACCAAGCCCTCCGGCCGCTGGTCGATGCGGCAGCGGTCAATCTGGCTTCCGCGGAGAGCCAACCCGACGAAGGCCCCCTGCAGCTTGCCGTGGTCGGCCGGCCCAACGTCGGCAAATCCACCCTGATCAACCGACTGGTCGGCGAGGATCGGCTGCTCACCGGCCCGGAGGCGGGAATCACCCGGGATGCCATCCAGGTTGCCTGGACCTGGCGCGGCCGCGCGTTCCGCCTGGTGGACACCGCCGGCCTCCGCCGCAAGGCCAGGGTGGAGGGCAAGCTGGAGCGGCTGGCTGCCGGCGACACCCTCCGGGCCATCCGGTTCGCACATGTGGCGGTGATCGTGATCGATGCCACGGTCGGGCTGGACCGACAGGATCTTAACATCGCGGCGCTGGTCGCCGACGAAGGCCGAGCGCCGGTGATCGCCCTCAACAAGTGGGACCTGGTGTCGGATCCGCAGCTGGTACGAAACGCGGTCGCCGAACGCCTGGACGCATCGCTGCCGCAGTGCCGCGGGGTGACGACCGTGCCGATATCGGCTCTCACCGGGCGCGGGCTGGACCGGCTGCTTGCCGCCGTCGTCGCAACCTACGAGGTGTGGGAGACCCGACTGACCACCGCCGAGCTCAATCGCTGGCTGGCCACGGCGGTGGAGCACCATCCGCCGCCGCAGGTGCAGGGGCGGCGAATCCGCCTCCGCTACATGACCCAGGTCAAGGCGCGGCCACCCACCTTCGTGCTGTTCGCCAGCCGGGCGGCCGAACTGCCGGAAAGCTACGTCCGCTATTTGGTCGGGGGGCTGCGCGACAGCTTCGGTCTCGCCGGCGTGCCCATCCGCCTGCACCTGCGCCAGGGTCGCAATCCGTATGCCCCGGACCGCAAGTGAGCCGAGGGCGATGTGCACCCCGCCGCACGGTGCGGCGGGGTGCACGCCCCAGGCTGGTGGTTTCCGACCGGCTACAAGCTGTCGAGGGACGGCCCGGCGCGCTCGCCGATCCAGGCGTTGGCGAACGCCCGGACGGTGGCAGCGTCGTCCTTGCCCTGAGCCGTCTCGGCCTGCATCAGGCCGTAGAGCGCCCAGGCGTTGTTGGGGAATTGGGCCAGTGCCTGGCGGAACGCCCGTTCCGCGGCGACCGCGTCGCCCTGCACCAGCAGCACCGCGCCCAGGGACTGTCGGACCGGGAAGTACCAGAACGGCGGTTCCATGTAGGGCAGGGTATCCTCGATCTCTATGGCGGCCCGGTACGCCGCGACCGCAGCGTCCAGATCGCCGGCCGCGCGCGCGATCCGCGCTTCCGCAACCTTGCGGGCGATCGCCACCACCTGCGGTGCCGGCAGGCCCGCATCCGCCAGGGCCGCGAGCAGCTCCTGGTCGGCCGGATCGTCGATCGCCGCGACTTCCGCCCGAGCCAGGGTGAGGTCGCCCTGGGCCGCTGCTGCCACCGCCCGCATGTAGCGCCACATCGCCGCGACGAACGGGAACTGGCCATCGGGTTCGGCGAGGGCCAGCGCGGTTTCCGGCGGGCTGAACTGGGCATGGGCGAAATAGGGGGCGACCTTGATCGCCTGGATCCAGCCGTGCTCCCGGATCACAGGGGCCGACAGGGCGCTGTCCAGCCTGTCCGCATACTCCACGGCTGTGGAACCGGCGCCGGCCATGCGCGCGGATTCCACCACGAAGTGGATGTTGTGGGGGTAGTAGCCGTGGGCGTAGATGCCGCCCACCTCCGCCTGTTGCAGATACGCCTCGTCGGCTTTCACGGCGGCAATGTTGGCGGCCAGCGAGTCCCGGTAGCGGCCGATCCTGAAATACGTGTGCGCCGGCATATGCACCATGTGGCCTGCCCCCGGCATCAGGCGGCCGAGCCGATCGGCATAGGGTTCGGCCCGCTCCGGCGTGGTCGACGCCTCGGTCATGTGGATGTAGAGGTGGATCGCTCCGGCATGGTCAGGTTCCCGGTCGAGCACCCCTTCCAGCAGCGCGATGATCTTTTCGGTGCGTCCCTTGGGGGTTTCCTGGTCGACTTCCCAATAGTCCCAAGGCTGAGTGTCCATCATCGCTTCGGCGGCCAGCACGGCGATGTGGCTGTCGTCGGGGAACCCGGCGGCCACCGCGGCCATTGCGTCGGCATACGCGGCATCAAGCGCCGCCCGGTCCGCCGTCGGATCGGCGGAGTAGCGCCGGGCCAGTGCCGCGATCAGGGCCTGCTCCCGAGCGGTCGCGGACGCCGCCAGCTGCTGGGCCGTGGCCAGCGCGGCCAGGGCCGGGGCCGCCGCGGCCTCATCCATCGGGGCGTTGATGTTGGGGCCCAGCACCAGGGCTTCGCCCCAGAAGCACATGGCGCAGGTCGGATCCAACCGCTGCGCCATCCTGAAGGCCCGCCTGGCCTCGGCATGGTTGAAGGCATAGGCAAGCCGCAGGCCCTGGTCAAAATAGCGCTGCGCGAGCGGTGCGGCTGTAGTGATCGGATCGGTGAGGGTGCCGAGGTTGTCATAGAGTGGGGGATCGGACTGGATGAACTCGGCTGACACGGTGGCGCTGGCGAGATGCACCCCCGGTTTCAGGGTTGCGCCGCCCGACCGCGCTGGCGCTCCGCACATCGCGCCCGACCGCAACACGGTGTCGAGCCTGTCGGCGGGTGCGTCCTGCGCGCCCGAGATAGCCGGATGATCCCGGCCGGCGGCGGCATCCGGCGACCGGGCGTCGGCCGTCAATCCCATGCCGACGCCGGAACCGATCGTCACCAGGGCCAGCACGATACCGGTGCTCAGCATCAGCCGTGCCAAGCCGGGCCGTTCCGCGTCCGGCTGCCGACGATGCGCTTTGGCTCTTGGCTGGGTCATGACCTGTCGCTCCTTGGTGCTCAGGTGAAGATGGTTGAGCCCAGGATGCTAAAGTCGTGTTTCCGGCCGATGTCGTCGGCCGGCGCTTATTGTTTCAATTGCTTCCGGAGAGGTGGAGCCGGGTGACCGTCGCGCCACCCGGCGTCTTCGTCAGCGCACGTTGCTATCGTCTGCGGCTTTCAAGCACGCCTTCGGGGATCTGCCGGCCGGGGCCACGGAAAACCGTGCGCCATGCCCTGAGCGTGCGCTTGAACCAAGCGGTGAAGCCGCGGTCCCGCCGCCGGGACCGGACCGGTCCGGTGACGTAGGCGGCACCGTCGACGCGATGACGTGGCGCCGTGTTTTGATTGAATCCGTTCATGGTTGTACGCTCCGAGCCATGCTGGTTTCTGACAACCTCTCGACGGATCCTCCCGTCTGTAACGTCTTGAGAGGACGGGCGCGGCCGGGCTGAACACCGGCGTTTCGCACCTGCTCACTACTGTAAGGTTGCCCGCAGGCTGCATCAAGGGGGATATTGCTGCGGCGCACAATTCAACGTCGGGTGGCGTGGGCTCGCCACCTCTCCGGCCTCATCAGGCCCGAATGCCTCTGTCTCAGCGACGGTCGATCAGACCGCGGAACAGGTCACGGATCACCCGTTCGGGCTCAGACGGCCGGGCGGGTTCCTCGCTGCCGTCGAGGCCGGGGATAACCCGCCTGAGTTCTTCCGGCACGCGTTCCAGCAAGTCTCCGATGCCGTTGCCCGTGCCCGGAGCCGGGATACAGCCGCTGTCCAGGCGGATGTCCGGCGAATCGAGGCGGCCGCTGGCGGTGAAGTCGCAGCGGCTCGGCAATTCCCTGATACCGGACAGAAGATCGCCGAGCGGGCCCGCGGCGAGGCTGATCTCGCCGGTCATGTCCAGCCGCCATGCCGGAAGGTCGGCGGTGCCGCGGGCCTGCCCCTGGTAGAGGCCGCCGTCCAGCCGGGCCGGATCGAACGTGACGACGCCGTTGGCAACGGTGAACGGGGCCGAAATGTCGGCGAGTCCGCTGCCGGCGCGCCCACTCAAGGCGCCGAGGAGCGGCCCCAGGGCTCTGTTGATCCCGCGAGCCAGTTCGATCACGGGAGCGATGATCGGCCCGGCCACCGGAACCTGGGTTGCGTCGAACCCAGGGTCGAGACCGCGAAGGGTGATCGCGCCGCTGCCGTCCAGAGCCGATATCAAATCTGCCGGGCTGCGCCCTTCAGCGCCCAGGTCGGCATTGAACCACAGCCGCCCGCCGCTGATGCCGGCACCCGGAGCGCGGCTGAGATCGACACCCTCCATCTGGACTGTCGCCTCGATCACCGGCACGTCCACGGCGTCCAGGCGCCCAGTGGAACCGACCGAACCGCCGAACAGCGTGCCATTCAGCCGCTCCCAGGTCAGCACCCCCGATGCCACGGCGAGGCTCGCGTCGACTTGCTCAAGCGCATACTGGCTGTGGACCAGGGACTCCGACCGCAGCGCCAGCGTGGCATCGAAGTCACGCAGAGCGGACAGGGCCAGCGGCTCGTCGGGCCAGCGCGGATCCACCCGGGCCAATAACATGCCGGCCCGGGCAGGCGGTTCGAGTGCGGACGGCAGGGGCATCCAGCTTGCCGGAACGATCCGCCAATCGAGGCCGGCGGACCGGGCAGCCGGCAGCAGGTCATCAATGACCACCCGGCCCGTGGCGAGATCGGCCGTGACCACCGGCCTGTCGCCGGTCGCGTCCACATCCATCGAGCCGCCAACCGCAATGCCGGCGAGCTGCCCGTCCAGGTCGCTGAGGCTGAGCTTGCCGCCCCCGAGGGTGACGTGCGCGCTCACGTCCGTGCCGCCGAGTCGGCCCGAAGGCCGATAGTCGACGCCGAGCCTCGTCAGGACGCCTACGATGTCGTCGCTGACGAGCCGCAGCCGACCGTCATAGAGCGGGTCGCCGGCAGGCAGGGTCAGATCGCCGGTCACTGTCACCTCGGCACCCAGTGCGTTCACGGTCACATCCACCTTGGGCCTGGCAGTCGTGCCCTCCACACGCCCGGATGCGGCGACGGCGGTGTCGCCCGGCACGCCGGCGGGGAGCATGACGTCGAGGCTTCGTGCCAGCCGCGACAGGTTCGGAGCGCGCGCCTGAAACTCGACCCCCTGCATGATCGGGTCAGTCTCCAGTTCCCGGAAGGTGCCGGACATGGTTGCGCTGGCCCCGGCGAAATCGTCGACGCGGGCCTCGCGCAGGGTGAGGACCCCGTCAGCCAGCCTGCCGTCGATCCGGACGCCCTTGGCCGCCGTGTTGCGCCAGCCGAGTTCCGTGATCCGCAGCTTCACGTCGGCGTCGACCGGGGCCGGCTGTGCCATGGGCGCCACGGTTTCATCGTTGTTCCGCTGCCGGGGGTCGGCATTCTCGCTGGTCTGACCGGCCGCTTCCCGGGCCGCTCCCAGGTTGGGGGCGGGAATCTCGATCTCGTGCGCCGTTTCCGGCAGGTAGGCATCGAGGTTGAGGCGATCGATGTCGAGGTCGGCGTCGATCCGCGGCCGGTCGGCAAAAGTGATACCGAAATCCCCTTGAACCCGCGACCCGTCGACGCGAACGTCGGCATCGCTGGCCCGGATGGACGCAGGCGTGGCCACGACGCCGGTGCTGAGAGACAGGGTCCGAAGCCCGTCGTTCGGGACATCATCGGTCTCGAGCCCGAGCCACTCCAGCACGGCGCGAAGATCCGGCGCATCAGCCTGCAGCCGCCCGTCGAACCGAGGGTCGTCGGCGGTGCCGCCGAGCACGCCGGTGAGATTGGCATCGGCGCCCCCCGGCAACAGTGCGGCGGCACGCGTCACCGTCACAGTCCCGCCGGCAGCATCGGCGGCGATGGCGGCTTCCCGGATGACCCCGTCGCGGTAGGTGATCGCCTCCACCGATAAGGCGAGCGCGGCCCTGAGGTCCGCTGGCAACAGCGTCGCCGCCGCGGCCACGGGTGCCTCTGCTCCCGGTTGCGGCTTGACGTCGGCAGGGGACGGCGGCCAGGAGCGATCGGCGTTGTCGCCGTTGGCGGCTGCCTCGGCCGCAGCCTCGGCGTCGGTTTGCGCCGGCTCCTCCGCCTCTGCCGCCGGTTCCCGCCCCGGCACCGCCGGCATCGCCAGCCAAGCGTCCAGATCGATTCGGCCCGCGACGAGCTGCGCCACGACCTCCGGCTCATCGCCAAACAACATCATCGCCGCCCCTTCGGCGGAAGTGCCGCCGAGGCGCATGGTCATGGCGCCGACGGTGGCTTCGGTCTGCGAGGCGACCAGGTCGAAATCGAGCGTGGAGGGCTGGGCCAGGAACCCGGGCAGTGGTGCGACAGCCACGGCCTGAATGGCCGCGGCCAAATCGTCGGCGGCGGTCTCGATACGACCGCTGAAGCGTGGAGCAGCCTCCCAATCCTCGACCAGGCCGCGGACCCGGAGCCGGCTCGCACCGGCATCGCTGCCGAGGTCGGCACGGACCGCGAACGGCTCGCCCGTCTCGACCGCGCCGATCGCAACGTCAAAGGTCAGCGGCACGCCCTCGATCTCCATGGATCCTCGAGCGTCCAGCGGCCCGCGCAGGGAGCCGGCGGAAACGTCGGCATTCACGCTGCTGAAGACCATTTCCTGTCCGGTGGTCGCATCCCGGTACAGCACCCGACCTCGTTCGATGGAGATCGCGTCCAGCTGCACCGCCGCCGGCGCGGCCGCGGCGGGCCTCTCGGCATCCGGCTGGTCCGGGCTTTCTTCGGCCGGCGCGTCCGGGCGTGGCGGTAAATCGATCACCGCGCCGGGCGCCCCGTTCGGCCGATCCTCCGGAACGGCGAAATCCCAGTTGCGGCGCCCGTCCGCCAGGATTTCCAGGATGATATCCGGTTCCACCAGGCTGACCGAGCGCACCTCCACCCGGCCCGTCAGCAGCGGCCACAGGGCGATGTTCACCTCCGCCGCCTGCAGGCGCAGCATCTGAGGCTCGCTGCCGCCGTCGATGTTGGCGATGCTGAGGTCGTTGACCACCAGGACCGGGGATGGCAGCACGGACAGCTGGATATCACCGCCAATGGTGACGTCGCGACCGGTGGCCCTGCCCGCCTCGGCGGTGATCTGGTCCTTGTACTGGTTCCAGTCGACGAAGCTGGGCGCGATCAGGGCTGCCGCGATCACCAGGACAACCAGACCGCCGATGCCGATCAGGATCTTCTTCAAGGCTTTATCCTCAATCCGAAGACGAGCGGCCCGACCTGCATGGTGGCCGCGCCACCGCCCATCCCCTGGATGTAGCGAACCCGGCCGCCGGATCAAACCGTGCCGGCAGGAACAGTTACGCCAGGACCGGGGCGCTCAGGCACATCCGCCATCGCCGCCGGCCTGGGCCCGCCCATGGCCCAGTCCAGAAGTTCCACCGTGTGCACCACCGGCACCGACGTCTCAGGGCCCAGATGCTGAATGCAGCCGATATTGCCGGTGGCGATGATGTCCGGCTTCAGCGCCTCCAGGTTGGCGACTTTCCGCTCCCGGAGCGCGCCCGCCAGCGCCGGCTGCAGGATGCTGTAGCTGCCGGCGGACCCGCAGCAGATGTGGGCTTCCGCCGGTTCCACCACGCGGAAGCCGGCGCGGGACAACAGCTCCTTCGACTGGGTGCGCAGGCCAAGACCGTGCTGCATCGAACAGGCCGGGTGATAGGCCACGGTCCGCACCGGCTCGATCGCCTTCGGGCGGAGCTCGAGGTCGATGAGAAGCTGGGAAACGTCCGTGGCCATGGCCGCAATCCGTGCGGCCGATGCGGCCCACTCCGGGTCGTCGCTGAGCAGGTGGCCGTAGTCCTTCACCGAGACGCCGCAGCCGGAGGCATTGAACACCACCGCATCGAGACCGTCACCGTCGATCTCCCGCATCCAGGCGGCGACGTTGGCTCGGGCTGCGGCCCTGGAGCGGTCCTCCCAGCCCATGTGGTGCACGATGGCGCCGCAGCAGCCGCTGCCCTTGGCGAGGACAACGTCGACACCGAGGCCGGTGAGCAACCGGATCGTCGCTTCATTGGTCTCGGGCCGCAGCACCCGCTGGGCACAGACCGGCAACAGGGCGACGCGCCGCCGGCGCGGTCCCCTGGCCGGAAACACCTGCGGTCGGTCGGTCGCAGATGGCGGCGGCAGGTGCTTGGGCGCCATCGCCGCCATCGCCCCCAGCCGTCCCGACAGCAGTCGCCGGAACGGGCGGCCGAATTGGCCGAACAGCAGCGCGGTTCGGAACAGGGTCGGGTTGGGCACCACGGTGGCGAGGATGTGTCGCAGGACCCGGTCGAACCAGGGCCGCCGGTACGTGTTCTCGATGTGGACCCGGGCCCGGTCGACCAGGTGGGCGTAGTCGACGCCGGACGGGCAGGTGGTCATGCACGCAAGGCAGGTCAGGCAGCGGTCGATGTGCTTGACGTCGTCGGCCGTGGCCGGCCGGTCCTTCTCCAGCATGTCCTTGGCGAGGTAGATGCGACCCCGGGGGCTATCCAGTTCATCGCCGAGCAGCAGGTAGGTGGGGCAGGTGGCAAGGCAGTAGCCGCAGTGGACGCAGGTCCTGAGAATGTCGTTGGCCTCGCGGACGTGCGGGTCGGCCAGCCGGGCGGCAGGAAAACTGGTCTGCACGGCTCACACCCCTTCGTACATGCGGCCCGGATTGAGCACGCCCTTGGGATCGAAGCCGGCTTTGACCCGCCGGGTCAGCGCGGCCAGCGGCTCCGGCTGGGGCTGGAACACGGGCACCCGCGACCGCACCGAGGCGTCCGCCCGGACCAGGGTGGCGTGGCCGCAGGCGGTCCCGGCGCCGGAGGCCAGCGCGCCCCGAACGGCGGCCTGCCCGGCGTCGTCCGTCCGCTTGAGCGCCAGCCAGATCAGGCCGCCGCCCCAATCGAAGAACGCCTGGCCGGGCAGCGCGAACAGAATCTCCGCCACCACCCGGGCGCCCTCCGCTGGCGGGACCGACAGGCGCCACACCTGCCGCGGATCCGGCTCGTCGCCGGCGGCCACGAAGTAGGTGACGTCGCGGATCTCCCGCCACAGCGTATCGGACTCCGCATCGTCGAGGGCGGCAAGTGCACCGAACCGGGCCAAGGTGGCCCTGAGCGCCTGCAGCCGGGAGGAGACCGAAGGCGCCGGCCCTTCGATCCTGACGGCGGTCACCCCGGCGGCTGCCGTCGCCACCGCGGGAACCCGGGAAAGCGCCGCCACGTCCGGGGGAAGATGGGCCGCGCCGGACACGTCGTAAGGGCTTTGCAGCGCAGCCGTCATGGCGCGGATGGCGCAATCCTCGGCACAGTCCAGCACCAGCAAGGTCTGCGTCCGCTCGCCCGCGGGCAGCACCCGCACCGTCACCTCGGTCATCACGGCAAGGGTGCCGAACGACCCGGTCAGCAGCTTGGGCAGGTCGAAGCCGGTGACGTTCTTGACCACCCGGCCACCACCCTTGAATGACTCGCCCCGTCCGCTGACCGCCCGGAACCCGAGCACGTGGTCACGGGCGGCGCCCGCGCGGATGCGCCGCGGCCCGGACAGGTTGCTGGCAACGATGCCGCCGAGGGTGCCGCCGGCGTTGCCGGGGACGTCGGTGCAGCCGCTCAGCAGCGGGATCCAATCGGGCGGTTCGAACGCGAGCATCTGGCAATGGGGGGTCAGCGACTGGACGATCTCCGCGACAGTGGTGGACGGGCGCGCGGTCAGAACCAGTTCCTCCGGCTGATAGCTGACAATGCCGGCCAGCGCACCGGTGTCCAGGCAGGAGGCGGCTTCGACCGGACGACCGAAGCGGCACTTGCTGCCGCCACCGCGCACCTCGACCGGAGCCCGCTCGGCCATGGCCGCCTGAACCGCGTCGGCCACCTGGGCGTCGGTCTCGACCGCCAGGGTCGCCGTGTGCGATGGCTCTGCGGAAACGACACCGGCCATCAGCGTCCCTCTCGGCTCAGAAGCGGGGGATATCGGGGAAGCGCATCTGCCCGCCGCGGACATGCACCCGGCCGAGCTCGGCGCAGCGGTGCAAGGTCGGGTATACCTTGCCCGGGTTCAGCAGCCCCTCCGGGTCGAACGCGCACTTGAGCCGCTGCTGGTGCTTAAGGTCGTCCTCGTCGAACATGGTGCCCATCAGGTCCCGCTTTTCCACCCCGACGCCATGCTCGCCGGTCAGCACCCCGCCCAACTCGACGCAGAGCGTCAGGATCTCCGCCCCAAACCTCTCGGCGGTCTCCAGCTGACCCGGCTGATTGGCATCATAGAGGATCATCGGGTGCAGATTGCCGTCGCCCGCGTGGAACACGTTGGCGCAGCGGAGACCGTAGCGCACGGACATCTCGGTGATGCGCTCCAGCACCTCCGGCAGGCGGTGGCGGGGGATCGTACCGTCCATGCAGTAGTAGTCGGGGGAGATCCGGCCCACCGCCGGAAACGCCGCCTTGCGGCCGGCCCAGAAGGCAAGGCGTTCATCCTCGCTCCGGCTGGCCTGGACGCTGCTGGCTCGACTTTTGGCGGCAATCCCCTGCACCCGCTCGATCAGGTGATCCACCTCGGCAGCGGGGCCGTCCAGCTCGACGATCAGCAGGGCTGCCGCGTCCATCGGATAGCCCGGGTGGCAGAACGCTTCCGCCGCATGGATCGCCGGCTGGTCCATCATCTCCATGCCGCCCGGAATGATCCCGGCGGCGATGATGGCGGCAACGCACACCCCCGCGTCGGCGGCCGAGGGAAACCCGATGAGCACCGCCCGCGCCGTCTCCGGCCGGGCCAGTATCCGCACCGTCACCTCGGTGATGACGCCGAGCAGGCCTTCCGAGCCGTTGATCACGGCGAGCAGGTCATAGCCTTCGCTATCCAGGTAGCGGCCGCCCAGCCGGACGGTGTCGCCGTTCATCAGCACCACCTCGGCGCCGAGGACGTTGTTGACGGTCAGGCCGTACTTGAGGCAGTGCACCCCGCCGGCGTTCTCCGCCACGTTGCCGCCGATGGTACAAACGATCTGGCTGGAGGGGTCCGGCGCGTAGTAGAGGCCCCGATGGGCCACCGCATGGGAGATCGCCAGGTTGGTGACCCCGGGCTCGGCCACCACGCAGCGGTTGTCGAAGTCGATATCAAGGATGCGATTGAACTTGCCGAGACCAAGGATGATGCCGTCTGCCAGCGGCAGGGCGCCGCCGGAGAGGGAGGTGCCGGCCCCGCGGGGCACCACCTTGATGCCGTGGGCGTTGCAGTAGCGCAACACCTCGGCGATCTGCCGGGTGGTGTCCGGCAGGACGACGATCAGCGGGAGTTGCCGGTACGCGGTCAGCGCGTCGCTCTCGTAGACGCGAAGCGCGGTCTCGTGCTCGATCACACCCTCGGATGCAACGATGTCCCTGAGGTCACGGGCGATCGCGCTGCGCCGCGCTACTACGCCTGCGTCCGGTTCCGGCATGCGCATCGGCCGTCCTCCCCACGGGGCGCCGGAACTGCCCGTCCGGTTCGCCTTGGCCCCACAACAATGTAAGGCCCTGAGCGCCGGTCGAAAAGCGGTTTGACGCGGTGGGACGGATTGGCCGGATGGCCGGTATCAGCCCTGGCGGACCTTATAGCGCGGATGGCGCTTGTTGATGACGTAGACGCGGCCCTTCCGCCGAACGATGCGGCAGTTGCGTTCGCGCCCCTTTACCGAGCGGAGGGAATTGCGGATCTTCATTGGCGTCGTCCTGATGAAAGAGCCCGGAACTTACGCACGCGGCCCGCTGCTGTCAACGCAGGTTGCAGCCGCAGGGACGGCGGAGCGTGCTCAGACCATCAGCAGTGCGCCATTGCGCCCGACCGCGGCCAGCAGCGTCACGACGCCGCCCTGCTCGATGGGCAGATCGGCGCGGAGCATGCCGCGGTCGAGCCCGGCTGCCTTCAGACCCATCTCGCAGGCGAGGAAGCGCACCCCGAAACTGACGCAGGCATTCAACAGTTCCTCGAAGCCGGCGACGCCGCCTGCCCGGTAGCGGGCGTCAACCTCGGCACCGGTGGCCGCCGGACTGTCGTCAGAACCGCCCGGCAGATGCAGCCAACCGGCGGTGCCGTCGCTGCCGGACCTGAGAATCGCCCGCAGGCCCGCCATGGTGAAGAACAGCGTCACCGGTCGGTCGATTGCCGCCGCCGCCGATGCCATCACCAGGGCATAGTGCACCCGTGCAAAATCACCGGAATGGACGATCAGGCCGAGGCCTGGCGCGTCCTCGTTGCCGCCGCGGCCGGCGGCTTCACTCGGCATGGAGCCGATCGGCATGCAGGGCGAGGTCGGTAATCGACGGCTGGTCGCCACACAACGGGCAGCCGGGGTCCCGCCGCACCCGGATCTTGCGGAAGGTGGTGCCGAGCGCTTCGCAAACCAGCAGCCAGCCGGACAGGCTGTCGCCGATCCCGAGCAGTTCCTTGATCACTTCGGTCGCCTGCAGCCCGCCCATGGCACCGCAGAAGGCGCCGAGCACCCCGGCTTCCGCGCAGGTGGCGACGTCGCCGGGCGGCGGTGGTTCGCGGAACAGGCAGCGGTAGCAGGGACCATGATCGCCGTCGCCATTCCGGACGAACGGCTTGAACGTGGTGATCTGGCCATCGAAGCGGAGGATGGCCGCGGTCACCAGCGGCCTGCTCTCGAACCAGCAGACGTCGTTCACCAGAAACCGGGTCGGGAAATTGTCGCTGCCGTCGGCCACCAGGTCGTAGTCGCGCACCAAATCACGCGCCGTGTCCGCATCGAACCGGCATTGGTGCGGCCGCACGGTGACGTCGGGGTTGACCGCGGCAAGGGTCCGGGCGGCACTCTCCACCTTGGCCATGCCGATGCGGTCGGTGGCGTGGATCACCTGCCGCTGAAGGTTGCTGAGGTCCACGGTGTCGTCATCGACGATGCCAAGGGTGCCGACTCCGGCGGCCGCCAGGTACAGCAGCAGCGGGGAGCCAAGACCGCCGGCGCCGACCACCAGCACCCGGGACCGCAGCAGCTTCGCCTGCCCGGCACCGCCGATCTCATCGAGAAGGATGTGCCGGGCATAGCGCCGGACCTGGTCGTCACGAAAGTCCATCAGGGCATCTGCCGCGGACCGCCCCGTATCGCCTCGCCGCGCCTCTCCTAATCGCCACCCATGCCGTCGAACAGCGGGGTCGACAGGTAGCGCTCGGCGAACGAGGGCAGGATCACGACAATGGCCTTGCCCGTCATTTCGGGCCGGCTGCCCACTTCCAGGGCCGCGGCCAGGGCCGCCCCGGATGAGATCCCCACCGGCAGCCCCTCCAGGCGGGCCACCTTGCGGGCGGTAGCGAAGGCAGTCTCGTTGCCGATGCGGATCACCTCGTCGATGAAGTCGGTGTTCAGCACCGCCGGCACGAAGCCGGCACCAATCCCCTGGATCTTGTGCGGCCCCGGAATGCCGCCGGACAGGACCGGGCTGTCTTCCGGTTCCACCGCAACCAGTCTGATCTCGGCATTCCGCGGTTTCAGAACCTGGGCGATGCCGGTGAGCGTGCCGCCGGTTCCGACCCCGCTCACCACCACGTCGACCTTGCCGCCGGTATCCCGCCAGATCTCCTCCGCGGTGGTCCGGCGATGAATCTCGGGGTTGGCGGGATTGTTGAACTGCTGCAGCATGATCGCGCCGGGATGGCTGGCCACGATCGCCTCCGCCTTGGCGACCGCCCCCGGCATCCCCTTGGCCGCCGGCGTCAGCACGATCTCGGCGCCGAGCAGCGCCAGCATCTTCCGTCGCTCGACCGACATGCTGTCCGGCATGGTCAGGACCAGGCGATAGCCCCGGGCAGCGCAGACGAACGCCAGCGCGATGCCGGTATTCCCGGAGGTCGGTTCCACCAGCAGCGCGCCGGGGCCGATCCGCCCCGCATCCTCCGCCGCCCGCACCATGGCGAGGCCGATCCGGTCCTTGACCGAGCTCAGCGGATTGAAGAACTCGCATTTGCCGAGCAGGTCCGCCCTGCACCCCTCGGTCGAGGCGAACTTGGCCAGCCGAATCAACGGGGTGTTGCCGATGGTCTCGATGATGCTGTCGTAGATGCGGCCGCGTGTGGCGGTCGGCGCCGCGGTCAAGTCGGTGTCCATCCCGGTTGATTCCCTCTCCCCGTGGCCGATTCCTCCGACCAGCGACTTGATCCCGTCCAAAGGTGAGTATCGGTGCTCATTCCGGATGCGCAAAGGTCTAAATCGAGAAGTCCAGGCTCTTGCGGCCTTCGCTCACGACGCCGGCGGAATGGGCCTTGGCACACAGGTCATCGATGGAGAGCCCGTCCAGGCGGCTCATCACGGTTTCCTGGATCTCGGCCCAGAGCGGGCGCACCACCTTGAGGGCAAGCGGCGAGCCGGCGTCAACTTCCTCGGCCGCCTCTTCGGCGACCTCAATGCGGTGCACGACCCGGACGATCTCGCCGACCGTAATCCGCCGCCGTTCCCGCGCCAGCCGGTAGCCGCCCTTGGGACCGCGCACGCCCACCAGCACACCCTCGCGCACCAGGCTTTGCAGCGCCTGCTCCAGGTATCGCCGTGGTATCCCCTGGCGCCGGGTGATCTCGCCGCTCTGCACCGGTTCACTGCCGGCATGGTAGGCGATGTCCAGCACCGCTTCGATGGCGAATAGTGTTTTTCGTGAAAGCCGTATCATCCTTGCCTTTCCCCTTGATCGGCTCGGTCGGCAAGGCCGGTGGAACCGAAGCCACCGGCGCCGCGAGCACTCCCCGGTAAAGTCTGCACCTCCTCCCAGGCGACCGCCGTCACCGGTGCGACCAGCATCTGGGCAATCCGCATCCCGCGTTCGACGCGGAACGGGTCGCCACCCAGGTTGACCAGGACGACGGCGATCTCGCCACGGTAATCGGCATCGATGGTACCGGGGCTGTTAAGCACGGTGATGCCGTGCCGGGCAGCCAGCCCGGAGCGAGGCCGCACCTGCGCCTCGAAGCCCAGGGGCAGCGCCAGGGCGATCCCGGTTGGCACGACGGCCCGGGCGCCCGGCGCCAGGGTCACCGGCTCCGCCACCGCCGCAAACAGATCCATGCCGGCACTGTGCCGGCTGGCAGGACCCGGCAGCGGCAGGTCTGCGGCATGGGGGAGCCGACGGATGGCGATGCGCATGATCGTCACTGCGCCTGCGCCGGAGGGCGGCCGAGCGCATCGGCGACCCGGTCGGTCAGCCGCTCCGCCACGTCGACCTTGGTCATCCGCGGCCAGTCCTCGACCCCGTCCCCAGTCACCAGGTGGATGGTGGTCCGGTCGCCGCCGAACGTCCCGGTGTCGGGGGAGACGTCATTGGCCAGGATCCAATCGCATCCCTTGCTGCGGCGCTTGCGCACGGCGTTGTCCACCACGTTCTCCGTCTCGGCAGCAAAGCCGATCACCAGCGTCGGGCGGCTGTTGCCGGCGGCCGCCAGGGTGGCGAGCACATCCGGGTTCTCCTCGAGGGCGAGGGTGGGGAGGCCGCCGCGCTCCTTCTTCAGTTTCTGCATTGCCGGCGCCGACACGTGCCAGTCGCCCACCGCCGCGGCACAGACCGCCACGTCCACCGGCAAGGATTCGCGGCACGCCGCCAGCATCTCCCTTGCCGTTTCGATCCGGATCACCTGCACCGCCGGCGGATCAGCCAGATGGGTCGGTCCGGTGACCAGGGTGGTGGCCGCGCCGGCGCGTGCCAGGGAGCCGGCGATGGCATGCCCCTGGCGGCCGGAAGACCGATTGGCAATGAACCGCACCGGGTCGATCGGCTCCCAGGTGGGACCGCTGGTGACCAGGGCGCGGACACCGCGAAGACGCCCGCGGCGAGCGAAGACGGCCTCGATGGCGGCGACGATCTCCAGCGGTTCGGCCATCCGTCCCATGCCCCATTCACCGCAGGCCATATCGCCTTCGCCCGGCCCGACGACCTGAACGCCGCGTTCGATCAGGGTACGGAGATTGGCCTGAGTTGCCGGATGCTCCCACATCCGCACATTCATGGCAGGGGCCGCCAGGACCGGCTTGTCGGTCGCCAGCAGCGCGGTGGTCGCAAGATCGTTGGCCATGCCTGCCGCCATCCGCGCGAGCAGATCCGCCGTCGCGGGTGCCACCACCACCAGATCCGCCTCCCGGGACAGCCGGATATGCCCCATCTCGCTCTCATCGGTGAGCGAAAACAGCTCGGTGTAGACCTTGTCCTCGCTGACCGCGGCCAGGGACAGCGGCGTCACGAACTCGGCGCCGGCCGACGTGAGGATGCAGCGGGCCCGTGCCCCCCGCTCCCTCAGGCGGCGCACCAGGTCGGGACACTTATAGGCAGCGATTCCGCCCGCCACGATCAGCAGAATTCGAATGTCCTTGATGCTCACGGGCCGCCCCAATTCACCCCAGCCGAATGTTATTCAGCATAGACGTCAGGGATCCGCATGTGCAATAGGTTTTGCGTTGATGCGGCCGGCTCGGGCGCCGGCGCCGGGCGCTCAGGCCAGGACGATCAGTGCCAGCACCACGATGACCGTGGCCCAGATCAGGATCATGGATTGGCGGCGGTCGTCCCGGCGGATTGCGCGGATGGTGTCCGGATGCAGCCGCACAGCGCCGTCCGCGAGTGCGCTCGCCCCCGCTTCCAGCTTGCCCAGCAACTCCGGTGCGCGGGCCAGCCGGTTGCGCACGTCCGCGGCCACCTCGCGGAGCTTGGCCTCCGGGGAAAACTTCTCGCGCATCCAGTGCTCCATCAGCGGCCGGGCCAACAGCCACATGTTGGCGTCGGGACAGAGAGACCGCCCCGTGCCCTCGGCCACCAGCATGGTCCGCTGCAACAAAAGCAGGTTCGGCTGTGTCTCCATGTCGAAGGTCTTGGTCACCTGGAACAGGTGACCCAACAGCTTGGCGATGGAGATCTCGTTCTGGGGCTTGTCCATGATCGGCTCGGCGATCGAGCGGCAGGCCTGGGTGAACGCGTCCACCGACCGGTGTGCCGGCACCCATCCGGCGGCGAAATGCACCTCGGCGGCCCGGCGGTAATCGCGGCTGAGGAACGCCAGCAGGAGTTCGGCCAGGTGCAGCCGGGTCTTGCGGTCGATCCGGCCCATGATGCCGAAATCCACCGCGACGATGCTGCCGTCGGGACGAACGGACAGGTTCCCCGCGTGCAGGTCGGCGTGGAAGTAGCCGTCGCGGAAGACCTGGAGGAAGAACACTTCCGCCGCCTTGGCGAGCAGAGCCTCCGGGTCATGGCCTGCCGAAATCAAAGCGTGCCGGTCGTCGATGGGAATGCCGGGGAGCCACTCTGTGGTCAGGACACGGCTCCCGGTGCGGCCCCAGTCCACCCGGGGGATGCGGAAACCCGGGTCATCCGCCAGATTTTCGGCGAGTTCCACCGCAGCCGCCGCTTCGAAGCGCAGGTCCATCTCCATCTCGACCGTCTCGGCGATGGTGCGGATGGAATCCATCGGCCGCAGTCGCCGAAGATCCGGCCGCGCCATCTCGATCAGCTCGGCCATCCAGAAGAACAGATCGAGGTCGCGGGTGAACGCCTCTTCCACCCCGGGACGCAGCACCTTGACGGCGACCTCCCGCCCCTCGGTGTCGACGGCGTGGTGGACCTGGGCGATCGACGCCGCCGCCACCGGTTGGTCGTCGAAGCTTCGGAACAAGCTGCTGATCGGCGCCTCGAGTTCGGCTTCGATAGTCGCCCGGGCCTCGGCGCCGGGAAACGGCGCGACCCGATCCTGCAGGTCCGAAAGGTCGGCCGCGACGTCCTCGCCGATCAGATCAGGGCGCGATGACAGGGCCTGGCCCATCTTGATGAACGACGGGCCCGATTCCTGAAGGGCGCGGGCGAGGCGTTGTCCCGGCCGGCCCGGCTCGCGGCGGCGGGACACCCAACGGGTCAGGGCGGTGATCGGTGCCGCGACGCCGAGCCGCTCCAGGGGGAACAGGGCGTCATGGCGTGCCAGCGTGTGGGCGATCAGCAACAGCCGGCAGGCATGGCGGACATCACGGATCATGGCGCCGCGGTGCTGGCGAGGCTCCGGCACTGTGCCGGGCGCTGATCGATGCCCCGGTCATGTGCGCCAAGCCGAGTGCAGGGCGGCGATACCGCCGGAGAGGTTCCGATAGCGAACCAGGTCGAGGCCCGCGTCCGCCATCATGCGGGCGAATTCCTGCTGGGCCGGGAACCGCCGGATGCTCTCCGCCAGGTACCGGTAGGCATCGCCATTGCCGGTGACAAGCTGGCCCAGTGCCGGCAGCACCCGGAACGAGTACGGATCGTACAGCCGGCGCAGCGCGGTCACGGTGACTCTGCCGAACTCGAGGCAGAGAAAGCGTCCCCCCGGCCTTAGCACCCGTCTCGCCTCCGCCAGGGCGGCATCGATCCGGGTGACGTTACGCAGGCAGAAGGCGGTGGTGTAGGCGTCCACCGATGCATCGGCCAGCGGCAACCGTTCGGCATCGCCGCAAACCCAGTCGATGTCACCGAGGTGGCCGGCATCGAGGGCGCGGTTGCGGCCGACCGCGAGCATGGCCGGATTGATGTCCACCACCGCGACCGCTCCGCCGCCCCGTTGGAGGAAGCGCAGCGCGATATCACCGGTGCCGCCGCCGACGTCGACGAGATGCATGCCCGGTCGCACCGACAGCCAGTCCAGCATTGCGGCCTTCCACGCCCGGTGAATGCCGAGGCTCATCAGGTCGTTCATCAGGTCGTAGCGGTCCGCCACCGTCGAAAAGACGTGGCCGACCAAGCCCGCCTTTTCGGTCATCGGGACCGTTCTGAACCCGAAGTGGGTGATGTCGCCGGGCGCACCCGGGCCGGCTTGAGATGGCGACTGTTGCTCCGACATGCGCAAGACCATAGCCGAAGGCCTGCCCAGGCGCTAGCGTGCGCCCATGCCGGAACTCCCCGAAGTCGAGACGGTGCGCCTGGGGCTGCTGCCGGTGCTGGTCGGACACCGCTTGGCGACGGTGACCCAGGCCCGCCCGGACCTCCGCTTCCCCCTGCCGCCGCGGTTTGCGGACCGCCTTCGCGGCCGCCGGGTGGACGCGCTCCAACGGCGGGCGAAGTACCTGCTGATCCATCTGGAAGGACAACTGGTGCTGTTGGCACACCTCGGCATGTCCGGCCGGTTTTATGTGGTGGGGGCGGGGCAGCCGTTGCCGCCGGCGGCCCCGCACGATCATGTGACCTTTGTCACCGATGTCGGTGTGACCATTCGCTACTGCGATCCGCGGCGCTTCGGGTTCATGGACCTGGTTCCCACCGCCGACCTTCTCCATCACCCCAGGTTGACCGGCCTCGGCGCTGAACCGCTCGAGGACGGGTTCGACGCCCGCACCCTGGAGCAAGGCCTCGCCGGCCGGATGACCAGCATCAAGGCCGCCCTGCTGGATCAACGGCTGGTCGCCGGGCTCGGCAACATCTACGTCTGTGAAAGCCTGTTTCACGCCGGCCTGTCGCCGCGCCGTCTGGCCGGATCGGTACACGGACAGAGGGCGGCACGTCTGGTCGGCACGATCCGGTCGGTGCTGGCGGACGCCATCCGGTCGGGCGGGTCGTCGCTGCGCGATCACCGGCATCCGTCAGGGGAACTGGGAACCTTTCAGCATGGCTTCGCCGTGTACGGGCGCGCCGGCCTCGCGTGCCCCGGCTGCACCTGCGATCCCGGCCGCACCGGCGGCATTCAGCGGATCGTGCAGGGCGGGCGGTCGACCTTCTTCTGCCCGCGCCGGCAACGTTGACGCGCGGGCGTTTTCCGTTGATGCCGGAATGCCACCGGTCTAACACAGCAGGGCGGCCGGCAGCGATGCGAAGGGCGGGCCGATCCGTTGACAGCCTGCCGGGAACAGCGACAACCAGGGGATTGGGAGTGATTTGAATGGCCTACGAATTCATCATCGCGGAGAAGCGGGGGGCAGTGGGCTTCATCCGGCTCAACCGGCCGGACGCCATGAATGCCCTCAATTCCGGCCTGATCGGCGAACTGAAGAGCGCGGTCGACGATTTCGAGGCCGACCCGGCGATCGGTGCCATCGTCTTGACCGGCAACGAGAAGGCATTCGCCGCCGGGGCCGACATTAAGGAGATGAAGGACAAGACCTTCGTCGACTGCTATTCGGAGGACTTCATCACCACCAGCTGGGAGCGGGTCGCATCCTGCCGCAAGCCGGTGATCGCTGCCGTGGCCGGCTATGCCCTCGGCGGCGGCTGCGAGGTGGCGATGATGTGCGACATCATCCTGGCCGCGGACACCGCCAAGTTCGGCCAGCCGGAGATCACCATTGCGACCATTCCGGGCGCCGGCGGTACCCAGCGCCTGACCCGCGCCATCGGCAAGGCCAAGGCCATGGAGCTGTGCCTGACCGGGCGGATGATGGATGCCGAGGAGGCGGAGCGCGCCGGTCTTGTCAGCCGGGTGGTGCCGGCAGCTGAGCTGGAGGCGGAGGCGATGAAGACCGCCGAAAGGATCGCCCGGATGTCGCAACCCATCGCCATGTTGGCCAAGGAAGCGGTCAACCGCGCGTTCGAGACCACCTTGAGTGAAGGCATCCACTTCGAGCGGCGGATGTTCCACGCCACCTTCAGTACCGCCGACCAGAAGGAGGGCATGGCCGCCTTCGCCGAAAAGCGGAAGCCGCAGTTCACCAACCGTTGATCGGTCCAGGCCGCTTTTTTTGCGTCGCCACGGGGCGCGGCGGGACCGGTGCGCTGCGCCCTTTGGGTTGACGGTTGGCAGGGCCGCGGGTATAAGCCGCGGTCCTGTCGTTCTTGCGGAGCTTACGAGGTATAATCCGGCGTCATGGCCCATTCAGCATCAGCAAAGAAGCGCATTCGGCAAACCAAGCGTCGCACCGTGGTCAATCGCGCCCGCATCCGCCGCATTCGCACGTTCATTCGAAAGGTGGAGCGGGCGATCGCCGGCGGTGATGCCGATGCGGCCAAGTCCGCGTTCCGGGAAGCCCAGCCGGAACTGATGCGCGGCGTCAACAAGGGCGTGGTCCACCGCAATACCGCCGCCCGCAAGCTCTCGCGGCTGTCACACCGGATCAAGGCCCTCTCCGCGGGCGCGTGATCATCTGCCTGTCGCGCGGGCGCGTGACCCCGGCCCGCTGCGCGCGCGGCCGACCGACCGTCTCGTACTTTCCCGATCCGCTCCATCCTTTCCGCGCCTTGCCCCGGCCGCGCCTCGGGGCGCAGGCCAAGCGGTCGTAGGGGCGCGTCCGCTACCAGACAGGTGGTTGTACCACGGGTAGAAGTGCCGCGGCCTGTCAAGCCAATTATTTGCTGACGTTCCCGATTCGATCACGTTGCCGTCGCCGCGGTCGGCAGGTAACCTCAACGGGCGATCGGGCGATCTCGGCAGTCAAAACCAATAAAAACCAGGGCTCATTGGTCGGGTGATCGCATTAGTGACCATCCACCGGGGCGGTGGCGCGCCAGCGCTGAAACATGCGCGAGGACGAGCGTGCTCGAATTCTGCCCAAAACGGATGATGGTTACTTTGGGGCCATTTTGTGTAGGTTCGGGTTAAAGAAAGGTTGATGGTGCACCCCATTAGGGGTAGCTTTGTGATCGAGCGGGAATGGCTTTCTGGGGGGTCGGAAAAGCAAAGGCATCGTTCCCTCGCCCATCGTGGTGATGCTGTTGAAGGCATGCGCCTAGGGCGGAGGCAAGGGTGGCACCTCTGTGCGTTTCCAGGAAGGGTTGCCCGCCGGCGCAGGAGAGAAGGCTAAGCCTTCGCCGGCGGTGCTGCGGTTTCCGCTCGTCCAGCGTCACGCGTCACACGCTGGCCGGCTCCAGACGCTTCGCCGTCTCCCAGGCGGCGGGACCGAGGGGTTCGCTGGCCGAGTCTGAGGCAAGTCCAGAATGGGGACAGCGGGGACCATGACCACCGAAGCGGGAGACACTCCCATCCAGTCGCAATGGGTGAAGATCAGCGACGCACTCCGTGGCGAGGTCGGCGAAGCCGCCTATCAGAGCTGGCTGAAGCCGCTCTCCGTCCGGGAGATGCGGAACGGGTTGCTGACCATGTCGGTGCCGACCCGCTTCATGCGTGACTGGGTGTTGGCGCACTACATTGACCGGCTTCGCCTGCTTTGGGGCGGCGAGAACCCCGAGGTCCAGCGCATCGACATCGTCGTTCAGAATGACCGTCTGTGTGCCAATGGGGCCACGCATGCGGTCAACGGGCATACCGGCGGCAACGGCCAGACGCCCGGGAACGGCGTGATCCGCTCCATGAGCTTCGTCGGCGATGCGGCGAACGACATCAGCGCTCCCCTGGACCCGCTGTACACGTTCGAGCGGTTCGTTGTCGGCAAGCCCAATGAATTCGCCTATGCCGCCGCCAGGCGGGTTGCCGCGGCCGAGAAGGTGCCATTCAACCCGCTGTTCTTGTACGGCGGGGTGGGACTGGGCAAGACCCATCTGCTGCACGCCATCGCCTGGGAGATCCGTCAGCGCCTGCCGGTCCGCTCGGTCATCTACCTGTCGGCCGAAAAATTCATGTACCGGTTCATCCGCGCCCTGCGGGAGCAGAACACCGTCGATTTCAAGGAACAGTTCCGATCCGTCGACATTTTGATGATCGACGACGTACAATTCATCAGCGGCAAGGAATCGACTCAGGAGGAGTTTTTTCACACCTTCAATGCTTTGGTCGATCAGGGACGGCAGATCGTCTTGTCCGCCGACAAATCGCCCAGCGATCTGGAAGGCATTCAGGAACGCTTGAAGTCGCGGCTCAACTGCGGCTTGGTCGCGGACATCCACGCAACCACCTACGAGCTCCGGCTCGGCATCCTGCAGTCCAAGGCCGAACAGTTCGACACGCTGGTCCCGATCAAGGTGTTGGAGTTTCTCGCCCATAAGATCACCTCCAATGTCCGGGAGCTGGAAGGGGCGCTGAAGCGTGTGGTTGCCCATTCCCAGCTGGTCGGCCGCAACATCACCCTGGAGACCACTCAGGAGGTGCTTCAGGACCTGCTTCGGGCCAATGACCGCCGGATCACCATCGAGGAGATCCAGAAGCAGGTCGCCAGCCACTACAACCTCCGGGTTTCCGACATGCACTCGGCCCGGCGTGCCCGCTCCGTCGCCCGCCCGCGGCAGGTGGCGATGTACCTGGCCAAGCAGCTCACCTCACGTTCACTGCCGGAAATCGGTCGGAAGTTCGGGGGGCGCGACCACACCACGGTGATGCATGCGGTGCGCAAGGTCGAGGAGTTGCTCGGCACGGACAATGCCTTTGCGGAGGACGTCGAGCTCCTCCGTCGAATGCTGGAAAAGTAAGGGACGCCAACAGGTTCGCGGCACAGGCTGGAGTGGATTTCGCTTCGCATTCAGGGCCGGTCTGATATACTGTTGATTGTCGACGAGTCGTCTGGCCTCTTTCTTTCGTCCGCCCCGCGGCCCTGCGCGCCCGTCGCGCCCCCTGTGGGGGTCGGGCGAAGGGGCTGCTGTCAATGCGGTGCAAGTCTCTGTAACGTGATGAAACTCACCATTGAACGTGCGACCCTCCTGCGGTCGCTGGCGCATGTGCAAAGCGTCGTCGAACGGCGCAACACGATCCCCATCCTGTCCAACGTGAAGCTGGAGGCGCACGGCGACCGCCTGCGCCTGACCGCCACGGACATGGACCTGGAGGTGGTGGAGCATGTCGCCGCCAAGGTGAGCGCGCCCGGCGGAACCACCGTGCCCGCGCACACCCTCTATGATGTGGTGCGCAAGCTGCCGGAGGGGGCCGAGATACTGCTCGACAGCATCGCCGATGCCGACCGGATCGATATCCGCTGCGGCCGTTCCCGGTTCACCCTGCCGGCACTCCCGGTGGAGGATTTTCCGGTGATGTCGGGCGGGGAGATGGCACATGAGTTTCGCCTGCCGCCCGGGTCGCTGCGCAACCTGATCGACCGCACCCGCTTCGCCATTTCTACCGAGGAGACGCGGTACTACCTCAACGGCATTTACCTCCACCATGCGGATCACGACGGCGTCCCGGTGTTGCGCGCCGTCGCCACCGATGGTCACCGCCTCGCCAGCGTCGAGGTGCCGCTGCCCGAGGGCGCCGCGGACATGCCCGGTATCATACTGCCCCGCAAGACCGTGACGGAAATGCGCAAGCTCCTCGACACCGCCATCTCCGACGTCCTGGTCGCGGTGTCGGCCAACAAGGTGCGCATCAGCTTCGATGATGCGGCCCTCACCTCCAAGCTGATCGACGGAACCTACCCCGACTACCAGCGGGTGATCCCGGTGGGCAATGACAAGCGGCTGGATGTGGACTGCCGCGCTTTGGTGGGTGCGGTCGATCGGGTTGCCGCGATCTGCAGCGAGACGTCACGTGCGGTCAAGCTGTCGGTCGCCAATGGGACGCTGGTGTTGTCGGCCAACAGCCCGGAGCATGGCAGCGCCAGCGAGGAGCTGGAAGTGCAGTATCAGGGCGATCCCCTGGAAATCGGCTTCAATTCACGCTACCTTTTGGACATCACCCAGCAGATCGAAGGCGGCAGCGCGCGTCTCGATATGGCGGACGCCGGCTCTCCCACCCTGTTGCGCGAGGTGGGCGATGCCAGCGCACTGTTCGTGCTGATGCCGATGCGCGTGTGACGATCGAACGATCCGATTTTTCGCGTTCGGGCAACGTTGACGATCCCGACCAGACTGTTGCAGGCGGCGTGTTCACGGCCCCCGCCGTCTCGGTGAGCCGGCTGACGCTGACCGAGTTCCGCTGTTTCCCGCAACTGCGGATCGTCGTCGGTCCCGAGCCGGTCGTCCTCACCGGACCCAATGGGTCGGGCAAGACCACAGTGGTGGAGGCACTGTCGTTCCTGGCACCGGGGCGCGGACTGCGCCGCGCCCGCATCGACGAGGTGGCCCGGTGGCGGGGCGACGGCACGGCGCCGGTTCCGTGGGGCGTCGCTGTCCGGCTGCGGACCGCGGACGGGCTGGCCGAGATCGGCACCGGCCGGGACATCGCTGCCTTGGGCACCACGGCCCGGGAACGCCGGGTCATCCGGATCGATGGGCAGCCTGCGCGGGGACAGGGAGCACTGGCGGCGGTGCTGGGTGTCGCATGGCTCACGCCGGAGATGGATCGCTTGTTTGTCGAGGGGGCCTCGGTGCGGCGCCGGTTTCTCGACCGTTTGGCCTTTGGCATGGAGCCCGCCCATGCCGACCGGGTCGGTGCCTACGAGCGGGCGATGCGCGAACGGGGCCGGCTGTTGCGGCAGCGCGGCCACGACCCCACCTGGGTCGCCGCGCTGGAAGATGCCATGGCGCGCCATGGTGTGGCGGTCGCAGCCGCCCGGCGGGAGGCGGCGGATCGTCTGACGATGATCGCCGGCTGCGTCCGGGGGCCGTTTCCGGCGGCGACCGTTTCACTGGAAGGTGCCGTCGATGGCTGGCTCGACCGGCAGCCCGCCCTGGCCTGTGAGGACATGCTACGGGGCACCCTGGCCCGCGGGCGGGCCGCCGATGCGGAAACCGGAGGGGCCTGTGCAGGCCCCCACCGCAGCGACGTGATCGTACGCGATGCGGCGACCGGCCGGGCCGCGGGACTGTGTTCGACCGGGGAACAGAAGGTGCTGCTGCTGGCGGTGGTGCTGGCCGGAGTCCGGGCCCAGGCGGCGGCACGGGGATCACTGCCCTTGCTGCTGCTGGACGAGGTGGCGGCGCATCTCGATGCCCGGCATCGGTCGGCTTTGTTCGAACTGGTCGGGGCGTTGGGTGTTCAGGCTTGGTACACCGGCACCGACCAGTCTCTCTTCGACCCGGTCAGCGGCAAGGCCCGGTTCCTGACCGTGGATGCCGGCCGGGTCACGCCATCCGACGATGGGCGCTGATCCCTTGGCGGTCCTGAAGGCCGATCCTGGGGCGGAGAACTGCAGATGACCGAAGCGAACCTCGAGCAGACCCCGAACGGGGTGTACGACTCGACCTCCATCAAGGTGCTGCGCGGCCTCGATGCGGTGCGCAAGCGCCCCGGCATGTACATCGGCGATACCGACGATGGCTCCGGCCTGCATCACATGGTCTACGAAGCTGTCGACAACGCCATCGACGAGGCCCTGGCCGGCTATTGCGACTCGATTTCCGTGACCCTGAATTCGGACGGGTCGGTCACCGTCACCGACAACGGGCGCGGCATCCCGGTGGACATCCATCAGGAAGAAGGCGTGTCGGCTGCCGAGGTGATCATGACCCGCCTGCACGCCGGCGGTAAGTTCGACCAGAACTCGTACAAGGTCTCGGGCGGACTGCATGGCGTGGGCATCTCCGTGGTGAACGCCCTGTCCGAAACCATGCGACTTCGCATCTGGCGCGACGGCAAGGAATACGCCATGACCTTCCGGGACGGCGAGCCGCTGGCGCCGTTGGCGGCGCTCGGCGACGCGACACCGGTCAATGGCGACCGCCCGCGTACCGGCACCGAGCTCACGTTCCTGCCGTCCACCGGCGTGTTCACGATGACCGAATTCGACTTCGCGACCCTGGAGCACCGGCTGCGGGAGCTCGCGTTTCTCAACTCGGGCGTCCGCCTGCGCCTCACCGATGCCCGGCCGGTGGAGCCGAAGGTTGTCGACCTGTTCTATGAAGGCGGCCTTGAGGCGTTCATCGCCTGGCTGGACCGGTCCAAGACCTCACTGCTCGGCGCCCCCGTCATCATTCGCGGTGAACGCGGCGGCATCATCGTGGAAGCGGCGATGCAATGGAACGACAGCTACCATGAGACCATGCTTTGCTTCACCAACAACATCCCCCAGCGGGACGGCGGTACCCACCTCGCCGGCTTCCGCAACGCCCTGACCCGAACCATCCAGAACTATGCCGCATCGGCCGTCGCCAAGCGGGAAAAGGTCAGCATCACCGGCGACGATGCCAGGGAGGGGCTCACCTGCGTCCTCTCGGTCAAGGTGCCTGATCCCAAGTTCTCCTCCCAGACCAAGGAAAAGCTGGTCTCCTCGGAGGTCCGGCCGGTGGTGGAGGGCATCGCCGGGGAGCAGCTGTCCCGCTGGTTCGAGGAGCATCCGGCCGAGGCGCGCAAGGTGGTGGGCAAGATCGTCGAAGCGGCATCGGCCCGGGAAGCCGCCCGCAAGGCCCGAGAACTGACCCGGCGCAAAGGGGTGCTGGATATCACCTCGCTTCCCGGCAAGCTCGCCGATTGCCAGGAGCGCGATCCGGCCAAGAGCGAGCTGTTCATCGTCGAGGGTGACTCCGCCGGCGGCTCCGCCAAGCAGGCCCGCCATCGCGCCAATCAGGCGATCCTGCCGCTGCGCGGCAAGATCCTCAACGTCGAGCGGGCACGCTTCGACAAGATGCTGGGCTCCGCCGAGATCGGCACGCTGATCGCAGCACTCGGCACCAGCATCGGACGGGAAGACTTCGACATCGAGAAATGCCGCTACCACAAGATCATCATCATGACCGATGCCGATGTGGACGGCAGCCACATTCGCACCCTGCTGCTGACCTTCTTCTTCCGGCAGATGCCGGAGCTCATCGAACGTGGCTATCTGTACATTGCCCAGCCGCCGTTGTTTCGCGCCAAGCGTGGCGCCTCCGAGGTCTATCTCAAGGATGGCCCGGCGCTGGAGGAATACCTGACGAATACGGTCATCCAGGACAGTGCGGTGCTGGTGACCGCGTCGGAGGAGCAGATCGCCGGAGCCGATCTTCGCGGCCTGATCGACGTCAGCCGGCGGGTCAGGAGCCGGCTGGAGCGGCTGGCCCAGCACGTGCCCCTTCGCATCATCGAGCAGGCGGCGATCGCCGCCGCCCTCGATCCGGGCCTGATTTCGGATCGGGCTCGGGCGGTCGCGGCGGCCACTCAGGTGGCGGAGCGGCTGAACAGTCTCGAGCCGCCGTCGGACCGGGGCTGGCAGGGTGCCGTACTCGCGGACGGCGCGCTCTCGTTCACGCGCACCCTGCGCGGCATTGCGGAAAGCCACCGCATCGGTCCGGCAGTCATCGACTCGGCGGAGGCCCGCCGCCTGAACGCCCGGGCCGAAGAGCTCCAGGCCGTGTTCTCGGGGCGCGGCACCCTCAGGGTCAAGGATACCGATCATCCGATCACCGGCCCGGTGGACCTGGTGGAGACGGTGATGGCGATCGGCCGCAAGGGCGTCGCCATCCAGCGCTATAAGGGCCTCGGCGAGATGAATGCGGAGCAGCTGTGGGAGACCACCTTGGATCCGGAAGCGCGCACACTACTCCAGGTCAAGGTGGCGCACGTCGACGACGCGGAAGAGGTGTTCTCGACACTGATGGGCGATACCGTCGAGACCCGGCGGGAGTTCATCGAGCAGAACGCCCTCAAGGTCGCCAACCTCGACGTCTGAGGCTACCCGGCGACCGCTTTCGGCCGGCCCTGGTCAGGGCCCGGCGGTATCGAACGGTTCCCCGCAACCCAGGGTGGGATCGCCGGTCAGCAGCGCCGCCCAGGTGTCGTGCAGGGCGGAGCCGGTGGTGCAGGACGGGGCCGGCGCTGTGGGCATCGCCACCTTGTCCCGGCGGCTGGTGCTCACATCCTGGAGCAGAAAGGCGAACAGCAGGAACCACACCGCCGCCGTCGCAGATACCAGGATCAAGGCGCCTCGGGGACGGGCGGGGCGATCACGGAACCGCCCGGCCCCCAGGGCTTCGCCGTTCAGTGTACCGAGACGACGCTGCCGGGCCACCTCGTCGGCCAGATACCGTACCCAGACCGGAACCCGCTGGCGGAACATGTAGTCGGCGAAGGCCCGCTCCAGCAGCCGCTCATCGGGCAGCGTTGCGTGCCAGCGCCGGTAAGCCAGCCGGAACAACTCGAACTCGGTGATGTCAAGCGCCGCTGCGGCATCCAACACCGCGTGGGGATCCGCTTGTGGCGGTTTCTCCGAACCGGGCGGCCAAGCCAGCGTCATCGATCAGGTTCCCGCGTTGCGTCGATGCGTAGTAGCCCCCTCCGCTCCCCTGAATGCCGTGACAGGATCAACAAACGGTCGCGTCGAAGGTTCCTACACCCGCGCACCCGGCAAGAACGGGTCGGGAATGACGCCGTGGAGCGGATGCCCCTGGGGCCCGGTGGGCGCCGGCAATTCATGCACATGGACATCTTCGGCGCCATGGGAGGACAGGATCTCAACCGCTCGTTTCTCGTGCTCGGGGTCTCGCAGGCGCACCCAAAGCAGGATACCGCCATGTTCCAGTTGGAGCTGCAGGTTCTTGGCGCGATCCTTGCCAAGCCAGCGCGCCGCCAAAGTCCCGATCAATCCGCCGCCGCCGCCAGCGGCGACCGCAGCGGCGATCACCGCCGCGAGGGTGCCGCCGGTGGCCACCACGGCGCCCGCCGTCGCCACCGCTCCGATGTAGGCCAAGCCGCCGGCGAGCGCCGCCCGCCCTTCAGTCAGGGAGTCGCGGCCGCGATAGGCGACGCGGGGCACGTTGGGATCATCTTCCAGATCGGCGACCTTCTCGTAGACGTGACCGAGCTTCTCTTCCACGGCCTGCTGGCCGGCAAGCAGGCTGAGCTCGGCCCGGTCGAAGTTGGCGTTCAGGAGATCGTCCACCGCCGCCTGCAAGGTCGCCTCGTCATGGAACACGCCGACGGCCTCGCGGATGGTGGTCTCGGCACCGGTGCCGGCGGTTTCTTGGGACTCGTTGGTCATCGCGGCTCCTCCTTCGCTGATCGGGCTGCCTCCCTCGCACGCATCTGTCTATGATGGAGGATGTGGCGCCGGTTTTCCACCGGCTTCGGACCATCGGGCAGTTCCGGGGTCGGTGAGCGTTGCCGTCGAGGCGGCCGGGCCCGGCTCGCCGCCCCGGGGAAAAGCGACCACGGCTGCACCGGCTGCCCGGTCGTCGGCCAGCAGTTGGTTCAGTGGGATGGCCAGGGATGCGGCGCCGAGCCGATGGAACCGGGAGAGCACCTCGCTTACCCGCCGGCTCCAGGGCGATGGTCTCAGCCAGCCGAGCGCCCCGTCGACGATCCCGAGGTTGAGGTCGGTATAGAGGTCGTGCAGCGTTACCGCGCTGAGGTCACGGGCAAGAACCCAGCGGTGACGGCCGGCACGGGCGACGTAGCGCGCCTGCACCAGGTTGGCCAGTACGTCCTCGACCACGAAGGCGCTCATGTCCAGCCTGGTAAGGAGCGTCCGCCGTCGGATCACCCGGCCCAGGCCCTGCACTGCCAGCATTTCCGCAAGAATGGCGAGGGCGACGGTGAGACGGATACCGGGGGCGAGACGGGGAATAGCCGCCGTCGCGCGGTGGCCCTTCCAGTCGCCGAGGGATGCCGCGATGACCGCGCCCAGCAAGGCTGCGGTCCACGCCAGGTAGACCCAGACCAGCGTCACCGGCAGTACCGCCATCGCCCCGTACACCGTCTGGTAGGTGGGCAGATAGGTGAGGTAGAGACCGAACAGCGTTTTCAACAGCTCGAACAGCAGGGTCGCGACCAGGGCGCCGGTCAGCGCATGGTGCAGCCGGACCGGCCGATTGGGGATCGCACCGTACAACAGGGAAAACGCCGCGAATTCCAGAAGTGGCGGCAGAAAACGGGTGCCGGCGCCGCCGGGCCCGGTCCAGGCTTCCAGACCCCCAGCCTTGGCGGTGGCGAACAGGTAGCCGGAAAGCGTGATACTGATCCCGAGCAGGATCGGCCCCAGCGTCAGCACCGTCCAGAAGGCCAGCACGCGCCACATGAACGGCCGCGGCTCGCGTACGTGCCAGATGTCGTTGCAGGCGTTCTCGATGCTCCGCAGCAGCAGGATGACGCCGAGCGCCAGACCGACGGTGGCGTAGGCGGAGAGTTCGCCCACGTTCTCGGTGAACCGGGCGAGGTGATCGAGCAGGGCCGTGCCGGCTGCCGGGGTGAAATGGGTCAGCACCATCTCCTCGAGGTTGGCGCTGAGATCGTCGAACACCGGAAACTGGGCCAGGATGGCGAGGGCGATCGCCAGCATCGGCACGAAGGTCAGAAGCGTGGTGAAGGTGAGGGTCGCGGCGTACAGGGGGCAGCGGTCCCGGGCGAAGCGGCCCAGGACGTAGGACGCGAAATCGCCGAATTCGGCAACCCGCAAGCGCACCAGCGCCGCCGGCAGCCGTAATCCGTCCCGCATTCACGCCTCCCTGGCGGACGGCCTTCCGGCAACCCGGTGCGCCCTGCGTCTTCTCCTTTGCCCCGAAGGGTATCACCGGCGCCGTCGCGGCACCAGCGCTGCGCCCGGCGGGGATCCCCGGCAACTGCCGACGTGGCCCCGGTCCCCCGCGATCCCCGGCAGGGCTCCGTCTTCAGCTCCCGATCAGGTGCAGAATCAGTTGGCGCCGATGCGGCTGCGACCGATGCTCGAACAGGAACACCCCCTGCCAGGTGCCGAGAGCCAGCCGGCCGTCGCGCACCGGGATGGTGAGGTTGACGTCCGTGAGAGCGGAGCGGATGTGCGCCGGCATATCATCGGGCCCTTCCGCGGTGTGACGGTA
Organism: Rhodospirillales bacterium; assembly: GCA_007694935.1. Lineage (GTDB taxonomy): Bacteria > Pseudomonadota > Alphaproteobacteria > Rhodospirillales > Defluviicoccaceae > REEP01. The sequence continues at coordinate 61,395 of REES01000071.1, forward strand.
GCGGCGGCTTTCCGCCGGCGCGATCGCCGCAAAGAAACTCTCGAGATCCCTGCGGACATCGGGATCGGCGTTCTCCTGGATGGTCAGGGAGGCGCTGGTATGGCGGCAGAAGATGGTGAGCAGCCCGGTGACGATCTCCTGGCGGCTCACCCAGGCGGCAATCGTCCCGGTAATGTCGTGCAGCCCGGGCCCCGGCGTGCTGACCGTGATGGTATCCTGTCCCTGGCGGATCACCACGTCACGCCCATATCGACCGGCGCCGGAAGTGCAACCGCCGGAGGTGGGCCTGGAGCAGGCGCGCCTCCGGCGTTGCCGGGTCTCTTCCGTGTCCCTGGGTCACACGCCAAGCAGCGCGATCGCGGTCAGCAGTGTCCCAAGGGCGGCCAGCCCATACACCGTGCCGGCCACCGGGGCATCGGCGCGGATGCCGAAGTCGTGGGCCACCACCCGCAGCCGATGGGCGGCATGCCACAAGGCGAGGGTGATGATGCCGAACAGGACGATCTTGACCAGCCAGTTACCGACGAACGCGCTCATCGCGTCGAACGACATCGCGCCCTCGAACAGGCCGAGGGTGGGCGCGATGCCGGTCACCAGCACCATGACCGGCAGTACGAACGCGACCACCGTGCCGCCGGCGGCGAACAGGAACCAGAACGGAGCCTTGTGTGAACGAGCCATGGTTTCAGGCAACTCCTGCCAGGATCAGGACGAACACCGACACTGCCGCCCATACCACATAATGGGCGCCGACGATGGTGGGCCCGGGAACGAACTGCTCGCCGCGCTGGACCCGCATCGCCTGCGGCACCGCCTTGAACCAAGCGGTGGTATGGACCAGCGACAGCCCGAAGATGATCAGGTGGAGGATCAGCCCGAACGGGCTGGTGACAAAGCTGAGCCAGCCGGCCCAAGCCTCCTCCCCCTGCCCCAGGCGGAACAGCCCGATGATCAGGATCAACAGGTACACGGCCACCGCGAAGGCGCTGATCTCATGCAACATGTACTTTTTGTAACGGGCGTGCCGAAGAAACCAGGTCGTTTTCGGCAACTCCCGCTGGTACGGTTTGCGGCTCATCGGCTCCCTCCCCCCGGCAGCCAGGATGTGAAGTAGTCAATCGCGCTGGTGAGCTTCACTTGCTGAATCGCACCGGCCGGATCGACGCTCTTGGGACAGACCTCGGAACAGGCGCCGACGAAGCTGCACTCCCAGATGCCTTCATGGCTGGCCACCGTGTCCTCCCGCGCCTTTCGGCCGACATCGCGGGAGTCCATGTTGTAGCGATGGGCCAACGCCAGGGCCGCCGGGCCGATGAATTCAGGTGCCAGACCGTACTGAGGGCAGGCCGAGTAGCACAGCATGCAGTTGATGCACATGGAGTACTGCTTGTAGGCCTTGAGCTGGGCCGGCGTCTGCAGGTACTCGCCCTGGTCTATCGATTTCTCTTCCTTGGGGATCAGGTATGGCTTGACGCTTTCCAGCTTCTCCATGAAGTCGTCCATGACGATCACGAGATCCCGCTCGATCGGAAAGTTGGCCAGCGGCTCGATCCGGATCCTGTTGCCGTAATCCCGCAGGAACGCCTTGCAGGCCAGCTTGGGTTCGCCATCGATAACCATGCCGCAACTGCCGCATACGAACATGTGGCAGGACCAACGGTAGCTGAGGGTGCGGTCGAGCTCATCCTTCACGTAGTTGAGCGCATCCAGTACCACCCACTCTTCCGGGCAGGACACCTTGTAGGTCTGGAACCACGGCTCCGAGTCCTGCTCCGGCCGATAGCGGAGTACTTCCAGCTCGATCGTTCGCTCGCTCATGCGGCGTTCCCTCCATAGACCCGAGCCGCCGGCTGCGACTTGGTGATCACCACGTCCGCGTAGTCGATGCGGGGATCGCCGTTCGGGTTGTAATAGGCCATGGAATGCTTGAGATAATTGGCGTCGTCCCGAGCTTCATGATCGAGGCGCTGATGCGCTCCCCGGGATTCCTTACGTTCCAGCGCCGACTGGGCGACCGTGTGGGCCACCTCGATCATGCAGCCGAGTTCCAGTGCCTGGTACAGGTCGGTGTTGAAGACGTTACTGTGGTCCTCCAGTGCCAGGTCCTGGTAGCGCGCCCGCAAGTCGGTGATGGTGTCGCAGGTGGACCGCAGGGTTTCCTCGGTGCGGTAGATGCCGCAGCCGTCTTCCATGCTGCTGGTCAACTCGTTGCGCAGGGTGGCGACCCGCTCCTTGCCCTTGGAGCGGCGGAACAGCGCCTTGATCCGTCCCTCGGATTCGGCGGCCTGCTTTTCGATGATGTCGCCGGCGGTCTTGGCGGTGCGGGCATGCTCCACCGCGAACCGGCCGGCCCGCGCCCCGAACACCAGCAACTCCCCGAGCGAATTCGAACCCAGGCGGTTGGCACCATTGATCGTCACGCAGGCGCATTCGCCGGCCGCGTACAGACCGTCGATGGAGGTGGCCGCGTTGATGTCGGTGTGGATACCGCCCATCATGTAGTGGACCACAGGCCGCACCGGCACCAGATCGGTGACCGGGTCGGCGTTGACGTAGCTGCGGGCCAAGTCGCGGACCAGCGGCAACCGCTCGTCGATCAACTTTTCGCCGAGGTGGCGCATGTCGAGATAGACGACATCGCCCCACTTGGTCTCCACCGTCCGGCCCTTCTTCGACTCGTGATAGAAGGCTTGGCTGAGCCGGTCCCGCGGCCCCAGCTCCATCGCCTTCAGCCGCGGCTTGTCCTCGGCCGGCCCCAGGCCATAGTCCTGCAGATACCGGTAGTGATCCTTGTTCAGCAGAAATCCGCCCTCGCCGCGGCAGCCTTCGGTAAGGAGGATGCCGCTGCCCGGCAGACCCGTGGGATGGTACTGCACGAACTCCATGTCCTTGAGCGGCACGCCGGCGCGGTACGCCATCGCCATGCCGTCACCGGTCTTGATCGCGCCGTTCGTGGTGAAGGCGAAGATCCGCCCTGCCCCGCCGGAGGCGATGATCACCGCCTTGGCCTTGATCATCTTCATCTGGCCGGTGCGCACCTCCATCGCGGTGAGGCCGTGGCACCGCCCGTCGTCAACCAGCAGGTCGACACCAAAGTGCTCGTCCAGGCGCTTGATGGAGGGGAACTTGAGCGAGGTCTGAAACAGCGTGTGCAGCATGTGGAAGCCGGTCTTGTCCGCGGCGTACCACGTGCGCATGATCTTCATGCCGCCGAACGGCCGGACCGCCACTTGGCCGCCGGATTCGCGGCTCCAGGGACAGCCCCAATGTTCCAGCAGCGTCAGTTCCCGGGGGATCTCGTTGACGAACAGCTCGACCGCGTCCTGGTCGGCCAGCCAGTCGGCACCGGTGACCGTGTCGTTGAAGTGATAGTCGAGGCTGTCATCGGACTTGATGACACCGGCTGCCCCCCCTTCGGCCGCGCAGGTATGGCTGCGCATGGGATACACCTTGGAAACCAGCAGAACGCTGACCTTGGGGTCCGCCTCGGCCACGGCGATGGCGGCCCGTAGGCCGGCCCCCCCCGCGCCGACGATGGCGATGTCGGTGGTGACGGTATCCATTGATTGCTCCCATTCCTCCCTGGCGTTGGGCCGGGAGTATACCCGGAACCGACGCAATTTCCAGGGTCGTACAAAGACGTTGACCCCTATGTGAGTGGGCGATCGCCGGATGTTAAGGATGCACCGCGGGCAGCGCGCAGACGAGTTGGGTCAGGTGGGAGCGGTTGTACGGCAACGGGTGGCGGCCGGCCGCCGGCGGCCCTTGATCGGGACGTCTCCGGGCGGCCGGCCCGGACCTGCGATAGGCCCGGGCCCCAAAACATGCCTTGGATTGGATTCGCCTCAGTTCTCGACGTAATCGTAGGTGCCGCCAGACCAGACATAGAACACATAGCCGGGTGCGGTCACATCGCCCTTTTCATCGAAACCGATCGGTCCGAGGACGGTTTCAAACTGCTCGGACTTGAGCACCTCGGCCACGGCCTCCGGATCCGTGGTGCCGGCCTTCTCCACCGCCTGGACCCAAGCCTGGATGGTGCCGTAGGTGTAGAGGGTGTAGCCTTCCGGCTCGATCCCCTGGGCGCGGAACTCCTCCACGATGGGCGCGGCGACCGGGTTCTTGCGCGGATCCGGGCTGAAGGTCATCATCGTCCCTTCGCCGAGGTCGCCGGTGATGCTCCAGTATTCGTCGGTCACCAGGGCGTCGCCGGAGATCAGCCGGGTCGTCATGCCCTGGCCCCGCATCTGCCGGACGATCAGACCGGCCTCGGTATGGTAGCCGCCGTAGTAAAGGATCTCGACCCCTTCGGCGTTGAGCTTGCTGACCAGCGCCGAATAGTCCCGCTCGCCAGGCGTGATGGTGTCGTACAGCACTTCCTGGATGCCGCGGGCGTTGAGCTGCTTCTTGGTTTCGTCCGCCAGCCCCTTGGAATAAGCCTGCTTGTCATGAACGATGGCGATCCGCTTGTCGGCAAAGTTGTCGGCCATGTAGTTGCCGGCCACCTCACCCTGCTGGTCGTCCCGCCCGCAGGTGCGGAAAACGTTCCACTTGCCGGCTTCGGTCAGTTGCGGGTTGGTGGATGCTGGCGAGATCTGCAGGATGCCCTCCTCGTAGTAAACGTCGGAGGCCGGGATGGACGAACCGGAGCAGAAATGTCCGGCAGCCATCACCACGCCGCGCCCGGCGAACTGATTGGCAACCGCAACAGCCTGCTTGGGGTCGCAGACGTCGTCGCCGATCTCCAGCACGAGCTGCTGGCCGAGCACGCCGCCGGCGGCATTGATGTCCCTTACCGCCTGTTCGGCCCCCGCCTTCATCTGCGCGCCGAACACGGCATACTGTCCGGTCATTGGCCCGGCGGTACCAATTCTGATCTCCGCCTCGGCCGGCATTGCGCCGGCAATGATGGCGGCTGTGGCCGCCGCCATGGTGGTCAATGCAAATCTGGAAACTGCCATAGCCGTGATTACCCTCCCTCATGCTGAGCGTCGCTGCCACCGCTGCGAGCGCCGTGGATCGTGGCGACACGCCACGACAATACCGACTTGGGCCTGTGACACAATATTTCTCAAAGCAGAGCCGTAAAGTATCCCCTCTTCCCGCGCAGCCGATCCCGGCCGCGGCCCGGTCGAGCGCCTGCACGATCGGAGCGGCGGTTCGTCCTCATCCCCGGGTTCGCCAGCCGAACAGCCCGCGTCGCTCGTACAGCCACGGGTACTGCCGGACCATCTTGCGGGCCCGGGTCAGCCGATACGCGAACAGCCCAATGGCCATCAGGGTGACGGTGTCGATCAAATAGCCGGTCAGGGAGAACAGCTCGCCCTCGTACAGTGCAAAGATCATGAACCGGGCAGCGATGCCCAGAAGCACCGAATAGAACACCACCTGCCACACAGGCCGCCATGTGTTCGCCACCGCCTGGCCGGTCATGAACGCGGCGAAGCCGATGATCACCACGGTGATGCCGATGAACACCGGCAGCGTCGTTCCCAACAGCTCTTCCATGTCGCCCTCGCGCCCTCCGCCTCCCGGCCTAATGCCCGCCCTCCAGATAGGCCGCCCGCACCTCCGGGTTGGCCAGGAGGTCTGAACCGGTGCCGCTCAGGCTGATACGCCCCGTCACCATCACGTAGGCCCGGTGGGCCAGCTTCAAGGCGTGATAGGCGTTCTGTTCCACCAGGAACACGGTGACGCCCTGTTCTTCATTGATCTCCTTGATGGTCTTGAAGATCTGCTGCACCACCTTGGGCGCCAGGCCAAGCGAGGGCTCGTCCAGCAACAAAAGCCGCGGCCGGCTCATGAGCGCCCGGCCAATCGCCAGCATCTGCTGCTCGCCGCCGGAGAGGGTGCCGCCGCGCTGGTTGCTGCGCTCCTTGAGAATGGGAAACAGATCGTACACCCGCTCCAGGTCCCGATCGAAGTAGGCCGAGTCGGCGGTGGTGGCACCGATCTGCAGGTTCTCCAGCACACTCATGCGGGGGAAGATGCGCCGGCCCTCCGGCGATTGGGCGATACCGGACGCGATGATTTCATGGGTCGGCTTGGCGGTGATGTCCTCGCCGTCGAACACGATCCGGCCGCGGGCGGCCCGGGGCTTGCCGCACACCGTCATCAGCAGCGTCGACTTGCCGGCACCATTGGCCCCGATCAGGCTCACGATGTCGCCTGCCTTGACCTCCAGATCGACCCCGCGCAAGGCTTCGATGCTGCCGTAAAAGGTGTGTACGCCAGTGATGCTGAGCATGGTCCGGCTCAGACCTGGGCCTGGGCGGCCCGGTCGCGGGCCAGGTCGGCGGCCACCTCCTCGGGCAGCTCGTCCTCCTCCGCCTCGCCAAGATACGCCTTGATCACGGTCGGATCGTTGCGGATCGCCGCCGGCACGCCCTCGGCGATCTTCCGGCCGTAGTCCAGCACCACGATGTAATCGGAGATGCCCATCACCACGCTCATGTCATGCTCGATCAGCAGGATGCCGATCTCGTGCTCGTCCCGGATCGACAGCAGAAGCTGGTTGAGCTCCGCCGACTCCCGGGGGTTTAGGCCGGCCGCCGGTTCGTCCAGGCAGAGCAGCACCGGGCGGATGCACATGGCGCGGGCGATCTCCAGGCGCCGCTGATCCCCGTAGGCGAGGTTTCCCGCGTCATCGTCGGCGCGGGGGAGCAGGCCCACCCGGTCGAGCCAGTAGCGGCACAGGTCCACCGCCTCGGCCTCGGCCTGGCGAAACCGCTTGAGCCCGAGCAGCCCCCACAGGGTGTAGCCGGAGGCCCGCATCAGGACGTTATGCTGGGCAATGATCAGGTTCTCCAGCACCGACATCGCCGGGAACAGTCGGACGTTCTGGAACGTGCGCGCCACATCCGCCTTTTGTGGGATGGTGAAGCCCTCCATCCGCTCCAGCAGGAACGGCCCCTTGCGCGGATGATTGAGGGTAAGCCGGCCTTCCGAGGGCTTGTAGAACCCGGTCAGGCAGTTGAACACCGTGGTCTTGCCGGCCCCGTTGGGGCCGATGATGGCGGTGATTTTGTGGTTGGCCGCCTCGAACGAGACGTCGCCGATGGCCACCAGCCCGCCGAACCGCATGGTCAGGTGCTCCACCTGCAGCAGCGGCGGGGACCCGAGAGGCTCGGAGCGGGGGTTCATGGGGCGCCCGACCCTGCCGGCTTGCGCCGGCCGAACCCGAGGCGGCGCCGCGGTGCCGGATGCAGCCGCACGGTTGGATCGCGGAATGCCAGCAGGCCGCGCGGCCGCCAGATCATGATCATGACCATCAGTCCGCCGAACGCCAGCATCCGGAACTCCTGCAGCTCGCGGATCAGCTCGGGACCCGCGATCAGCACCAGGGTCGCCACCACCACGCCGATCTGGCTGCCCATGCCGCCCAGCACGACGATCGCGACGATGATCGCGGATTCGATGAAGGTGAAGCTTTCCGGGCTGATGAACCCCTGGCGGGTGGCGAAGAACGAGCCCGCGAAACCGGCGAACATGGCCCCGAGGGTGAAGGCGGTGAGCTTGGTGTTGCGCGGGTTGATGCCGAGAGACCGGCAGGCGATCTCGTCCTCGCGCAGCGCCTCCCACGCCCGCCCCACCGGCAGGCGGCGGATCCGCAGCGTGAACGCGTTGGTGATCAGGGCCAGCACCAGGATGAGATAGTATAGGAAAATAATCCTATGAAGCGGGGAGAAGTCGAGCCCGAAGAAGGTGTGGAATGTGTGTCCATCAGGCGGTGGCGAACGCGCGAAGTCCAGTCCGAAGAAGGTCGGCCGGGGAATCCCGGAGATGCCATCGGGCCCCCGGGTGAGGTCGTACCAGTTGATCAGTATGATGCGAATGATCTCGCCGAAGCCGAGGGTGACGATGGCCAGGTAGTCGCCGCGCAGGCGAAGCACCGGGAAGCCGAGCAGGTAGCCGAACAAGGCGGCAAGAGCCCCGGCCAGGGGCAGGCACACCCAGAAGCTCAGGTCGAAATGGATCGCCAGCAGCGCATAGCTGTAGGCCCCGACCGCGTAGAACGCGACATAGCCGAGGTCGAGCAACCCCGCCAGGCCGACCACGATGTTCAGGCCCCAGCCCAACATAATGTAGGTCATCACCAGGATGCCGATGTCCAGCACCCGGCGGTCGGCGAAGGGCAGGAACGGCAGCACCACCGCGAATGCGATGCCGGCCGCAGCCAGCACCGGCATGGCGGTCCGCAGGTTCTCACCGATGTCGAGATCGAGGCGGGGGCCGCTGCGCCGCCGCCCCTGCTCCCGCCACAGGATCAACAGCAGGCGACCGACGAACACGCTGCCCACCGCAATCGCCACCCAGTCCCAGCGGGTGTTGATGGTCAGCCCGCCCGGGGCCGAGACGGTTTCCAGGCCGGCCAGAGGCACCGCCAGCATCAGGGCAACGAAGGCCGCGAGACCCGCTTCCTTGAGAATGGCGACGGGGTCCAGTCCCTTGGCGGCGGTCTCGGCCATCCTCAGACCTTCTCGATCTCCGGCTTGCCCAGGAGTCCGGTCGGCCGGAACATCAGGACGAGAATGAGGATGGAGAAGGCGGCGACATCCTTGTACTCGATGGTGAAGTAGGCGGACCAGAATACCTCGATCAGGCCGATCAGCAGGCCACCCAGCATCGCCCCCGGCAGCGAGCCGATGCCGCCCACCACCGCCGCCGTGAACGCCTTGATGCCGGCAAGGAAGCCGATGAAGAAGTCGATCACCCCGTAGTACAGGGTCACCATCATGCCGGCCACCGCGGCCAGCGTGGCCCCGATCACGAATGTCATGGAGATGGTGCGATCAACATTGATCCCCACCAGGGCGGACATTGTCTGGTCCTGTTGGCAGGCCCGCTGCGCCCGACCCATCGCGGTCTTGGCGATGATCAGCGAGAAGATGGCCATCAGCACGACGGTGGTGGCAATGATCATCATCTGGATGTAGTTGAACCGGACCGAGATGGCCCCTTCCATCAGAACGACCCCGCCGGGGATCACCGGCTGCAACGGCTTCACCCGGGCGCCCTGCAGCAACTGCACGTAGTTCTGCAGGAAGATCGACATGCCGATGGCGGAGATCAGGGCGGCCAGCCGGGGGGACCCCCGGAGCGGCCGGTAGGCGATGCGTTCCAGGGTCCAGCCGTAGAAGGCGGTGAACACCATCGCCGCCAGCAGCACAAGCAGGAGTGCCAGCGGCAGCCAGGTGATGCCGAGGATGCCCAGCACCAGGAAGGCGATCAGGGCAATGAAGGCGCCGATCATGTAGATTTCGCCGTGGGCGAAATTGATCATGCCGATGATGCCGTACACCATCGTATAGCCGATGGCGATCAGGCCGTAGATCGCACCCAGGGTGAGCCCGTTGATGAGCTGCTGCAGGAAGTATTCCATAGCCGGCCGGCCCGCCTGTCGCTCGGTTGCCAGGAGCGCCAGCCGAAACCGGCGCCGCACTCACTCCCTGGGCGACGCTCCGCAACCGGCGGCCCAACGCTGATGCAGGGTCACGGTGTCCGGAACGGACCCTGACCCGCGCTGACCATCCGATACAGGTGCCGTCGCCCCCAACATTCGCCGTTGGATTCGTGTGCAGGCAATTCCCGAGCCAGTGAATCTTGTTTTGATTGGGCCCGTCACCGAAGCATCACGGCAGGCCGATGGTTTCTTCGTTGGACCCCGTGGAGTCAAGAAAAATCCGTTAGGCGCCGGCCGGCGCAACGTCCCCCATGCGGGCGTCCGCCATTGTGGTGACGACGCTTGTGGTTCCGGACGCTGAGGAACTGGGCGTGTCACCGCTCCTGGGCTCCGGGGCTCCTGACCGATGAGGAGACGGACACGAGAACCGGCGCGCTTGCGACGCCCCACCAAGGGGCCCCACCAAAACACTGGCGCAGCGGCCTCGCCAGCCGATCCTGCCCGAGAGACGGCAAAAAAATCGGCGGCTCCGAAAGGGAGCCGCCGAAGCTTTCAACCACCCGAACGGCGACGTTGCGACGCCGGGTGCGAGACCGGGTCGGTCCGCGTCAAGCAGCCGCGTTGCTCTGCTTACGCACCCCGAAATAGCCCAGAGCCACCAACGCCGTGAGGAACAGGGGCAGGGCGCCGGGGATGGGGGTGATGGCAAAATTGCCGTCGAAGCTGGAACTCGCAGTGCCGATTGCCTCGCCGCTGATCGTGAACACATAGTCACCGGCGCTGAGGCCCGTCAGCGAGAGAAACACCTGATTGGCCCCGGGAGCGGCGACTGTGATCGCGTTCACGCCGTTCGACAAGCTGACCGTCAAGTTAGTGATCCCAAAGAACGGCGGGAAATTAGTGAAGGACACGGCCGAGTCGAAATCAAACGGCCCTAGCACCGAAAATTCGATCGCGTCCGTGAAGACATGTCCTAGGGGCATGCCAGCATGGGTGAAGCTGACAACGCTCGGGATCGAGAGCGTGCCGACATCCTCAGTCGTAGACGTGGGACCCGATGGGAAAACCACCGGAATGGGCGCAGCTTCGACGTTCGCTGCCACGCCCATCATCAGCCCCGTGGCGAGCACGGCGGCTGACATGGTCGACAAAACCTTCATATTCCTACCTCCTATCCCTGCGGCTGATCACTTTCAAGCCGCGTTGGCAACAACGATTGAGCACGGAACCGCCCTTATTTGGAACCGGCTACCGATCTTGGCCGCTGGATTTC
>REES01000025.1 GCA_007694935.1 Rhodospirillales bacterium
TCATGCGGTCATTGAAGCCGAGCTCGATCTGCTGGTAGTACCAGGGGCCATCGGCTTCGTGCGTCATCTGCGCCGGCTCGCGGGTGATGCCGTGGCTGCGCAGGCGGGCGTGAAGGGTCGTCACTGCAGATTTGCGGCTCCCGTTCTCCACTGATCCAGCAGGATGGTCTCCTTCTCCGTCAGTGCGGGACGAACACCAGAGTTGTAGATTTGCCAGGCGAGGAGTTCGGTGCTCACGCGGTGTTCCCCTTGCAGGATTAGAACTGCCTCTTCCAGGGTGTTGCTTTCACGGATTGCATTTTCCGCAAGACGCCTGGGAAAAAGGAACTCCGCGGCGAACGCCCGGGCCCGTTTTTCGGGATATTCGGGTGTGCGCCCACCTAGAACCTCGCCCGCTGGCAATGCGGCGTCGCGGTCCAGGATCAGGTGTGCGATCTCATGGGCCAGGGTCGCGCGCGCTCCATATTGATGTGCGGAACGACATCCTTCGGCCCGGTTGAGCAGGATCACCGGGCCGTGTTGTTCGCCCCAGGCCGTTACGGCTTCGATCGGGCACGACTCAAGATGGATCTCCTGCACCCGCACGTTCCAGCGCTCGAGCCAGTCCTTCGGTTCTACGCTGGCGAATTCGTCGATGCCCAGTTCCGTGCGCAGCCAGGAGGCCAACCCATAGCCCTGCTCGTGAGGCTTGCCGGCTTCCTGGAAGGCGCTCCGGCAACGTGCCGCGAGGTCGTCCAGCACCGGCGTGGCCAAATGTGGGCTGCGGACCACCTGAGCCAGCAGGGCCGCCTGGTGCTCGGGAATCACCGCACCGCGCGTCATGCGGGCCACGGCGCGGATCTCCGGGTGCATCCATTGCCCCGCAGTGACACCGAAGGGTTCAAACCGCGCCCGCTCGTCGTGGGTAAGCCCGGTGGCCAGGTCCAGCTCGCGTTGAGCCAGGCGGGCGTCCCGCTGCCGCCACGCCGCATAGGCCTGTTGTGCCCGCGGTTGGGCGCTGTCCGCGCAGGCGGCGGCGAGGTGGTCGCCGACCATTTCGAGCGTGGTCTGGATCTCGCGCCATGGTCTGACCCGGGTCTGGCGCAGGGCTGCCGCGGAGATATGCCCCGTGTTCCCTTGGCGGAGGAGGAGCACCGCGGGTAGAAAGAGGCCCTTCATCGCGGCGGCCAGATCGTGGCGGGCCAGAAACCGGTGCGCCTGTTCCTCCTCTTCCTCCACCTGCGCCTCGGACAAGTCTTCCCATCGCCGCTCGGCTTCGCGCAGGAACAAGGCGGGATAGAGCGGCTGCACGGGCAGCGGGTAATCCTCCTCCGCGATGAGCCACGGCCATGCCCTGCCCAGGAATTCGAGCAGATCCACCCAGGTCCATTGCAGCGGGATTTCGGTCCCGTCGGGGTCCTCGCCGACCCACACCGGCTCTCCCGCCAGGAAGACGCGGCAATGGCCCCAGGCCAAGCCTCGCGGGTCCTCGGCGTCCAGTGCGAGCTCGAACTGAAGGCCCTCGGGTGCGCCGATCAGACGCCGGGGCCTGCGTATTTTTTCAGCCATTGCTCGAATGCCTTTCGTTCACCAGTCTGATCGGCCCGGTCTCGCAGTTTTCGGAGCATGCGCCGGGGCAAACCCGGTCTGCCGGGTAAATCTCCCCGCCATGGATAGGCATGATAGGACACCCCGGGCTGGGTTGGCACGGCTTCGTAGATGACACCCTGGTACACCGCGTAAAAGCGGTCAGGAAACGGACTATCCTCCCACTCGAAGTGGGGAACCGCCGTGGTGTTCAGAATCTCCTCCGCGATCGCCTCGGTGATATGGCAGGGGCATTTTCCCACGGGTCCGTGCCCGCTGGGTGCGAAGCCGGCATGGTCATGCGACCAGCGGTGTTTGAAGCGACCTTCACCGCGCTCGTAGCGCCACCGTGGAGCCATTTCAGCGGGCAATTCCATCCCCCGAAACGGCCAGGGGTTGCCATCCGATCTCCTGCATGGCCCGAATGACCTGTGCGATCATCGGCTTGCGGCAAGAGGCACAGGTGGTCCTACCGGGTGCGCGCTTGCTGCCGTCGCGTGGAGGGTCGTCGTCGAGGCTCATGCGAGCGCGTCTCTCAGCACCGTCACGACGCGGTCCTGTTGTGCCTCGCTCATCGTCGGATACGGCGGCAAACTGATCGCCTCCTGATAATACCGCTCCGCTTCCGGATCGTCGCCCCCGGCCAAGCCCAGGGCTTGGTCATACGGCTGGGTATGGACCGGAAGGTAATGCACGTTGACCCCGATCCCCCGCTGGCGCAGCGCCTCGAACACCGCCCGCCGCGACCGGCCGGCCCGCGCTTCATCCAGGCGGACGACATACAGATGAAAAGCGGACCGGGCCTCAGGATCCCGCCAAGGCGTGACCACCGGTAATCCCGCCAGCAAGGCATCATAGCGACGGGCCAGTTCGTGCCGGCGGGCCACGAACTCCTCCAAGCGCTGGATCTGGCTGCACCCCAGCGCGGCCTGGATATCGGTCATGCGGTCATTGAAGCCGAGCTCGATCTGCTGGTAGTACCAGGGGCCATCGGCCTCGTGCGTCATCTGCGCCGGCTCGCGGGTGATGCCGTGGCTGCGCGGGCGGGCCAGGCGCCCGGCCAGTTCCGGATCATCGGTCAGGGCCATGCCGCCCTCGCCGGTGGTGATGATTTTCACCGGGTGGAAGCTGAAGACGGTGATGTCGCTGTGGGCGCAGGTGCCGATCTTTTTGTGGGAGCGGGCCTCGCCCGCGAATGGGGTGCCCTTCTCCTGTTCGGGTTGCGGCCGCCGCGCGACCGTTCGCGAGCGGGGCTCGCTCCTACAGGGGGCGGTGGGCGCTGTGTGGCTGGTGCCGATGGCGTGGGAGGCGTCTTCGAGGATCTTGAAGCCGTAGCGCTGGCTCAGGGCGTGGATGGCGGGCAGGTCGCAGGGTTGGCCGGCGAAATGGGACCACGACTTTGGGGAGGCGCCCTGCGCTCTCCGCCTGTTTCAGTTTCCGCGCCAGGGCGTTCTGACAGAGGTTGTAGGTGCGCGGGTCGATGTCGACGAAGTCGACCTGCGCGCCGCAGTAGAGGCCGCAGTTGGCCGAGGCCACGAAGGTGTTGGGGCTGGTCCACAGCCGGTCGCCGGTCGCCGGGGCCGAGATCGAGCCCGAGGCAGACGAGGTGCAGCGCGCTGGTGGCGCTGTTGACCGCCACGGCATGGGCCGCCCCGCAGTAATCCGCCACCGCCTGCTCGAAGCGGGGGACCGCCGGACCTTGGGTGAGCCAATCCGAACGCAGGACGGCGACGACCGCGTCGATGTCGGCTTCGGTGAGGTCCTGGCGGCCGTAGGGGATCATGAACGTCTCACGCCACTCTACGCCACTTCGCGGCGATGACGCGTGTGGTCCCCTTGGCCCGCCAGCAAGCCCTCGATGGAAATGTCCTCATCAAGGGCATCCCAGTGGATACCGCGCGCACTCAGCTCGTAGTCCGCGCGCTCTTGCGGCGTTGCAGCGAGCAGACGCGGGAACCACACGAGCGGCACACCCAGCGTGCGGCCGTCGGCGATCTCGACCCAGAGATAGTTAGCGTCCGTCCAGACGCGTTTAGGCGAAGTATTCATTCCAGGCCCTCAGCAAGGATTCGCGATGTTGGCTTACCAGCCGCTCGATGCGCCGCAAGCTCGGTGCATCGAAGCCGTCATTGCGCGCGAGTTGCACCTCGGGGGTCAGCCAGAACTTTGGCTTCGACAGCGGCTCGTCTGACATGCACATGCGCCGGTTCGCGCGGACTGCCTTCATTGGCGTAGAAGAACAGCTTGAGACCATCGGCGCGCAGAATGACCGGCATCACGCTACCCGAGCAAGCTCGGCTCGACGTGCTGCCGGATCAGCTCCCGCAACTGGTCGACGGTGAGGAAGTCCGGGTTGGCGCCGTTGTTATAGGCGAAGCCGGGTTCCACCGGCCGGCAGCCGTCGCGCTCGCAGTAGTGCTCGCGGCCGTACTTCGCCGCCATCGGCAGGATGGCGAAGTAGCGCCCCAGAAGAAGGGAATCACCGAACCGCGGCTGCCCATCACGTTGCCGTAGCGGACCACCGCGAAGCGGATATCCCGGCGCCCGCGGATGTTGTTGGCGGTGGTGTCGTCGAAGACCACCGTTTCCTGCGAGACGTAGCCGATCTGCCGGCGCCAGCTCAGCAACTGGAGGTCGTCGCCGGGAACGCCGTCGATCAAGAGCTGACCCGCGCGCGGCCAGCGCGCGCGGGGTTCTCGGCCGGCGGACGCCGGACCTTCAAGTGCTGTTCGTCGTTCATTTTTTGCTCGATTCCGGCGGCCGGGCAGGCTACCGCCAGGGAATGCACCGTGAGGTGAACCTTGGGGAGGACGGTCGCGCGGGGCCGGCGACGGCGCGCCGCCGCCGCGCCGCCGAAACGGCGCCCGAGTTCCGGCGCGTCCAGCGGGCGGATAAAGCTAACCGCGAACGCTGGCCAGCACAAGAATTACCCACGGCCGGCACCGGACCCGCTCAAAGCGGCTCCGAGAGGGCATCCCGGGCGATCTCGATGCGGTTCTGCCGTCCCAGCAGCTCCACCAGCACCGCCACCCGCTCCTCGTCCCTGGCCATGGCGAACACTCCGGTCAGGCCCGCGAAGGGCCCGCTGAGAATGGCCACCCGATCGCCCGGCCGGTGGGGTGCCGCCGCCGGTTCGGCGCCCAGGGCCGGGTCCTGGCGCGCCATCAGGAACTGGATGCCGGCCTCCGGCATGAGCGCCGGCCGGCCGCCGAAACGCACCAGTCCCACCACGCCCCGGGTGCCGCCGATGCAGGCCGTGTCTTGCTCCCCCAGGGCGACCCGCACGAACAGGTACCGGGGGAACAGCGGCTCCGTCACCAGCCGCCAGCCCACAGCCCGCCGCTTGCGCTGGCGAATGCGGGGCAGGAACACCTCAAAGCCCTGCCGCGCCAGGTGTCGGGCGGCCTGCTCCTCTTCCCGCGGCTTGCTGTGGACGACCAGCCAGGTCACGGGCGGCGCCCACCGCAGTCCGGCGGGGCCTGGCGCGCCAGGCCCTCGGCGCGGGCGGCCACGCCCGGCTCCAGTTCGGGCGCGGCGTCGAGGCCCGGCGGCTGGGGGCAATGGATGGCGATCATAAAATCCCTCCTGAATCTCGGCACGCGGCGTCTTCCCAATAAAGAACCGGATAACCCTCAACCACAACCTGTTGATTATTTTCTTAAAAATTAAAACTTAAAACTTAAAGCTCCCCTACGATTCCCGTCGCCCGGCGTCAAGCGCGGCCTGCGCTGGATATCGTCGCGGATGTTGGCGCGGAAACAGCGGACTGACGTCCGCCGCTCGCCGGCGACCCCGGGGCGATCTCGGCAAGCGCGCCGCCGCGCAACGGACCGTCGTCGCCGCCGAGAACCACCGCGTCCGGCC
>REES01000063.1 GCA_007694935.1 Rhodospirillales bacterium
AAATCCTGCGGCGTGCTCAGCGCATGATCCATGCTTGATTTTCCACACTTCCGGTCAGACCTATATAAAATCTCTTGGCGTTGCTCGGGATGCGCCCGCCTGAGTGCCTCCTGCGCCACCGGCCGGCTGGCGCTAAGGCGCCAGTCCGATCGGTCGGGGGCGTGATCGCCACCAACCGCCGCCACACAAGCCATGCCGCCTGATACCCGCCCGAGACCCGGAACGGGCGGAGCGGGTACCGGTCCCCCGCAGGAAGCTGGCCCGGCTCATCGGCATTCCGGACCCGTCTACTCCCGACACGGGCGTGCCGACACCATATAGCGGCAAACGCACGGCCGTTACAACTTATCCTCAAATCGTTATTGCGCCATGACCCGTGTGGGGGCGCAATTTCCCCGGCCGCTCGATGTTACAGCCTATCCTCAAATCGTTACTGCACCATGACACCGGACCGCTCGAGCGCGAATATCCTCTAAGACCTTATTCAGCCCTGCCTGGCTAAGATTGCGCATGCACAACGTTGCCAGTATCGTGCGGCAGCTTGATGGCACCCGGCGTCGCTGTCGTGCGGCGCCAGCCGGCAGCCGCTTCCAGACCGATCGGACCCTCCATGAAAGCCCCTTCCATCCACCTCATTGCGGGCGCGCGCCCCAACTTCATGAAGATCGCGCCACTCTACCACGCTCTGGCCCGGGAGCCGTGGTGCCATGTGTCCATCGTCCATACCGGGCAGCACTACGATGCCGACATGTCCGACAATTTTTTCCGCGATCTCGGCCTGCCGCAGCCGGACTTCCACCTGAACGTGGGCAGCGGCACCCATGCCGAGCAGACTGCCGGGGTCATGGTGGGTTACGACCGCCTTTGCGGGGAGAACGCACCAGCGTGGACGATCGTCGTCGGCGACGTCAATTCAACCATTGCGTGCGCCCTGACCGCGGCCAAGCTCGGCATACCCATCGCCCACCTGGAGGCCGGACTCCGCAGCCGCGACCGCAGCATGCCGGAAGAGATCAACCGCATCGCCACCGATGCGATCTCCGACCTTCTGTGGACACCCTCCGCCGATGCGGACGAAAATCTGCGGGCGGAAGGCGTGCCGGCGGAGCGGATCGAGCGGGTGGGCAACATTATGATCGACGCCTATGAGATGCTCCGCGACAGGATCGAGCGGGAGGCGACCCGCGAACAGTTCGGGCTGCCGAGCCGGGGGTACGGCGTGGTGACGCTGCACCGGCCAAGCAATGTGGACGACAGGGCGACGCTGGCCTCGCTGGTGGGCCAGCTTGTGACAGTGGCGGCACGGGTGCCGCTGGTATTCCCGCTGCATCCCCGCACCCGCCGCCGGATCGACGAGTTCGACCTGATGGGGACGGTAAGCGGCACACCCGGCCTTCACACGGTCACCCCCATGAGCTACCTGCCGTTCATGGGGCTGGTGCGCGAAGCTGGCTTCGTCGTCACCGACTCGGGAGGCCTCCAGGAGGAGACCACCTACCTCGGCATACCCTGCCTGACCCTGCGCAGCAATACGGAACGGCCGATCACCGTCCTCAAAGGAACCAACCGGTTGGTGCCGGCACACCAGCTTCAGGACGCGGTCGCCGCCGTGCTGAGTGGCACATGGCCTGCCGGCGAGCGCCCGGAACTGTGGGACGGCCACACCGCCCAGCGCATCGCCGCCAGCTTGCGATCCCGGCTCGTGCCGGCTGCGGGCTGAGCTCGGCACGCGATAGCCGACGCGAAGGCCGTCACACCTCCCCCGCGCCAGACGTCGACTGCCACCACCGGTCGAGACAGGCCGGTGGCGCGGCCGTCACCTATCCGTCGCCACCAGGGGCTGCCGGCACCGGCGTGTCGCCGGCTTCGGCCAAGGCCGCCCGGGCCTCCTCGATGCCCGGATAGTCGGCCCCTTCGGGGACCGCCAAGCGGAATGCCCGATGCGCACCCTCGGTATCACCCAGAGCGGCGAGGACCATTCCCAGGTGAAACTGAAGCTGCGGATGGGTCGGCAGCAGGTCGACCGCCCGCTGCAGATTGATGCGCGCTTGGCGCAGATTCCCGGCGCGGTATTGCAGCCATCCCAGGGTATCCAGGAAGTAGGCATTGTTGGATGTCTCGAACCGCTGCGCGAGCCGCAGCGCCCGCTCGAGGCTGGCCGGATCGTCATAGCGATAGTCGGCAATCAGGGCAGCCAGGTTATTGACTGCAACATCATTGTTCGGCTGCAGTACCAGCAAGCGCTCGTAGGCGGTCAGGGCGGCGGCGATGTCACCGATCCGTTCCTGGACCTCGGCGACCGCCAGCAGCAACTCGGCGCTCTCCGGTCGCGCCACGACACCGTCCTCGAAGACCTGCAGCGCGCCGGGCTGATCCCCGTGGGCCATCAGTATCCGCCCGAGATTCATGCGCGGTGCCGGCCAGTCCTGGCGCAAGTCGATCGCCTGGCGGAACGCCTGCTCCGCCTCCGGCCAGCGTTGCTGCCGGATATGGACCTCGCCCAGCAGATTGTGCGCCACCGCGTTCGAAGGATTGCGCTCGATCACCGTCTCGAGGTAACGCACCGCCTCCTCCGGGGTGTCTTTCGCGAGTGCAACGAGGGTGATCCCGGTCAACGGCTCGACGGCGTCGGGGGCCAGGTCGAGGGCCCGCTCGTAGGCCGCAAGCGCGTCGTCATGGCGGCCCCGGGCCATCATCATCGAGCCCTCTAAAGTGTAGCCCAATGCCTGACGACCGGGCAGTGTCAGGATCTGCGCGATCGCGGCCTCGGCCTCGGGCCATCGCTGCCGGGTGATCTGCAGCGACGCATTCAAGTGCAGGGCCTGCACATAGGCCGGGTCCAACTCGAGTATCCGTTCCAGCTGGCTCAACGCCGGTTCGACCTGGCCGGCCTGAGCAAGCAGCGACGCCAGCCGTTGCCGGGTGGGGATGTCTGACGGATCGGCAGTGACCGCCTGGCGCAGTGTATCCCGGGCGACCTCGGCCTCGCCTCGCGCCAGCTGCGCCTGTGCCAGAAGCCGCAGCGCCGGCGCGGCGTTCGGGCGCTCCCGCAGCACGGTTCGAAGGTCACTGATGGCGCTATCGGCGTCCCCGCCCTGCAACGCCAAGCCGGCCCGCAGGATCAGGGCGTCGACGTGGGTGGGATCGACAGTCAACGTCTCGTCGACCAGCGCGGCCGCGGTCTCCCGATCGTCCTCCTCGATGGCGAGCTGCGCCAAGCTGACCCGCGCCTGGAGCTGATCGGCTTCGCTGGCGGCGCTCGCGACCATCGCCTGCAGCGTCTCTTTGGCGGCGTCGCGCTCACCGGCTTGATACTGCATCGACGCCAGCTTGAATTGGAATGCCGCGTTGTCCGGTTCGGCCCGGGCGAATTCCTGCAGAACGGCCAGGGCCGCTGTCTCGCCATCGGTGAACCGGGCGAGATCGATCAAGGCGATCTTCGGCTGATCGCCGCCGACGCCGTCACGGATGGCCTGACGCATCACTTCGGCCGACTCGTCGGACTGGCCGCGCTGTAGATAGGTCTGGGCGAGGTTGGCCCGGAACGCGTAGTTGTCCGGCTGTACCGCAAACAGCTCGTCGTAGACCGCCCGCACGCGCTCGATGTCGTCCCACTCCAGGAGCATGTTGATCTTCAGCAGGCGCAGCGGCACGCTTTCGGTATTCTGGGCTACGCCGCGGTCCAGCACGGCCATGGCCGCGTCCGACTGATCCAGACGACGGAGCGACTGCGCCACCAGGAGTGTTGCGGTTTCGCTGCCCGGCTCCGCGGCCAAGGCCGTCTCGGCCAGGCGCTTTGATTCCTCGAACTGCTCGCGACCAAACGCGATGGTGGAGCGGAGCACCAGGACGTCCGGGTGATCGCCATCGATCTCGACCGCCAGTGCCGCCTGTGTCTCCGCCTGGTCCAGTTCGCCGCCCAGCGCGTATAGTTGGCCCAGCTTGACATGGGTCGGGAGATGCCCCGGGTGATCTTCCGATAGCGCCAAGTAGGTTCGGAACGCGCGCCGGAGATCCCCCTGGTCCTCGGCTATGCGGGCCATGTAGTGACGGGCCTGAAGGCTGCGGGGATTGATCTGCAGGGCGTTGCGGAACTCGAGTTCCGCCTTCACCGGGTCGCCCGCCTCGAAAAAGGCGACGCCGCGATCGACGTAGCGGGCCTCCCGATCCTCCGCCCCGCCGCACCCGGCCAAAGCAGCCAAGCCCAGCGCCGCGCCAAGCAGCAGGGCAAACCGCTTAGCGTGGCGCTTGCTGGGGCGCCCTACACGGACAGTCGGGTTCTCGGTGCTGACCTCGGCGGCGGTGATCTCAGCAGCAGTCATGGCCCAAACGAATCCTTACGACTTGATAGCAGGTCCAGCCTGAACGGCAGCGTGTGTCGCCTAAAAAAAACTAACGTGCTTCGCCTCAATATAAGAGCGTGCAGCAGCCCGATCGATCCGCGGTAGGGTATATGTCCGCTCCGGCAGAAAGCAATCGGGCCTGATCGATCCCGTTACTGGAGTGCCAACGACGACACGACCAATCCGCCGATCACCCCGACAATCTGAGGCGTCCGCCCCATTACCCGCAATCGATGTTCAAAGTGCCCCAGCGCAGCACGGTGCCCTCGACCCGCCTCGGCACCGGTGTAAGAACCAGTGGCCATCATCCGGAGCCAGCGCGGTCACCCGGGAAAAACTCGGCACACGCCAACATTCCCTCGGGAGGCCATGATGCGTTGGCGGGTTCGAACGTCAATCAGGCCCGACGAGACCACCGGTCCCAAACGCACCAGCGTTCCTGCCCCCGCCCGCATCATCGGTGGGTCTGACATCACGGCCAGCTTAGCCCGCAACCTCCGCCAACCTTCAGCCGATGCCACCGCCCAGGTGGGGACAATAAGTCAAGCCCTGGTCTCGGGTCAACGGGCGTCACAGCCAACGCCAACACCACCTGCCAGCGAGATGCATCCAGGTGCGCCAGGACGCCCCCTCGAGTCGACGCCGCCCCTGATCGGGCAAGCTGCCCCCATTAGCGGCACTGCACTGCCAAGAATACGTCACATTTTGTTCCGCTTTTGGGTGTTGTACCAGCCAGGACGACGTTGTACTCAGAAATTGTCTTGACGGTGGCTGCATCCGCCCCGATGATGCAGGTCCCAAGAAAGGGGGTGGGGATCCGAAGGTTTGCGCCTGAGAAGGGTGTAAGCGTGGATCCTCGCGGGTTCATTAGAGCCGAACGCGGGAAGTGGGAACGAAAAGCCGGTTGCGTTCCGGTCGGTCGGTCCGAAGCGGCAGGATGGCAGCACAGAATGCGAAATCCAGCGGCCAAGATCGGTAGCCGGTTCCAAATAAGGGCGGTTCCGTGCTC
>REES01000056.1 GCA_007694935.1 Rhodospirillales bacterium
TCATCTCGCCGGCCTTCGCACAGACGGGCGCGGCCGAAGGGCCGGGTTTGCTGGGTGCGTTCCTCCCGATCATCCTGATCTTCGTGGTGTTCTATTTCTTGCTGATCCGCCCGCAGCAGAAGAAGGTCAAGCAGCATCGGGAGATGCTGGCCGCGATCCGGCGCGGCGACCGGGTGGTGACCGGCGGCGGCATCATCGGCACCGTCACCAAGGTGGTGGACGACAACGAGGTGCAGATGGAAATCGCCGAGGGTGTGCGGGTGCGGGTGCAGCGGGGCTTGATTTCCTCGGTGTTGGCCAAGACGCAGCCTGCCGGCAGTGAACCCAAGGAGCCCGGCGGCGGCGAGCAGCCGCGCGGTCCTTCCGGCTTTCGCAAGATCCGCGGCGGCAAGAGTGAGCAGTGATATCCAAGTCCTCGGCGGCGAGCCGGCAATACCCCGGAACCGCCAGCGTGAAGGTTTGAGTTAAGAGTCCATGGTCTACTTCTCCAGATGGAAGATCCTGAGCATCCTCGCAGTCTGTCTGTTGGGGTTTGCCTATGCGTCGCCCAACCTGATCTCGCGGGATGTTCTGGAGAGGGTGCCGGACTGGCTGCCGAACCAGCAGGTCGCCCTCGGCCTCGACCTCCAGGGTGGGTCCCACCTGCTGCTGGAGGTGGAGACCGATGCCGTCGTCCGTGACTACCTTGAAGTGATCGTCGATTCCGCCCGCAACGAGCTGCGGGAAGCGCGAATCCGCTACACCGGGCTCGGGATTGCCGACCAGAGCGTGGTCGTCAGCATCATGGATACCGATCGCGTCGACGAAGCGGCCCGCCGGCTCGATGCGCTTGAACCCGATGCAACCGTCACCCGCGAGGGTGATGGCCGGCTTCGCATCGCGCTGACCGAGGAGGCGATGGTGGAGCGTCGGTCGTTGGCGGTGCAGAAATCGGTGGAGGTGATCCGCCGCCGCATCGACGAAACCGGGGTGCGGGAGCCGACCATCCAGCCGCAGGGTGTAAACCGCATCCTGGTGCAACTGCCCGGCGTCGAAGATCCGGAGCGGATGAAGGAGCTTCTGGGCCAGACCGCGCAGATGACATTCCATCTGGTCGATCCGCGGGTGAGCGCCGCCGATGCCCTGGCCGGCGACCTGCCACCCGGGTCGATGCTGGTGCCGTCTGCCGACGAGGTGGGCCCGGACGGCAGCCCGTTCATCTATGTGGTGCGCAAGCGGGTGGTGGTGAGCGGCGAGAACCTGATCGACGCTCAGCCGACCTTCCAGGAAAATCGCCCGGTGGTCTCGTTCCGGTTCGATTCCCGCGGGGCGCAGCAGTTCGGCACGGCCACTCGCGACAACGTCGGCCAGATATTGGCGATCATCCTCGATGGCGAGGTGATCAGCGCTCCCCGCATCCGGGAGCCGATCCTGGGCGGTTCCGGCGTGATCACCGGCAACTTCACGGTGCAGGCCGCGTCCGACTTGGCTCTGCTGCTGCGCGCGGGCGCGTTGCCGGCCCCGCTCACCATCCTGGAGGAGCGGACGGTCGGACCCGGCCTCGGCGCCGACTCGATCGAGGCGGGACGGGTCGCCGCGGTGGTCGGCCTGGTCGCGGTGATCGTGTTCATGGTGGCGATCTACGGCTTTTTCGGCATCCTCGCCAATGTGGCGCTGCTGATGAACCTGGTGCTGATCATGGCGGTGCTGTCGCTGCTGCAGGCGACGCTCACCCTGCCCGGGATCGCCGGCATCGTGCTGACCATCGGTATGGCGGTGGATGCCAACGTGCTGATTTTCGAGCGTATCCGGGAAGAGGTGCGGGCCGGACGAACGCCCATCTCGGCAATCGACGCCGGCTATTCCCGCGCCCTCTCCACCATCATCGACGCCAACGTCACCACCCTGATCGCCGCCGTGCTGCTGTACATCTTCGGGTCTGGCCCGGTCCGCGGCTTTGCGGTGACGCTCGCGATCGGTATCTGCACCTCGCTGTTCACCGCGATCATGCTCACCCGCATGCTGGTGGTGGGCTGGCTGCGCAGCAAGCGGCCGCAGGCGCTGCCGATCTAGCCGACAAGGAGGAAGCCCGGTGTTTCGCGGCATCCACATCGTTCCCACCGACACGCACATCCCGTTCATGGTGGCGAAGCGGGTGTTCTTTATCGTTTCGATCGCCCTGGTGGCGGCGTCATTGTCCCTGTTTTTCACCCGTGGGCTCAACTACGGCATCGATTTCGTCGGCGGCACCCTCATCGAGGTGCGCACCGACGGACCGGCTGACATCGCGGCGTTGCGCGCGCAGTTGGGCGGCCTCGGCCTCGGCGACGTGTCACTGCAGGAGTTCGGTGACCCCCGGGACGTGCTGATCCGCATCCAGAAGCAGGATGGCGGCGAAGAAGCGCAGCAGGAGGTGGTGGAGATCGTGCGGGCCGCACTCGGGGAGGCGGTGGAGTACCGCCGCATCGAGTTCGTCGGGCCGACGGTAAGCGCGGAACTGTTCCGGGACGGCGTCTACGCAGTCGCCGCAGCCATGCTGGCGATGCTGGTCTACATCTGGTTCCGGTTCGAGTGGCAGTTCAGCGTTGCCGCGATCGTGGCCCTGATACACGACGTCATTACCACCATTGGCATCTTCGCGCTGTTCCAGTTCGACTTCAACCTCTCGACGGTGGCCGCGGTTTTGACCATCGCCGGCTATTCAATCAACGATACCGTGGTGGTGTTCGACCGGGTGCGCGAAAACCTGCGAAAATACAAAACGATGCCGCTGCAGGCCCTGTTCGACAAGTCGATCAACGACGTCCTGTCCCGCACGGTGATCACCAGCACCACCACACTGCTGGCATTGCTGGCGCTCTACATCCTGGGTGGCGAGGTCATTCGGGGGTTCAGCTTCGCGATGATCTGGGGCGTGCTGATCGGCACCTACTCATCCATCTGCGTGGCCGTGCCGGTGCTGATCTACTTGAACCTCAGAAGCGCACCGGCCAGCGACACATCGCCGGCCGCCGAGGCGCCCGCCGAGTAGCCCAAAGGCACGGAAACAGCAAGGACGACATGGCCGGGCTGGATATCACGCCGCGCGTTCCCGCCGGCCGCAGCCTGATCCAGGGCTACGGCGGCGGCGGCTTCCGCATCTCCGGTGTGCGGGTTGCCGGCTCCCGACTGGTTTTTCCCGAACGCAACCTTCCGTGGGACGTCACCGACGTGGACGCCATCACCATCGCCTCGCTCAGCGAGGTTGTGGCCGGTGCCGAACCGGTGAGCATCCTGCTGATCGGCTGCGGCCAGGAGGGGAGGCGACCAAACCCGGCCATCGCCGAGGCGATGCGTGAGCACGGTGTCGTCGTCGAATGGATGGCAACCGGCGCGGCCTGCCGGACATTCAACGTCCTGATCGGCGAGGAGCGGCCGGTGGCGGCAGCGCTGATCGCGGTGGATTGACCGCCGCGGTCATTTGCACCGCCCGAACGTAGAAATGGCCCAGACGGGGCCGGGCCATTCCCAGGGTGACGTAGCGACGGCTCTCGGCAGCGGCGCTGCCGCTACGGGCATCAGCGCTTGGCCGTCGCCAGGTTGGATGCGACGAAATCCCAGTTCACCAATTGGTCCAGAAAGGCCTGGACGAAGTCGGGACGCCGATTCTGGTAGTCCAGATAGTAGGCATGCTCCCACACGTCGCAGGTGAGCAAGGCGGTCTTGCCGTGAGCCATCGGATTTTCGGCGTTCGGGGTCTTCATCACGGCGACCTTGCCGTTGTCCACCACCAGCCAGCCCCAGCCGCTGCCGAACTGGGTGACGCAGGCGGACTTGAACTCATCCTTGAACTTCTCGTAGGAGCCGAACGCTCCCTCGATGGCGGCCGCCACCTCTCCGGACGGGGCGCCACCGCCACCGCCCTTCATGCCGTTCCAAAAGAAGGTATGGTTCCAGACCTGGGCACTATTGTTGAAAATCGCAGCCCGGCCGGCGTCGCCGAACGAGTCCTTGATGATGTCTTCAAGGGACTTGTCGGCCAGCGGGGTGTCCTTCACCAGCGAATTGAGGGTGGTGACATAGGTGTTGTGGTGCTTACCATGATGAAAATCGAGGGTATTGGCGGAGATGTAAGGTTGCAGGGCGGTCTTGTCATAGGGTAGTGCCGGCAGTTCAAATGGCATCATGACCTCGTTTTCTCGTCTGTCCCGCAAAAGCGCCGTTTCAGCATACGGGTCGGGCTGCCGCTTGAAAAGGGGAACGGGAGGCGAATCCGCCACCTCACAAGCGGCCCAGCATGAACCGCACGATGACCCCCCATCGGCATTTCAGGCGCTCCCATCCGCTCAGCTCGACCCGTCCCTGCAACGGGTCCTCCACCCGGAAGCGGGCCGCCAGCTTGCGCCCACGGCACAGCACCACCGCGACGTGAAGCTTGAGCCCGGGGGTCCGAACCAGGTGTATCAGGGGCTCGGCGTCCTCGAGCAGCCGGTCGACCCCGTCCAGCACCCGGTCCAGCACCGCGCGGGTCTGACCCTTGGCTGAGGGGGCTCGCAGGTGCTGGATCGAGACCAGCGCATCATCCATGAACTGGGTTGGGATACAGAGCCGGTTGAACTGCCGCGTCACATCCCGGCAATCCCGGAGCCGCTTGAGAATGCGAAGGCCGATACAAAGCGCGTCCGCCGCCGGCTCGCAGGCGTTCCGCTCCTCGCCCAGAAGCTCCAGCATGTGGTGGCCCAATGGTGCCGCCGCTTCCCGCCCCCGGGCCAGCAACTCGGCCCAGGTGCGTGGCGGAGCATCTTCGGCAAGGTCTCTGCGGAAGGCGGCGAGGATTCGCTTGATGTGACGGGACGAGACGCCGGTTTCTGCTAGGCTCAGGCGCAACGCTTCGGTACTCCGGAACGCCTCGTCCGACCAGGTTGCGGCGGCGCGTCCGTCAATCGCAGCCATCAGCGTGTCAAGGCGACCCAACTTGTCCTGGCGGGTCAACCACGGGCTGTCGGCCGTCTGATCCGCCAGCCGCACCACTGCGCTGAACGCCCGAATGTGCTCCCGCAACTCCGGAGCGAACAGGCTCGGCATCAGCGAAAAATCGGCGTCGCCGCCGAACCGCGTCAGATCAACGACATGGGGCTGCACAGGGTGCTCCGGCCTCGTCGTATCCAGGGGGGCCTAGGCTATATGTCAGGGGTGTCGCCTGGTCCCGAGAGGTGTCGCGTGGAGCAACTCGGTTATTGCGCACGCCAAGTGCGCCAGCACGATCACGACCGCTTCATATGCAGTCTATTCGCCCCGCCGGCCGAGCGCGAGGGGTTGCAATCCTTGCTGGCGTTCAATCTTGAGATTGCCCGCATCCGCGAAGCGGTCAGCCAGCCGCTGCTCGGCCGTATCCGCCTGCAATGGTGGTCGGACGCCCTCGACAGCGTGTTTGCCGGGCAGCCCCCGCCGCATGCGGTGGCGACGGCGCTGGCCGCCACCGTGCAGCGCTTCGCCCTGCCGCGGGCCCCATTCGACCGAATCATCGAGGCCCGCGCCTTCGACATGGAGGATGCCGCCCCGGCCGACCTGCCGGCCCTCGTCGACTACGCCGAAGGCACCTCGGCGCCGCTGTTCGGCTTGGCGCTCGACATCCTCGCGGTAGACCAGGCGGCGGCCAGAGCCGCGGCGCGGGATGTCGGTATCGTCTGGGCGTTGACCGGCCTCGCGCGTGCCGTGCCGTTTCATGCCCGCTCGCGTCGCGTCTATCTGCCCGCCGATCTCAACCGTCAAGCCGGGCTCGATGTTTTCAGGCTTTTCGAAGGGCGCCTGTCTGACCAAAGGATGGTCCAAGGCCTAGCCGTGGTGGTTGGCGCCGTCGCCGACGTGGCCCAGTCGCACCTGGAATCGGCGCGCGCCGCGAGCCGCGATGTCCCGGCCAAGGCGATCCCGGCGCTGCTGCCGGCAACCATGGCGTCGATCGACCTCGAGCGATTGCGGCGGGCGGGCTGCAACCCGTTCATGGTTCCCGACCCGCGCAGGCGGGTGGGACGCCTGCTCAGGGTGATGCTGAATGCCATGCGTGGCCGCTACTGAGGGTGTCTCTCGCCGCCCCCGCAGGCGCCGGCCGGCTATCCGCCGGTGGGCAGGCGGGCACCCGGCGCCGGGATACTGGGATCAAACGGGTTCGGCCGTCCCGCTGGCCAGGGTGTGACCGACCACGTCACCGCCGCCCCGCCCGCCGCTCCGGCCGGGGCCATAGCGGAAGGGGCCGCCGGGCGATTCGCCGGAGTCGCGCCGCCGGCCGGCGTCCGCGCCGCCTGAGGCCGGGGTTGGCGTGCCGGCCGCTCGGCAGCGGCTGCCGCATCGCGCTCGCGCTCCTGCACCGACAGCAGGAAGTGGGCGAGGTCGAAATGCCGCTTGTCGATGGCGACGTCGATGGCGGTGAGCCCCCACCGGTCACGGGCGGTGAGGCTGGCCCCGGCGGCGATGCTGGCCTGAGCCGCGGCGATGTCATTGGCCTGGACCGCCTCGAACAGACGGGCCGTGGCGCTGCCTTCGGCACCACCGGTTTGCTGTGCGGCGGCCGGTGCCGCCAGCACCAGGCCGCCGGCCAGGACAACGGCCACGGCAATGCCGGCCAGCCGACCGCGCCCGCCGATGAAACGGATGGTCATGATGCTGTCTCCTCGTCCGCGCCCTGCTGCCCGCAGCGGGGCGATCCGACTTGATCCATGTTGTTCCGTAGTCCCCCCATGGAAGCCGCACCGCTGGCCCGAGGCAAGCCTTGTCTGGCTAACTTGCCTGGCTAATTTGTCACACCGGGTTCGCGGAATCGGCGCCGACGGAAGGTTCCGTTTGCCGCGCACCGGCAGAATCAGCATAAATGATGGCAATCTCAAGAACGAAGAGGTGCCGAGGTGAAGGGTCATGCAACCCCCGCGCGCCGCGTCATCGCGGGCGCAGTCGCCGGTCTCGCCATGCTGGCCGGCGCGTTCACGACCGTTCCGGCGAACGCCGAGTCCTGCGTCGGGCCCGAGGAGCAACGGGCCCTGAATACCCGGGCCCTGCAATCCAAGCTGATGGTCGCAGCGCTCTCCTGCCGCAACCAAGCCCAGTACAACGCCTTCGTTGAACGCTATCGCAGCGAGTTGCAGCAGGAAGGGCAGGCGCTCCGGCAGATGTTCCATCGCCGGCACGGCGGCGGCGGCGAGTCTCGGCTGAATGCGTTGGTGACCCGCCTTGCCAACGAGTCCTCGCAACAAAGCTTGGGGCAGCGGGCCGGATTCTGCCAGCAGGCCTCGCTGATCTTCGCCGAGGCGTTGAACGGGGAGGCACCGCCACTGGCGACTCTGCTCGCCCGGGCCGAATACGTGCAGGAACTTCACGGCTATCGCCCGTGTGGCGCCGATCCCCGGGTCGCCGGCTTTGGCGGTGAGGCAGGCAAGGGCACCCTCGCCGACCAGCAGCTCAACGGCAGCCGGTAGCGGCAGTCGGCGGGAAAGACGCCTGGGAGTGCCAGGCGTCAAGATCGGCCATGGCTCGGCGCGCCAGTGCGCGCTTGCGCTCCCCGCCCCGGAGCGGGCGCCGACCGGGCGTGTCGGCCAACGGCGGGAACAGGCCGAAATTGACGTTCATCGGCTGGAACGACACGGCATCGGCGCCTTTGGTGATGTGGTTGAGCAGGGCGCCCAGCCCGGTGGTGTCCGGGGGCGGCACCGGCGTTGCGCCGCGACGTTCGGCCGCGGCGAAGCGCCCGGCCAACAGCCCAATCGCGGCGCTCTCCACGTAGCCTTCGCACCCGGTGATCTGCCCGGCTAGGCGCAGCGACGGCCGCGCTCTGAGCCGCAACAGCCCATCCAGCACCTTTGGCGCGTTGACGAAGGTGTTGCGGTGGATGCCGCCCAGGCGGGCGAACTCGGCGCCTTCCAGTCCGGGAATGGTGCGGAACACACGCACCTGGTCGCCATGCCGGAGCTTGGTCTGGAAGCCCACCATGTTGAACAGGGTGCCGAGGGCGTTGTCCTGGCGGAGTTGCACCACGGCGAAGGGACGCCGGCCCCCGTCATGGGGGTTGCGAAGCCCCACCGGCTTCATCGGTCCGAACGCCAGGGTGCGCCGCCCCCGTTCCGCCATCACCTCGATCGGCAGGCAGCCCTCGAAGTACGGCGTTTCCCGCTCCCAGTGGTGAAACGGCATGGCCTCGGCCGTCAGCAGGGCGTCGACGAACGCCTCGTACTCGGCTTCGGTCAAGGGGCAGTTGACATAGTCGGCGCCATCCCCTTTGTCCCACCGGGACTGCATCCAGGCCTTGGTGAAGTCGATGGATTCGCGGTGGACGATGGGCGCGATGGCGTCGAAGAAGGCGAGGGACTCCTGCCCGGTGAGCTCCTGCAGCGCCTGGGCCAACGGAGACGACGTCAGCGGCCCGGTGGCGATGATGACGCTGTTCCACGCCTCTGGCGGCAAGCCTGCCAGCTCCTCCCGCCGGAGTGTCACCATGGGATCGGAGGAGAGAGCCTGTTCCACCGCGGCACTGAAACGTTCGCGATCGACGGCAAGCGCCTGACCTGCCGGCACCCGGTGCGCGTCGGCCGCGGCCATCACCAGGGAGCCGAGGTGGCGCATTTCCGCGTGCAGCAGGCCCACCGCGTTGTTCTCGGCGTCGTCGGAACGGAACGAGTTGGAACACACCAGCTCGGCAAGGCCGCCGGTCCGGTGCGCCGCAGTGGTCCGCAGCGGGCGCATCTCGTGCAGCACCACCGGCACACCGGCCCTGGCGAGCTGCCAGGCCGCCTCGCTGCCGGCAAGACCGCCACCAATCACGTGCACCGGTTCTGACGCCTGACCTGCCATCATGGCCATCGAGATGGGGCGGTGCACCGAGGTCGCAACCGATTGCGAGGGAGAGGGTCAGCCCTGTACCCAGGGAAGTCCGGACACCTTCCAGCCCGAGACGGTGCCGCGGTGGCGCTGGCTGTCCGGATCTCCCTCGAAGCCGGCGTCGATGTTGTAGCAGGCGGTGAAGCCGGCTGCGGTGAGCGCGATCGCTGCCGAACGCGAACGCACGCCCGATCGGCACAGCAGCAACACGGTGTCGCGCGGCTGGATGCCTGCCGCGGCAACTTCCTCGGCGAAGTTGGGGTTGATCTCCATGGTCGGATAGCGCGCCCAGGGCACGAACACCGGCTGCTTGCCCAGCCGGCTGAGGTCGGGAACCCCCACATAGGCCCATTCCGCGGGGGTCCGGACATCGACCAGTGCGGCATGACCATCGCTCTCCAGGAGGCGCCAAGCCTCACGGGGCGGGATGTCTCCAGCGTAGGCGCCTTGGCTCATGGTCTCGAAACCTCTCGGTCGACAACACCCACATCCGTGCACGATAAACGACCGATCAGCGTCGTACAATGCCGACAAATAACAAATGTACGGCGCCCATTGCGAGGCGGCATCAACCTGGCCGGGGCTGCCGGCTCAATCGTTCAAGTTGGTCAGCATCTCCGCCAGGGAGATGAACTTGCGCCGGGGGGCAATGCCACCGCCGGCCGTGACCTCCGCAGCGTCGAGCCGCTGCCACTCGGCGAAGCTGATCCAGCGGGCGCCCCTCTCGCCCAGCAGCCGCTCCAGGCCCGCTCTGCCGGGCTTGTCACTGGTGGTCATGACATCCTCGGCGATCTGCCGGGCACACGCGATGCCGTCCGGGCGATTGCTGGCAATGATTCCGGTCGGGCCGCGCTTCGCCCACCCGACGGCATAGACGCCGGGGGCGACCCGCCCGTCCTCGTTGGGGATCAGACCGCGCTCGCCATCGAACGGCAGACCGGCAATCCGCGATGCCCGGTAGCCAATCGCCGCGACCACCAGGCCGCACGCGATGGCGCCGAACACCCCGGTGCGGATGACGTGGCCCTGTTCCACCCGGGTGCGTTCGTAACGCAAGCCCTCCACCCGCTCGCCGCCGACGATCTCCGCCGGTGCTGCGTGGAAGCAGAAGTGCATGCGCTTTCGCTTGGTATCCTTGGACAGCGTCGTGAACGACCGCAGGATCGCCAAGTTTTTGTCGCGGATGCGCTTTTCCCGATCGATCTCGCCGGAGCCGGCCACCGCCGCGTCGCCGCCCGCCCCGTCCTCCTCGGGCAGGTCGGCCGGGTCCACCACCGGCGCGCAGTCGGCGAGGCGGCCGAGTTCCCGGAGCTCGGCACTGGTGAAGCGGGTCTCCCCCGGCCCGCGCCGGCCCAGGATGTAGACGTCGGTCAGCGGGGACGCATGGATCGCTCGCGCGGCATGCTCGGCGATGTCGGTCTCTGCCATCTCCGCCGGCGACTTCACCAGCACTCGGGCCACGTCCAAAGCGACATTGCCGTTGCCGATGACCACCGCCGCCCGGGTGTCCAGCTTGGGGGCAAGGTCGCAGAAGTCGGGATGGCCGTTGTACCAGCCGACGAAGCTGGCAGAGCCGTAAACCCCGGGCATCGCATCGCCGGGAATGCCGAGAGCACGGTCGCTGGGGGCTCCCACCGCGAGCACCACCGCATCATAGAGCGCCCGAAGCTCGTCGAGGGAAACATCGCGCCCGACCGCGACGTTGCCGAAGAAGGCGACGCTGTCGTGCGACGCGGTTTCCGCAAACCGGTGCGCCACCCGCTTGGTGCCCTGATGGTCGGGCGCCACACCGGCCCGGACCAGGCCGTACGGGGAGGGCAGCCGCTCGATGACATCCACGCGAGCCCCGATCGGCAGGCTGAGCAATGCCTCGGCGGTATAGAAGCCGGCCGGGCCGGCCCCGATGATGGCAACGCTGATGGGCATTGGCCGGTGGCGGCGCCCTGGCGGATCAGTCGGCGATGGTCCAGGTGTGACCACGCCGGAGCAGGGCGTTCAGTGCCTCGGGAGCGGGCGGCGCCGCCTGATCCCCCGCCGCCACCGACTCGAACCTGGCAGCCGGATCGCAGTACAGCACACCGAGCGCCATCGGCAACCGGGGCGGCGCCATGGCCGCCAGCATTCCAGCCAGGACGCAGCTGGTCTCGTCATGGCGCAGGATGTCGTCGATGCCGACACCGTCCTCACCGATCGTCACCGCTTCCAGTTCCAGCCGGCCGGGTCGGAGCCTGAGGCCCCGCCGCTTGTCGCGGCCGAACAGTAGCGGCTCACCGTGCACAACCTCGATCTGATTGTCCGCCGCCGCATCCTTGGCGGTGAACGCATCGAACACGGCGTCGTTGTAGACGATGCAGTTCTGGAAAATCTCGACGAACGAGGCGCCGCGGTGGGCGTGCGCCCGCTTCAGCACCGCCACCAGCGGCTTCATCTGGGTGTCGACTGCGCGAGCGACGAACCGGGCACCCGCACCCAGGGCGAACAGCGGCGGCGAGACCGGGCTTTCGACCGAGCCCGTAGGCGTCGACGGCGACCGGGTGCCGATCCGGGACGTGGGCGACGACTGGCCCTTGGTCAGGCCATAAATCTCGTTGTTGAACAGCAGGATCTGCAGGTCGACATTGCGCCGCAGCACGTGCAGCAGGTGGTTGCCGCCGATGGACAGGCCGTCGCCGTCGCCGGTCACCACCCAGACGTCGAGAGCGGGGTTGGCGAGCTTCAAGCCGGTGGCCACGGCCGGGGCGCGACCGTGGATCGTGTGGAATCCGTAGGTGCTCATGTAATACGGGAACCGCGATGAGCAGCCGATGCCGGAGACGAACACGGTATCCTCGGTTCGGGCGCCGATCTCGGCCAGCGCCTTCTGGACCGCCTTGAGAATGGCATAGTCGCCGCAGCCCGGGCACCAGCGCACTTCCTGGTCGGAGGCAAAGTCCTGGGGCTTGAGGGTGGAAGGAGGTGCCAAAACGTTCATCGGTTGGTTCCCTGAAGGCCCTGTGGGCGTTGGCCGGCGAGGCAGGTGCGCACCGCCGCTTCGATTTCATGTACCTTGAACGGCTGGCCGGAGACCTTGTTGAGCCCCTCCGCCGGCACCAGAAAGGTGCTGCGCAGCAGCGTCAGAAGCTGCCCGGTATTCATCTCCGGCACCAGGATGCGGTCGTAACCGCCCAGCAACTCACCCAGGTTCGCCGGGAGCGGCCACAGGTGGCGGAGATGGACGTGGGCGACGTCCAGGCCTTCCGCCCGCAGCACCGTGACGGCGCGGGCGATCGGTCCGTAGGTGGAACCCCAGCCGACGATGGCGAGCGGCCCGCTTTCATTCCCGTTTTCGGGCCGCAGCGGTGGAATGTCCCGAACCACCCCGGCCACCTTGTCCCGACGGACCTCGGTCATCCGCTGATGGTTGGCGGGGTCATAGGAGATGTGGCCGGTGTCGTAGTCCTTCTCCAGGCCGCCGACGCGGTGCTCCAGTCCTGGGGTCCCCGGCACCGCCCAGTTGCGCGCCAATGTCTCCAGATCCCTCAAGTAGGGCTGGAAGCCGTCTGCTTCGGTGCGGAAACGTACCGGAAACGGCTCCAGGGTGGCGACATCGGGGATGCGCCACGGCTGCGACGCGTTGGCGATGTAACCGTCGCTCAGCACCATCACCGGGGTCATGTATCGGGTGGCGATGCGCACCGCCTCGATCGCGGTATCGAAGCAGTCCGCCGGGGAGCGGGCGGCCAGCACCACCAGCGGGCTGTCGGCGTTGCGCCCGAACACCGCCTGGTACAGGTCCGACTGCTCGGTCTTGGTGGGCATCCCGGTGGACGGGCCGGCCCGCTGAGTGTTGATCACCACCAGCGGCAACTCGGCGGCGATGGCGAGGCCGATCGCTTCGGTCTTGAGGGCGATACCCGGGCCGGAGCTCGAGGTGACCCCGATCGCCCCGCCGTAGGACGCGCCAATGGCGGCGCACACCGCGGCGATCTCATCCTCGGCCTGGAGGGTGATCACACCGAACTGCCTGAGACCGGCCAGCGTGTGCAGGATGGGCGAGGCCGGGGTGATCGGGTAGGACCCGAACACCATCGGCAGGCCGGCCAGACTCGCGCCCACCACCAAGCCCAAAGCCAGCGCCTCACCGCCGGTGATGGCGCGGTAGAGGCCTGGGGCGATCGGCGCCCGGTCGACCACAAACCCCGGCAGGCCGGGGGGCAACTCGGCGGTCTCGCCGAAGGCGTGGCCGGCGTTGAGGGCGGCGGTGTTGGCCTCAGCCAACTCCGGTCGGGCCGCAAACTTGCGTTGCAGCCAAGCCAGTGTGGGCCGGCGGTCGCGGTCATACAGCCAGTAGACCAGCCCCAGGGCCCACATGTTCTTGCAGCGGAGAGCCTCCTTCTGGGACAGGCCGAAGGGCTTCACCGCGTCCAGGGTGAGCTGGGAAATGTCAAGCCTGAGGGTCCGGTAGGCATCAAGGGTACCATCGTCCAGCGGGTTCGCCACATAACCGGCCTTGCGCAGGCCGCGCTCATTGAAGCTGCCGGTATCCAGGATCACCAGACCACCCGCCTTGAGGTCGGCCAGCTCAACCTTCAGGGCGGCCGGATTGAATGCGACCAAAGTGTCTGGGGCGTCGCCCGAGGTGAGGATTTGTCGGGCGCCGAAGTTGATCTGGAAGGCGGACACGCCGTAGGTGGTGCCGGCGGGCGCCCGGATCTCCGCCGGGAAATCCGGAAAGGTGGCGAGATCGTTGCCGGACAGCGCGGTGGCCTCGGCAAACCGGCCGCCGGTGACCTGGATCCCGTCCCCGGAGTCGCCGGCGAAGCGGACCACGGCGGATTCCAGCGCCTGCCGCTGGGCATGGACGCCGCTCGGCGCCGGCAGTGTTGTTGCAGTGCTGATGCTTGACATGAAGGTGCCGAACCCGCTCCCACTGTTCCATGGCGCGGCCGCGAGCTGCGCCGAAACCACCCGGCTCTCGGTCGGGTTGCCTCAAAAGCGACGGAGCCCGCGACCATATCGACGTTGGTGATATTGTTTCGATCGGCCGGACTGGCAATCCAGGGGGCGACGTGTGCCCGCCCGGCCTTTGCACAGCCCCCGGTATCGAACCCATCTTTTAGCACTTTCCCGCATGGGGTCCACCACCCCGCGTCCAAGTCAACCAGCCCATCTGCGCAGATAGCGAGAGGACAGCCGGAACCGCCATGATGCAGCGCTCGCAACCCGACCACGCCATCCTGGACCGCCTCGACGATCTCATCCGCCGCGCCCTGGACAAGGGAGCGGATGCGGCCGACGGCGTGTTCGTCGAAACCCGCTCCTTGTCCCTGGCCTGGCGATTGGGACGCCAGGAGCGGCTGGAGCGGTCGGAAGCCATGGACGTGGGCTTGCGGGTGTTCGCCGGCCGCCGCCAGGCGGTGGTGTCCTCCTCAGACCTGGCGTCGGCGGCTCTGGACGAGCTGGCCGGGCGTGCTGTCGCCATGGCCCGGGAAGTGCCGGAAGATCCCTGGTGCGGCCTGGCGGAGCCGGATCAACTGGCCCGGGAGGTGCCCGAGCTGGAGTGCTGCGATCCGGACGAGCCGTCGGTGGATTGGCTGCAAGCCCGGGTCTCGGCGGCGGAGGATGCCGCCCGCGGCGTGCCCGGAGTCACGAACTCCGAAGGAGCCGAGGCCGGCTGGACCTGGACCCGCTCCGCCATCGTCGGCAGCAACGGCTTTGCCGCAGCGCGGGCGCGGTCCCAGCACGGGCTTTCGGCCTCGGTGCTGGCGGGCGACGGCACCGCCATGGAGCGGGACTACGATTACACCGCGGCCGTGTTCGCCGCTGACCTCCGCGCCCCGGAGGAGGTGGGCGCGTGCGCGGGCCAGCGCGCGGTGCGCCGGCTGCACCCCCGCAAAACCCGGTCGGCGACGCTGCCCGTTGTCTACGATCCGCGGGCGGCCCGCAGCCTGGTGGGCCACCTGGCCGCCGCGATCAATGGCACTGCCGTCGCCCGTGGCACCACCTTTCTGGCGGGTCGCATGGGGCAGGCGCTGTTCCCGGAAGGCATCACCATCGTCGATGACCCGCTGCGCCGGCGCGGCCTGCGCTCGCGGCCGTTCGACGGCGAGGGCCTGCCGACCCGGCGCCTCAACGTGGTCGAGCGGGGCGTGCTGCAGAGCTGGATCCTGGACCTCCGCTCCGCCCGTCAGCTCCAGCTCGCCCCCACCGGTCATGCCAGCCGCGGCACCTCGACGCCCCCTTCCCCGGGCCCCAGCAACCTGTACGTGGAGCCGGGCTCGGTGTCACCGGAGGTGCTGATGGCGGACATCCGCGAGGGGCTGTACGTGACCGAGCTGATCGGCTTCGGGATCAACGGGATCACCGGCGACTACAGCCGGGGGGCCAGCGGATTCTGGATCGAGAACGGGGCCCTTGCCTACCCGGTGAGCGAGGTGACGGTGGCCGGCAACCTGCTCGACATGTTCGCCGGCATGACCGCCGCCGACGACCTGGTGTTCCGCTACGGCACCGACTCCCCCACCCTCCGCATCGACGGCATGACCATCGCCGGACAGTAGGAGCGCTGCCGATGCCGCTGACCGTCGGTGCCTTCTTCCCCAGGGCAGGTCGGCGCCGCCTCAGGCGGCGGCTGATACCGCCGGATCGTAGGCGAGGTTGGGGGCGAGCCAGCGCTCCATCTCCGCCACCGGCAATCCCTTGCGCCTCGCGTAATCCGCCACCTGATCGCGGTGGATGCGGCCCAAGCCGAAATAGCGGGCCTCCGGATGGCTGAAGTACAACCCGGAGACCGAGGCGGCGGGCATCATCGCGAAGGACTCGGTGAGCGTGATCCCCGTATTCACCTCGGCGTGCAGCAGGTCGAACAGGGCCCGCTTCTCGGTGTGGTCGGGGCAGGCCGGATAGCCCGGGGCCGGGCGGATGCCGCGGTACTTCTCGGCGATCAGGTCGGCGTTGCCCAGAGTCTCGTCCGGGGCGTAACCCCAGAACTCCTTCCGCACCCGTTCGTGCAGGTGCTCGGCGAAGGCCTCGGCCAGCCGGTCGGCCAGGGCCTTGGCCAGGATCGAATTGTAGTCGTCGTGCCGGGCCTCGAAGGCCCGGACCACATCATCGAGGCCGTGGCCGGTGGTGACGGCGAAGCCGCCCAGCCAGTCGGGGATGCCGCTTTCCTGCGGTGCGATGAAGTCGGCCAGTGCCAGGTTGGGCCGGTCGCGACGATCGCGCGCCATCTGCTGGCGCAGGGTGTGGATGACGGCGCGCACCTCGGCGCGGCTCTCGTCGTCAAACACCGCAATGTCATCGTCGCCGACGCTGTTGGCGGGCCACAGGCCGACCACGCCGCGGGCGGTCAGCCACTTTTCCCCCACCATGCGTTGCAGCATCGCCTGGGCGTCGGCGAACACGCTGCGCGCGGTCTCCCCCACCACCGGATCGTCGAGGATGTCGGGGAAGCGCCCGGCCAGCTCCCACGCCTGGAAGAACGGCCCCCAATCGATCCGACCCACCAGCGTGGCCAAGTCGTAGTCGTCCAGCACGGTCAGACCGGGCACCGCCGGTTCCGGCGGCCGGTAGCCATCGAACACCGGTCGCGCCCGATTGGCGCGAGCCTGCGCCAGCGGAAGGCGCTTCTTGTCGGCCTGGCCGCGGCTGTGGGCCTCCCGCATGCGGGCATAGTCGGCCTTGATGCCGTCGGCGAACCGGGCACTCTCGGTGGCCGAAAGCAGGTGACCGGCCACCCCCGCGGCCCGAGAAGCATCAAGCACATGCACCACCGGACCCGAATACTGCGGCGCGATCTTTACCGCGGTGTGCACCTTGCTGGTGGTGGCGCCGCCGATCAGCAGCGGCAGGTGCAGGCCTTCCCGCTCCATCTCCTTGGCCACATACACCATCTCGTCCAGACTTGGGGTGATCAGGCCGGACAGGCCGATGATGTCCACCTGCTCCTCCCGGGCGGCGGCCAAGATGCGGGCAGAGGGGACCATCACCCCGAGATCGATCACCTCGTAGTTGTTGCACTGGAGGACGACGCCGACGATGTTCTTGCCGATGTCGTGCACGTCGCCCTTGACGGTGGCCAGCAGCACCCGGCCGTTGCCGGACCGCGCCGCCTCCAGCGGTTGGCCTGATTCAGCGGCCGCCGCCTGCGCTGCCGCCTTTTCCGCCTCCATATACGGCAGCAGGTAGCCCACCGCCTGTTTCATCACCCGGGCGCTCTTGACCACCTGGGGCAGGAACATCTTGCCCGCGCCGAACAGGTCGCCGACCACGTTCATTCCGGCCATCAGCGGGCCTTCGATGACGTCGAGAGGCCGCGCGGCCGCCCGGCGGGCTTCCTCCACGTCGACCTCGACGAAATCGGCAATGCCGTTGACCAGGGCATGGGTCAGGCGGGACTGCACGTCCTTGTCCCGCCAGGCGAGGTCCACCTCCCGGGCTTTGCCGGCGCCGCGGTAGCGGTCGGCGATCTCCAGGAGGCGCTCGGTGGCGTCCGGCCGGCGGTTGAGGATGACGTCCTCCACCCGGTCGCGCAATTCTTCCGGGATCTCTTCGTAGACGGCGATCTGGCCGGCGTTGACGATGCCCATGTCCATGCCGGCGCGAATGGCGTGGTACAGGAACACCGCGTGCATGGCTTCCCGCAGCACCGCGTTGCCGCGGAACGAGAAGGACACGTTGGAGACACCGCCGGAGACATGACAATAAGGCAGCCGTTCCTTGATGCGGCGGGTCGCCTCGAAGAACGCGACGGCGTACTCGTCATGTTCCGAAATGCCGGTGGCGACCGCGAAGATGTTGGGATCGAACACGATGTCTTCCGGCGGGAAGCCGATGCGCTCGACCAGGAGCCGGTAGGCACGCTCGCAGATCGCCACCTTGCGGTCGGCGGTGTCGGCCTGAC
This sequence comes from Rhodospirillales bacterium, assembly GCA_007694935.1. Taxonomy (GTDB): domain Bacteria; phylum Pseudomonadota; class Alphaproteobacteria; order Rhodospirillales; family Defluviicoccaceae; genus REEP01. Next base: position 17,702 of record REES01000056.1, read on the forward strand.
CCTGCTCGTCGAACGCCATCACCACCACGGCGGCGCCATACCGGCGCACCTTGGCGGCGTGCTCCAGAAAGCTCTCCTCCCCCTCCTTGAGACTCAGGGAGTTGACGATGCACTTGCCCTGCACGCAGCGGAGCCCCGCCTCGATCACCGACCACTTGGACGAGTCGATCATCACCGGCACCCGGGCGATGTCCGGTTCGGCGGCGATCAGATTGAGGAAGCGAACCATCGCCGCTTCCGAGTCCAGCATCCCCTCGTCCATGTTGACGTCGATGATCTGGGCGCCGTTCTCGACCTGCTCCCGCGCGACATCCAGGGCGGCGGCGTAATCCTCCGCCAGGATCAACTTGCGGAAGCGAGCCGAGCCGGTGACGTTGGTACGCTCGCCGATATTGATGAAGGTGCCGGTCATGCTGCTGCTCATGCTGCCAGTTCAAACCGTTCCAGGCCGGACAACCGGAGCCGCCGTGGCACCTCGGGGATGACCCGGGGCGGCAGGCCGGCCACCGCTTGGGCCACCGCCCGGATGTGCTCGGGCGTGGTGCCGCAGCAGCCGCCCACCAGGTTGACCAGGCCCGCTTCCGCCCACGCACGAAGGTGGCGCGCCGTATCCTCCGGGGCTTCGTCATAGGCGCCGAATTCGTTGGGCAGGCCGGCATTGGGATAGGCCAGCACCCGGGTGTCGGCCACCCGGGCGAGTTCGGCGATGAACGGCCGCATCTGTTCCGCACCGAGAGCACAGTTCAGCCCCACCGCGAACGGGGCGGCATGCTGGATCGAGATCCAGAAGGCTTCGGGCGTCTGCCCGGAAAGGTTGCGCCCGGACAGGTCGGTGATGGTGCCGGAGACCAGCACCGGCAGGCGGTTTCCGCGGGCTTCGAACACCTCGGCGATGGCGAACAGGGCAGCCTTGGCGTTGAGGGTATCGAACACGGTTTCCACCAGCAGAACGTCGACACCACCATCGATCAGCCCTTCGGCGGCTTCGCCGTAGGCGAAACGAAGTTGCTCGAAGGTGATGGCACGGAAGGCGGGATCGTTGACGTCCGGCGACAGCGAGGCGGTGCGGTTGGTCGGGCCGAGCCCGCCCGCAACGAAGCGGGGCCGGGTCGGATCCCTGGCCATCCAGGCATCCGCCGCCGCCCGCGCGATCCGGGCCCCGGCTTCGTTGAGTTCCCGCGCCAGACCCTGCATGCCGTAGTCGGCCAGCGACACGCGGTTGGCGTTGAACGTGTTGGTGGACGCGAAGTCCGCGCCGGCGGCGAAGTAGGCCTCGTGAATTTCCCGGATGGCGTCGGGCCGGGTCAGGCTGAGCAGGTCGTTGTTGCCGCGGAGATCACTCGCCCAGTCAGCAAAGCGGTCGCCGCGGTAGTCCGCTTCCTCGAGGCCCAGGCGCTGGATCATCGTACCCATGGCGCCGTCCAGCACCAGGATGCGCTGATTGGCGACCGTGCTCAGGGCGTCAATGCGCGCTTCGCGCGTGTTCCAGGTCATCGGCTCCTCGGGGACGGGTGTGAGCGTTGATCTTGGACTTTGGCCTTAGATGATGACAGAGGCGCCGCACGCAATGGCAACGCCGCAACGCGGCTCAGTCGGCCGCAGCCTTGAGCCCCAAACCTGTCACGCCCGCGACCGTTTGCGGACGCACGCCCAGAATGTGGCAGATGGCGAACGTCAGATCGGCGCGATTGAGGGTGTAGAAGTGGAACTGATCGACCCCGCCGGCGTGCAAGGCGCGGCACTGCTCCGCCGCCACCGAGGCGGCGACCAGCTTGCGGGTTTCCGGATCATCGTCCAGACCGGCGAACAGGTCGCCCATCCAGTCCGGGATGGACGCACCGCATTGTCCCGCAAACTGCCGCACCCTCGCGAAGTTGGTCACCGGCAGGATGCCGGGCACGATCGGCACGGTGATCCCGGCAGCCCGGCAGCGGTCCAGGAAGCGGAAGAACACATCCACGTCGAAAAAGAACTGGGTGATGGCGCGGGTCGCCCCGGCGTCGATCTTGCGCTTGAGGTTGTCGAGGTCGGCCTCCGCGCTGGCCGCCTCCGGGTGCACCTCGGGATAGGCGGCGACACTGATCTCGAAGTCCGCCACCTGCTTCAGCCCTGCCACCAGGTCGGACGCATAGGCATAGCCGCCGGGCATCGGCCGGTAGACCTCGGTCCCTTCGGGCGGGTCACCGCGAAGCGCCACGATGTGCCGGATGCCGGCCTCCCAATAGCGGCCGGCGATGGCATCGATCTCCTCCCGAACGGCGCCGATGCAGGTCAGGTGTGCCGCCGGCTCCAGGGCGGTTTCCGTTCGCAGGCGCACCACGGTGGCGTGGGTGCGCTCCCGAGTCGAGCCGCCCGCACCGTAGGTCACCGAAACGTAGGCCGGATGCAGCACGGCCAGCCGCTCGACCGCCCCCCACAGGGACTGCTCCATCGCTGCCGTCTTGGGCGGGAAGAACTCGAACGACACCCGCACGTCTTTCGGCAGCGGTGAAGATACCGGCACGATGATGCGCCGGCGGCGCGGATCGGCAGGCCGGATAACGGTCGGCATAGGCGTCTCCCCGCCGGCTGGAACGAGATCCGGCATTCCCTTAACGATTGCTGCACCGCTTTGCCGCTATTGCTGGCGTCGGTGATCCGTACAACCGCAGCTTGGTTTTCGACGCCGCGGCGGGCGATGTCAATGCCAGGGGACAGACCGGGCCGGACAGCCGGCCACCGGCCCTGCCCCCACCGAAGGCTTGGCACGTTGCAGAATTATCACTTTTTCTCGGGTCGACGGTCGGCCCTATCGTGCCGATGCGATTTTTTCCATGGGGCCGCGGCGCTACAGGTATACTGGATTTGCTCCTGGTCACGGTTGCTGACACTGTAACGAATCCGTGCGGTCGAATCCGTGCGTATGGCGGCAACGGTGCAAACCGTGATATCAGGTGACCGAAAGGGGGGGCGCTGGCCCGTCCGGGTCAGCAGGTTGGTCCAATCCGAGGCTGTTTCAGGGAACGATCGCATCATGGTCGAGAGCATGTTCCGCCCGTTGGGCTGGTCCCCGCTGGGCTTGTCAAAGTCTCTGGCGGTGGTTGTCATCATGGCCGCCCTGATCACCGGCGGCTGTGCCACCCGCCCGGACCCGCGCGAGGACCCCGAGGCCTACGCCGAATACGTTGAGATCAACGACCCGCTGGAGCCGTTCAACCGGGCGGTGTTCGAATTCAACCGTGCGTTCGACACCATGCTGCTCAAGCCCCTCGCCATCTTCTACCGAGACATTTTGCCGCCGCCGCTCACTCGCGGGATCAACAACACGCTCAACAACCTGCGCTCGCCGGTGATTTTCTTCAACGATCTTTTGCAGGGGCGTCCGGACCGGGCCGGAACCACCCTTGCCCGGTTCATGATCAATTCAACCTTGGGCGTCGGCGGCGTCCACGATGCGGCGACCAACCTGGGGTGGGAGCGGCACGAAGCCGACTTCGGTCAGACCCTGGCGGTCTGGGGCCTGGGCGAAGGCCCGTTCCTGATGCTGCCGATCCTGGGGCCTTCGAACCCGCGGGATGCCGTCGGGCTCGGCGTGGACAGCGCCGTGCTCGACCCGCTTGGCTTCATCAATATCGCCGTCAGCGATCCGGACACGGCCATCAAGGTGTTCAACTATGCCCGGACTGGCACGTATGCGGTCGATCGGCGTTCCCAGGTGATCGATGCCCTGGACGACCTGGAGCGGACCTCTCTGGACTTCTATGCGGCGCTGCGCAGCGCGGTCCGGCAGAGCCGGCGGAGCTTCATCGAGGAAGGCAGGCAGGCCCCAGTCTCACCGACTCCGTTGGCGCCGTGATGTCGCTGCTGGAACCGACGGGTGTCTGCACGTTCGCAGGTCTCGCGCAAAGCACAGGGAGTTGATGCCTTGATCCGTATGCGTTTTCCGCATGTTGTCGTTGCCACCGTCTTTGCCGCCTTCAGCCTGGTTTCGCTGGCACTGCCATCGTCCGCCATGGCCTCGACCTTGGCCGCCGGGGCCCAAGAGTTCATCCAGTCCATCGCCGACGAGACCGTCGGCGTCCTGCAGGATGACGCCCTGCAGATCGAGGATCGGACCCAGAAGCTTGGCAGCCTGTTCAACCGCCACTTCGCGGTCGAAGACATCGCCCGGTTCGTGCTCGGGCGTCATTGGCGCAGCGCTTCAGAAGCCGAACGGAGCAACTACGTGGATCTGTTCCGCGATTTCATCGTCTTCGGCTACGCGCAGCGCTTCGGCGATTTTGCCGGCGAGCAGTTGCGCGTCCGCGGGGCATCGCCCGTTGACGAGTCGACGGCCATCGTAAACTCGGAAATCGTGCGGTCGAGGCAGCAGGGCAATATCCGGGTCGACTGGCGGGTGGTGGAGACCAACGGGACATTCCAGATTCACGATGTCGTGGTCGAGGGTGTGTCGATGGCGCAAACACAGCGTTCGGACTTCGCCGCGACGATCCGTCAGCGCGGCTCCGTGGCCGGCCTGAACCAGGCGCTGCAACAAAAGGTGAATCAGTTGCGTGAGCAATTGGGCATCCGCAGCTAGCGTGTCGTCTCCCGATCGGCGGGTCCGCCAATCGGATCGATCCACTGATTTCCGGTCGGGCCGTGGGGCCCGTGGCAACGCGTCGTGCCTTCGGGCCCAACCGGAAAGTACTGCCGATCGCCTTGAGTAAAGGCAGGGGAGGGGCAAAGGCATGGGAGCCGCGATCGGCACGCTGATCCTTGCCACCAGCATCATCCAGCTGGCAAATGGCTTCTTCACCACCTTCGTGTCGCTGCGCGTGGCGATGGAGGCGTTCGACGCCACGCTGGCCGGCGCTGTGCTCAGCAGCTACTTCGCCGGCTTCACCCTTGGTGCGGTCCGGTCGGACCGGATCATCATGCGGACCGGCCATATCCGGGCCTATGCGGCGTTCGCCGGCATGGTGGCGGCGGCCACTGCGCTGATGCCCCTGTTGATCGACCCGACCGCGTGGATCGTGCTGCGCGCCATTGTGGGCTTCGGCTGTGCCGGCATCTTCGTCACGACGGAGAGTTGGCTCAACGCCAAGGCGCCCGCGGCGCTGCGGGGGCGCGTGTTCGCCATCTACATGGTGGGCACCTTCGTGGCTCTGGCCGTGGGGCAGCTCTTGATCGGCCAGGTCGACATCGCCACCGCCGCGCCGTTCAATGCCATCGTCACCCTGTTCGCTTTGGGCCTCGTCCTGGTCAGCGTCACCCGGGCGGAAGCGCCGCAGTTGGCGCCGGCCGGCGCCCCGCCCTACGTCGATCTGGTTCGCGCCGCGCCGATTGCCGTGGTCGGTGTTGTCCTGACCGGCGTCATCACCGGCACCTTCTATGCGCTGGTGCCGGCCTGGATGCAGGGCGCCAATATTGTACCGGAGCGGATCGCCCTGATCATGTTCGCGGCCGTCCTGGGTGGGCTGCTGTTCCAGGTGCCCATCGGCAAGCTGTCCGACCACCTGGACCGGCGCCGCGTGCTCGCCGGCCTGGGCGTCGGCTTGGCCGTGGCGGCGGTCGCGGTGTTGTTCGCGCCAAGGGAAGTGACGGTGGTCGTGCCCATCGCGGTCGTCTTGGGCGGCTTCATGTCGACCCTGTATCCGGTCTGTGTGGCGCATGCCCACGACCGCATGCCGGCCGACCGGGTGGTGGCGGTGAGTGGTGCGCTGATCCTCATGAGCGGAATCGGATCGGTCCTGGGCCCACTGATCGGCACCCAGTTGATGGCTGTCCTGGACATCAGTGGTGTCCTCTACCTGATCGCCGGCGCGGCTCTGTTGCTCGCCGCGACGGCGGCCGCCGCAAGCCGTGCTCGGGAAGCTGCCCCGCTCCAGGAACGCACGTTCGAGGTCCTGACGCCGCAGGCTGCCTCCCTCTCCCACGACCCGGGCGACCCCGAACTGACGTCGGCGGCGACCGAGCCGGAAGCGGAAACGGGCCCCGCGACCGCAAAGGACGGCGCGGTGCCACCGGCCGAGCCCGCCCGCTCATAGCCGGCACCAAGCGCCCGGTCTCACGGCCGAAGCCGACGAGAGGCGGGGGCGGGCGCCCTTCTTCCACCGGTACACCTGTCTCAGGTTAAGGATCCGCATCGCGCCGGCTTCTACGCTCGGGCTTCCTTTGCTCCTGCGAGCCCGGTTGGAGGGCGGACCACGTCTCCGGCGCAAGTCTCCTCAGCATCGAAGGAACCGGTACGACGCGGCACCGCAACTCCCACGGGCATTCACGAAGCTGGGGCCGGCTGACTGACGGGTGGTGCCATGGACAGTGGACGATTTGCTCGATGTGGGTCGCGGCGCAGGGCTGCGCGGCATTTGTCGGTGGGGGGCCAATTCAGCCAAGTTGAGCAGCGGTCATGGTTGCGTCGTGCCATCCAGGCAGCGCTGGTGATGCCGGTGGCGTGGTCACTGCCGTCGGCGGCCGGCGCGGCCGACCAGGCATCGGAGGTTTTCGCCACATTTGGTGGATTGGAGCTGCGGGGCCGGTCACCGCACTATGCCGACTTTGGCGTGGGTGTGTTCGGCTTGTCCCAGAACGTGTCCGCGGCCGGCCGGATCGAGGTCCGCGCCGGCGAGAAGTGGTGGTTTCTCGGTCCGGCGGTGGGCTTGGTGGCCAACACGGATGGCGGAGTCTACGGCTACGGCGGGGTCTATGCGGATATCGCCATCGGCAACGTCGTGGTGACGCCGCTGGCGGGCCTCGGAGGCTACCGGAAGGGCAGCGGGCGGGACCTGGGTGGCGTGTTCCAGTTCCGTCTTTCCCTCGGTGTCAGCTACGAATTTGCCGATGGCTCCAGGCTCGGCCTGAATGTAGGACATCTTTCTAATGCAGGGACCCAACCCGATAATCCCGGGCAGGAAGAGGTCTACCTTTCCTACGCCATACCGTTTTGAGGTTCGCGGCGACCGGCAAGAAACCGCCAACCCTTCGCCGAGGCGGCAGGTTGGAGGAAACCACCGCGGCGGGGCCCCTTGCGGTCGAGCATCTTCAGGGTATGCCGGACACCTATCCCTTCGCCTCTGACCCAACTTGGACAGTGATTTTGCCGGAGTTGTGCATTTTCAATAGGATAGCCCGCTCGCATCGGTTGTTAGCACTACAGCGAGCCGGGTTGTAGGGGCGGGATGGGT
>REES01000089.1 GCA_007694935.1 Rhodospirillales bacterium
TCTTCACCTACACCATCGCCGACCGGTTCGGCGGCACCGCCTCGGCCACCGTCACCATCACCATCGAGGGAGTTGCCCTTCAGGGCGTTGACCCGGGAGATGTGGGCTCGGGGGATGGCGATCTCGAGCGCCTGCTGAACGACTTCGAGATTGACCTGATCGGGGCAGCGCCGACGGGCTGGAGCACCATGGGCTTCGTCAAGGCGGTCTCCGGCTACCCCGGCGTCGCCGAAGACGGCGCGTCCCGCCGCAAGCCGCTGGATGCCCTGGAAGGGGACGTGATGGTGCGGCTCGATCCGGGCCCAGTGCCGCTGACCCTGCTGCGCAACGCCTTGACCATCGACAATCCCCACATCCTGATCGATCCCGGTGACAACTCGCAGCCGGCGGCCGGCGCCGCCATGTGGCGCACCATCGACGACCTTCAGGCCGGGGACGTGATCTCCTTCCGCTGGGCGTTCGATGCGATGGAGTATGCCGAGATCGGCCAGCCCATGGCGGCCAACGACTTCGCCTTGTTCATCGCCGGCGGCCATGGCTTCCGGATCATGGACGTGCGCAACCAGGTGGCGGAAACCGGGATACCCTTGGGCCTGGTGGAAGGCATCGCCCGCTACACCGTGCCCACGTCAGGCCCTCTCGTCATCGGCTTCGCCGCCTTCGACGAAGGGGTCAACTCGGGCCTGGGCAAGCTCGATGCGGCGTCACCGCTGTTTGTCGACGACATCCGCGTCAATCACCCGGACCGCCACGGCGTCCCGGACGGCTATTCCCTGGTGGGTCACCTGTCGAACGGCCCGTTCGAGACGTTCGTCGCGGCCTGACCGGGCCCCGAGGGGCCGCGATCGCCCGCACGGCAGGCACCGGAATCCCGCATCGGGCGCATGACTGGAGTGAATACAACCCCCAACGGGAGGCCGGTCACGGGATTCGACAGATTTTTTTCATCGGCGATGCACTTTGGCATAGATCAGCCACAATTGGGGTAGTATACTGTTTCTCGACACAGGCCTCCTACGAGACAGGACCAGAGATCCCCCAATCTCTGGTTTTCCCGATCGGCACACAAGCCTGACTGACGCGGCCGGGTTCGCCCGGCCGCTTTTTTTTTGCGACCCGGCCGGTGGCGCCCCGTTTGAGCGTCCGCGGGCGCACCGGGCGGGGCGGCGCGCGAGAGCGGCGAACGGCCTCGGCATCTTTACTGCGGGCGAGCCGCCGGATAAGCTGGTTCGCACCCGCAGCATCAACCGGACGTTCATGGCCGAAGGACCGCTTACCGAGTATCGTGCTCGCCTGGCCGCGGGCGAGTTGAAGCCGGATTCCCGCCAGGAACTGGCGGCGGAGAAGCTTGCGAGCCTGCACCATGCGCTGGCCGGCTATCAGCCCGCCAGCGGACGCAGCGGCTGGAAGGAGCGCTTTGGCCTCGCCCGGCGCCGCGATGAGCCGCCCCAGGGGCTATACCTCTATGGCGGGGTCGGCCGCGGCAAGTCCATGCTGATGGACCTGTTCTTCCGCACCGCCCCGGTTGAGCGCAAGCGCCGGGTCCACTTCCACGCCTTCATGCAGGAGGTGCATCGGGAGCTCAACCATCTGCGCCGGCGTGAGGCGGAAGAGTCCCTCAAGGGACGGACACGTCTGCGCCCGCGCTCCCGCGATGACGTGGTGCACCAGGTGGCACGGCACTTGGCCGAGCAGGCGTGGCTGCTCTGCTTTGACGAGTTGCAGGTGAGCGACATCGCCGATGCCATGATCCTCGGCCGGCTGTTCGAGGCGCTGTTCGAGTTGGGCGTGGTGATGGTCGCCACCAGCAACCGTCCTCCCCGGGACCTGTACAAGGACGGGCTGCAGCGGGAGCTGTTCCTGCCGTTCATCGCACTGATCGAGCGACGGCTCGACCTGCTGCATCTCGAGTCCGGCATCGACTACCGGCTCGAGAACCTGCGGACCATGGACGTGTACCTGACGCCGCTGACGCCGGAGACCGATGCCCGCCTCGACGCCTATTTCCACAGGCTGACCGAGGGCGCCGAGGTCGGGCCGGATTCCATCATCGTGAACGGCCGCACGGTGGAAATTCCCCGTGCGTCCGGGGACATCGCCTTCATGGCGTTCGACGACCTGTGCCGGCGGCCGCTGGGCCCGGCCGACTACCTGAGCATCGCCGGCAAGTACGACGTTCTGGTGCTCGCCGGCATTCCCGCCATGAGGCCGGAGATGCGCAACGAGGCCAAGCGCTTCGTCACTCTGGTGGACGCTCTGTACGAGCACCGGACCAAGCTCATCTGCTCGGCTGCCGACCTGCCGGAGGGGCTCTATCCGGCCGGCGACGGATCCTTTGAATTCCAGCGCACTGTGTCCCGGCTGCACGAGATGCGAAGCGCGGGCTACATCGGCAGCGAGCACCTCGCTTGACCGGCTGACGCGCGGACTGGCACCGATCCGTTTTCCTTGCCCTGCCGCGGCGTTCGCGCTACCACAGGACGCTGCATTGCGGGATGCGGCACGGACGGGCAAGCCGCTCAGGGTGCGCTCTTCCGTCGCATCACTCACATCATGAAAGGGGAGGATCCATGGCAAGAAGTAAAATAGCGCTCGTCGGTGCCGGCAACATCGGCGGTACTCTTGCGCACCTTATCAGCCTCAAGGAACTGGGCGACGTCGTGCTGTTTGACATCGTCGAAGGGGTGCCTCAAGGCAAGGCCCTGGATATCGCCCAATCGGCCCCGGTTGAAGGGGTGGACTCCATCCTCAAGGGCACCAACGACTATGCCGACCTCGCCGGGTCTGACGTGGTGATCGTGACCGCCGGCGTGCCGCGCAAGCCGGGCATGAGCCGGGATGACCTGATCGGCACCAACATCAAGGTAATGAAGGCGGTGGGCGACGGCATTCGCACCCACTGTCCCGACGCGTTCGTGATCTGCGTGACCAATCCGCTGGACGTGATGGTGTGGGCGCTCCGCGAGTATTGCGGGCTGCCTTACCACAAGGTGGCAGGCATGGCCGGCGTGCTGGACTCTGCCCGCTTCCGCCACTTCCTCGCCGAAGAGTTCCATGTGTCAGTGGAAGACGTGAGCGCCTTCGTGCTGGGCGGACATGGCGACACCATGGTGCCGCTCGCCCGCTATTCCACTGTGGCCGGCATACCGCTGCCCGACCTGGTCAAGATGGGCTGGACCACCCAGGAGCGGCTGGACGCGATCATTAAGCGCACCCGCGACGGCGGGGCCGAGATCGTGGGCCTGCTCAAGACCGGCTCGGCCTTCTACGCACCGGCCGCTTCGTCGATCGCCATGGCGGAAGCCTACCTGAAGGACAAGAAGCGCCTGCTCGCCTGCGCCTCCTGGTGTGACGGCGTGTACGGGCTCAGTGGGCTCTATGTCGGCGTGCCGGTCATCATCGGCGGCGGCGGCATCGAGAAGGTGGTCGAGATCGAGCTCAACGCCGAGGAAAAGGCGATGTTCGACCATTCGGTGGGCGCGGTGCGCACCCTGATGGATGTCGCCAAGGGCATGATGTAGGCGAAGTTCTTGCCCAACGAACGGCAGCCTGCCCCGGTGCGATCCGCCGGGGCAGGCACCGATCGCCGACGCTGCACAACGAGACGAGTGGGGACCTCATGAACATTCATGAATATCAAGCCAAGCAACTGCTGGCGCAGTACGGCGTCGCCGTCCCGAGGGGCGGCGTCGTGTACACCGGCCCCGAGGCCGAACTGGTGGCCAAGGACCTCGGCGGCCCGGTCTGGGTCGTGAAGGCGCAGATCCATGCCGGCGGTCGCGGCAAGGGCGGGGGCGTCAAGGTGGTCAAGTCGGTGGAGGACGTGGTCGCCACGGCCAAGAACATGCTCGGCATGACTCTGGTCACCCACCAGACCGGTCCGGCCGGCAAGGAGGTGAAGCGGGTCTATGTGGAGGAGGGCTGCGACATCAAGCGGGAGCTCTACATGAGCATCCTGATCGATCGCGCCACCTCCCGCATCACCATCATGGCCTCGACCGAAGGCGGCATGGACATCGAGACGGTGGCGGCGAAGACGCCGGAGAAGATCCTGAAGGTGGGGATCGACCCCGCCGTCGGCATCCGCCCATTCCATGCCCGCAAGATCGCTTTCGGGCTGGGCCTCGAGGGCAAGCAGATTGGTTCCTGCGTCAAGTTCATCCTCGGCATGTACAAGGCCTTCACGAGCCTCGATGCCAGCCTGGTGGAGATCAACCCGCTGGTGGTGACCGGTGCCGGCGACGTGATCGCGCTGGACGCCAAGATGAACTTCGATGACAACGCCATGTTCCGCCACAAGGACGTGGAGGAGCTGCGGGACGAGTCCGAAGAGGATCCGGCCGAGCTGGAGGCCGCCCGTCACGACCTCAACTACATCCGCCTCGATGGCAACATCGGCTGCATGGTCAACGGCGCCGGCCTTGCCATGGCGACCATGGACATCATCAAGCTGTATGGCGGCGATCCGGCCAACTTCCTGGACGTCGGCGGCGGTGCCACCAAGGACCGGGTGACCGAGGCGTTCAAGATCATCCTCCGCGATCCCAACGTGGAAGGCATCCTGGTCAACATCTTCGGCGGCATCATGCGCTGCGACGTGATCGCCGAAGGTGTGGTGGCCGCGGCCCGGGAGGTCAGCCTGAACGTCCCCCTGGTGGTGCGGCTGGAAGGCACCAACGTGGAGATCGGCAAGCGCATCCTCAACGAATCCGGCCTGCCGATCGTGTCTGCCGATGATCTCGCCGATGCGGCCGAAAAGGTCGTACAAGCCGTGAAGGAGGCCGCATAGATGCCCGTACTCGTCAACTCGGAAACCAAGGTCATCTGCCAGGGCTTCACCGGCGCACAAGGCACCTTCCATTCGGAGCAGGCGATCGCCTACGGCACCAGGATGGTCGGCGGCATCACCCCCGGCAAAGGCGGCACCACCCACCTCGACCTCCCGGTGTTCGACACCGTCGAGCAGGCGGTGGCCAAGACCGGCGCCAATGCCAGCGTCATCTATGTGCCGCCGCCATTCGCCGCCGATGCCATGCTGGAAGCCATCGACGCCGGGATCGAGCTGGTGGTCTGCATCACCGAAGGCATCCCGGTTCAGGACATGCTTGCGGTGAAGCGGGCACTCAAAGACTCCAAGAGCCGCCTGATCGGCCCCAACTGCCCCGGCATCATCACCCCGGGCCAGTGCAAGATCGGCATCATGCCGGGCCACATCCACACCCCGGGCAAGATCGGCGTGGTGTCCCGTTCCGGGACGCTGACCTACGAGGCGGTGGCCCAGACCACGGTCGCGGGACTTGGCCAGACTACCTGCATCGGTCTGGGTGGCGATCCCATCAACGGCACCAACTTCATCGACTGCCTGGAGATGTTCCTCGCCGATGACGCCACCCAGGGCATCGTCATGATCGGGGAGATCGGCGGCACCGCCGAAGAGGAAGCGGCTGCCTTCATCAAGTCCTCCAAGACGAAAAAGCCGGTGGTGGCCTTCATCGCCGGGGTGACCGCTCCACCGGGACGGCGGATGGGGCACGCAGGCGCCATTATCTCTGGCGGAAAAGGCACCGCCGGGGATAAGATTGAAGCCTTGAAGAGCGCAGGCGTCCACGTGGCCGATTCCCCGGCGGCAATGGGGAAGACTATGGTGGAGGCGATGCGCGGCTAGAGACCGATGCAGAACCGGGAGGGGGCGCGGCTGCTAGCCGCGCCTGCACGCCACGAATGGGAAGCGCACAAGAAACCTTTCTGAACGGAGCCAACACCCCCTACCTCGCTGAACTGTATCGCCGCTACCTTGATGATCCCGGCTCGGTGGATCCGAGCTGGGGTGGCTTCTTCGCCGAGCTTGGCGATGACAGCCGGGTCTTGCTGGCGGAGTTGCAGGGCGCCAGCTGGGCCGCCCGTGAAACCGATGTCGCTGCTGCCGGCTTGACGCCGGCGGCGGCGGCAAAGCCGGCCAGTCAGGCGCTTGTCGGCCCGTTGGCCGGTGACGATGCGCGCACAGCGGCGCTCGCCTCCATCCGCGCCCTCATGCTGATTCGTCTCTATCGGGTGCGCGGCCACCTGCTCGCCAACTTCGATCCTCTCGGCCTCGAAGGCCGCAAGTACCATCCGGAACTGGACCCCAAGACCTGGGGGTTCACCGATGCCGACATGGACCGCCCGATCTTCATCAACAACGTGCTCGGGCTGGAGACCGCGACCCTTCGCCAGATCCTCCAGATTCTCAAGGAGACCTACTGCGGATCCATCGGCGTCGAGTACATGCATATCCAGAGCTCCGAGGAGAAGGCCTGGATCCAGCAGCGAATCGAGAGCATCCGGAACCAGACCCAGTTCACCCTCAAGGGCAAGCGGACGATCCTCGAGCGCCTGGTCGAGGCGGAGGGGTTCGAGCGGTTCCTCCACCTGAAGTACACCGGCACCAAGCGGTTCGGGCTCGACGGCGGCGAGGCGATGATCCCCGCCCTCGAGCAGGTGCTGAAGCGGAGCGCCCAGCTCGGTATCGAGGAGGTGGTGTTCGGCATGCCCCACCGCGGCCGCCTCAACGTCCTCGCCAACATCATGCACAAGCCTTACGTGGCGATCCTCGCCGAGTTCCAGGGGCATCCCACCCACCCGGCCGAGGTCCAGGGATCGGGCGACGTCAAATACCATCTCGGCACGTCATCGGACCGGGTGTTTGACGGGTATCAGGTTCACCTGTCGCTCACCGCCAACCCGTCGCATTTGGAGGCGGTCAACCCGGTGGTCCTCGGCAAGACCCGGGCCAAGCAGACCCAGCGCGGTGACGTCCAGCGGTCGCGGGTGATGTCGGTTCTGCTGCATGGCGATGCCGCGTTCGCCGGCCAGGGCCTGGTGGCGGAATGCTTCGACCTGTCGGACCTCAAGGGCTACCGCACCGGCGGCACCGTGCACCTGATCGTCAACAACCAGATCGGATTCACCACCAGCCCTGCCCACTCCCGCTCCTCGCCCTACCCGTCGGACGTGGCCAAGATGGTCCAGGCGCCGATCTTCCACGTCAACGGCGACGACCCGGAAGCGGTGGTGCACGTGGCGCGCATCGCCACCGAGTTCCGCCAGGAGTTCAAGCGGGATGTGGTGGTCGACATGTTCTGCTACCGGCGCTTCGGCCACAACGAGGCTGATGAGCCCTCTTTCACCCAGCCGATCATGTACCGCGCGATCGCCAGCCATCCCACCACCCGGGAGATTTACGCGAACAAGCTGGTGGCCGAGGGCGTGGTCAGTGCGACCGAGGTGGAGCAGATGAGCGCGGAATTCCGTGCCCGCCTGGACGCGGATTTCGAGGCCGCCGGGACCTACAAGGTCAACAAGGCGGACTGGCTGCAAGGCAAGTGGGGCGGGCTCAAGACCCTGATCGGCGAAGAAGAGGCGCATGACGATGACACCGCCGTCAGCCTCGACGCGCTGACCAAGGTGGGCACGGCGATCACCCGGCCACCGGACGATTTCAACGTCAACCGCAAGGCGTTGCGGCTGCTGAGCGCCCGCCGCAAGATGATTGACACGGGCGAAGGCATTGACTGGTCCATGGGTGAGGCGCTGGCCTTCGGGACCCTGCTGGCCGAGGGTGTACCGGTCCGCATGTCCGGCCAGGATTCCCGCCGCGGCACATTCTCGCAACGACATGCCGCGCTGATCGACCAGGACGACGAGCGGGCCTACATCCCGCTCAATCACATCGGCAACGACCAGGCACAACTCGAGATCATCGACAGCCCGCTGTCCGAGGCCTCGGTGCTGGGGTTCGAGTACGGCTATTCGGTGGCCGAACCCAACGCCCTGGTGATCTGGGAGGCCCAGTTCGGGGACTTTGCCAACGGCGCGCAGGTGATCATCGACCAGTTCATCTCGTCCGGCGAGACCAAGTGGCTGCGGTTGTCCGGCCTGGTGATGCTGCTGCCGCACGGTTTCGAGGGGCAGGGTCCCGAGCACTCGTCGGCACGGCTGGAGCGCTTCCTTCAGCTCTGTGCCGAGGACAACGTGCAGGTGGTCAACATCACCACCCCGGCCAACTACTTCCACGTGCTGCGCCGGCAGGTGCGCCGGAACTTCCGCAAGCCGCTGGTGGTGATGTCGCCGAAGTCGCTGCTGCGGCACAAGCTGGTGGTTTCCTCGCTGGCGGACTTCGGGCCAGAGACACGGTTCCGCCGGGTGATCCCGGAGGTGGATACGATCGCACCCGACGGTGAGGTGCGCCGCCTGGTGCTGTGCAGCGGCAAGATCTATTTCGATCTGCTCGAGCAGCGTCGGGAAGCCGGCATTGACGATGTGGCCGTGGTCCGGGTCGAGCAGCTCTACCCTTGGCCGCGCTCGGCGGTGGCTCGGGAAATCCAGCGCTATTCCCGCGCCCAGGTGGTATGGTGCCAGGAAGAGCCGGCCAACATGGGCGCCTGGACTTTCGTCCTTCCCCGCCTGATCAACATCCTTGAGGAGATGAAGCCGGACGTCATCCTCCCCATTTACGTCGGCCGCAAGGCCGCCGCGTCGCCGGCGACCGGGTTGTTCAAGGTTCACGTGGCGGAACAGAACCGGCTCGTTCAGGAGGCCCTGCGCGTTGACGTCCAGGCGCTGCCGCAGCCGTTCCGTCGGGTCGCGCGATAGTCGCCGGGGGGGCCGGCAAGAAACAAGGGGACAAGCATGACGACGGACATCATCGTGCCGACGCTTGGGGAGTCGGTCACTGAGGCGACGGTGGCCAAGTGGTTCAAGGCCGTGGGTGATACGATTGCAGCCGACGAGCCGTTGCTGGAACTGGAGACCGACAAGGTCACCCTGGAAGTGAATGCGCCGGCTGCCGGTACCCTTGCCGAGATCATGGCGAAAGAGGGAGAAGAAGTGGCGGTCGGCGGCCTGTTGGGCCGGATCAGCGACGACGCGGCTGCGAAAAAGCCAGACACACGGCCCGACAAGACCCGGGAGGCGGCTCCGGAGACGGAACGGAAGAAAGCGCCCGCGGAAGCCGCTGCGGAAAAACCCTCGGAAAAGCCCCGCGAAGCAGCGCCCGCGGCGGCGGCTCTGTCGCCGGCGGTGCGCAAGCTGGTGGAGGAGCATGGACTCGATCCGTCGCGCATCGCGGCCAGCGGCAAGGACGGGCGGCTGACCAAGGGCGACGTGCTGGCCTACCTGGAACAGCCGTCCGAACCGCCGGCGGCTGCGGCCGAGGCGGCGCCAGCGACACCGCCCGGCGGCGAGGCGGCGGCGCCCGCCGCCGCGGAACCGGCCCGTGCCGAGCCTGCGCCGCCGATCCCGACCCGCCCGGCCGGACCGCGGGAAGAGCGGGTGCGGATGACCCGCCTGCGCAAGATGGTGGCGGCGCGCCTCAAGTCGGCCCAGAACACCGCGGCGATGCTGACCACCTTCAACGAGGTGGACATGACCGCCGCCAACGCGCTTCGCTCGCGGTACCGCGATACCTTCGAGAAGAAGCACGGGGTGCGCCTCGGCATCATGTCGATCTTCGTCAAGGCCTGCGTGGTGGCACTGCAGGAATTTCCTGCGGTCAACGGCGAGATCGACGGCGACGACATCGTCTACAAGAACTACTATGACATCGCCATTGCCGTCTCCTCGCCCCAAGGTCTGGTGGTGCCGGTGCTGCGGGATGCGGATGCACTGTCGTTTGCCGCCGTCGAGGCCAAGGTCGCCGATTTCGGCAAGCGCGCCCGGGAGGGTCGTCTGGCCATGGAGGAGTTACAGGGCGGCACCTTCACCATCACCAACGGCGGCGTGTTCGGCTCGCTGATGTCGACGCCGATCCTCAACCCGCCGCAATCCGGCATCCTCGGCATGCACAAGGTGCAGCAGCGGCCGATGGTCATGCCGGATGGGTCGATCCAGGCCCGGCCGATGATGTACGTGGCGCTCAGTTACGACCACCGGATCATCGACGGGCGAGATGCGGTTTCGTTCCTGGTCCGGGTCAAGGAATGCGTGGAGGATCCGCAGCGGGTGCTGCTGGCCACCTGAAATCACCACACGTATGAATCCGTCACACGCGGGGGCGGACAAGGAGCAAGCGGCATGGCGGACGGCAGGTACGACGTGGTGGTCATCGGCGGCGGTCCCGGCGGCTACGTGGCGGCGATTCGTGCAGCACAGCTCGGGCTCTCCGTCGCATGCGTGGAAAAGCGGGGCGCCCTCGGCGGCACCTGCCTCAACGTCGGCTGCATCCCGTCCAAGGCGCTGCTGCAGTCGTCCCATCACTACGAGATGGCGGGGGAGGGATTGGCCCGACACGGCGTCAAGGTGGCGGGTATCGATCTTGACCTGCCGGCCATGATGGCACGCAAGGACGAGGTGGTGCATGGCCTCACCCGCGGCATCGAGGGCCTGTTCAAGAAGAACAAGGTGGACTACCTGGTGGGCAGCGGCAGCCTGAAGTCCGCCGATACGGTGGAGGTAACCCCGGTCGACGGGGGCGAGCCTAAAACGCTTCATGCTGAAAACGTGGTGATCGCGACCGGCTCGGACGTGGTTCGACTGCCCGGCGTCGACATCGACGAAGACCGCATCGTCAGTTCCACCGGCGCGCTCGCTCTTGGCGCGGTGCCGAAGCACTTGGTGGTGATCGGCGGCGGCTACATCGGCCTGGAGATGGGCACGGTGTGGCGGCGCCTGGGCGCGAACGTCACCGTGGTGGAATTCCTCGATCAGGTGCTGGCCGGCATGGATGGGGACGTGAGCAAGCAGATGCTCCGCGTCCTCAAGAAGCAGGGCTTGAACTTCCGCCTGGGCACCAAGGTGACCGGTGCCGAACGCACGGACGACGGCGTTCGCCTCAGCCTGGAGCCGGTGAACGGCGGTGATGGGGAGACCCTGGAGGCCGACGTCGTGCTGGTATCGGTGGGGCGCCGGCCGTACACCGACGGCCTCGGCCTGGATGAACTCGGGGTGAAGCGGGACAACCGAGGCTTCATCACCGTCGACCGGGAGTACCAGACCAATGTCGCCGGCGTGTTCGCCATCGGCGACGTCATCGGCGGCAAGATGCTGGCGCACAAGGCGGAGGAGGAAGGCGTTGCGGTGGCCGAGCTGATCGCCGGCCAAAGCGGCCATGTCAATTATGAAGCGGTGCCGGGGGTCGTCTACACTTGGCCCGAGGTCGCCTCCGTCGGCCGGACCGAGGAGCAGCTAAAGGAAGAAGGCATCGAATATCGGGTCGGCCGGTTTCCCTTCACCGCCAACGCCCGCGCCCGTTGCAACGACGACACCGAAGGCTTCGTCAAGATTCTGGCGGATGCCGCCACCGACCGCCTGCTGGGCGCCCACATCATCGGACCGGAGGCCGGGGACCTGATCCAGGAACTGGTGGTCGCCATGGAGTTCGGGGGCTCGGCCGAGGACGTGGCGCGCTCCAGCCACGGCCACCCGGGTCTCAGCGAGGCGGTCAAGGAGGCCGCCCTTGCGGTCGCAGGGCGCGCCATTCATATCTGACGGCGCTATGGCTCCGTCCACCGATCAAATACCGGCATTGATGGCCTGCCCGACGTCCGGCTCGGCCGGCACGCGAGGCGTGTCCGCGACGCGGCGCCTGCTGATGGTGGGGCTCGGCTGGACGTTCGTGCTGCTGGGCCTGGCCGGCCTGGTCCTGCCGGTCCTGCAAGGCATCCTGTTTCTCGCCATCGGGTTCGCCATTCTCGCCCGCCACTCGCCCTGGGCGGCCACCCGGGTCGAGGCGGTGCGGCAGCGCTTCCCCGCCGTCGACGCGGCGATGAAGCACGCCACCTCTCGGACGGCCCGGCTGTTCCGCGGGGACCTCCAGCCACCTCGGGCATGAACCGCGGCGCGGCGGTCATCGCCGCCATGTGTGCTGCGAACGTGCTGACCATGATCGGCGTGTTCGCCTATCCTGCCTTGCTGCCCACCTTCGTCACTACCTGGGACCTGACCAATACCGAAGCCGGCTGGATCGCCGGCATTTTCTTTGCCGGCTATGCCGTGGGCGTGCCGGTTCTGGTCGCCCTGACCGACCGCCATGACGCGCGGACGATCTATCTTGCCGGTGCCGTACTGGCGGTGGCGGCGTCGGCAGGCTTTGCCCTGCTGGCGGCCGGGTTCTGGTCGGCGCTGGCGTTTCGTGCGCTGGCGGGCCTCGCGCTGTCCGCCACCTTCATGCCGGGCCTGAGGGTTCTGATCGACCGCTACCAGGGACCGCGGCAATCCCGGGCGGTGGCGCTCTACACCGCAAGCTTCAGCCTCGGCACGGCGTTGTCGTTTCTGGCCGCGGGCGAGGCGGCAACGGCGTTCGGCTGGCCGGCCGCGTTCGCGATCGCTGCCGCCGCCGCGGGAATAGCTGCCGTCATCGTGCTGCTGCTGCCGCCGGTGCAGCGGGAGCGGCGGCCCAGCGACGGCTGGCTGCTGGACTTCCGCCCGGTGTTCGCCAACCGCGGGGCGATGGGCTTCATCCTCGGTTATGGCGTCCACTGCTGGGAGTTGTTCGCCCTGCGGTCGTGGATGGTGGCCTTCCTGGCGTTCGCGCTCGCCCTGCCGTCTTCCGGCACCGCTGGCGGTACCGCCCCGGCCTTGGCCCCGACCATGGTGGCCACGATCAGCGGGCTCATTGCCATGGCCGCCAGCATCGCCGGCAACGAGTTTTGCGTCCGGTTCGGCCGGCGCTTGGTGATCCGCCGGGTCATGCTGGCGTCGTCGCTGACGGCCTTCGGCATCGGCTTCTCCGCCGGCCTGCCCTACCTGGCGGTCGCAGCGCTGATGCTGGCCTACACGGCGCTGGTCCAGTTTGACTCGGCGGCATTCACCGCAGGTGCGGTGGCAGCGGCGGAGCCGAACCGCCAGGGAGCCACCATGGCGGTGCATTCGCTGATCGGTTTCGGCGGCGGATTTATCGGTCCGCTGGTGTTCGGCTGGAGCCTGGACCTGACCGGCGGCGGCGATGCCGTGGTGTCGTGGGGCGTCGCCTTCGCCCTGGTGGGCGCCATCGGCCTGCTGGGACCGCTGGCCCTCAGGCTGGTGCCGACAGCGCCGCCGGCACGCCGAAGCTAGCCCCGGGCCCTTGGATGGGCGGCGCGATGCAGAGCGACCAGGCGGGCTGCATCCACCTCGGTGTAACGCTGGGTGGTGGCGAGGGAGGCATGGCCCAGCAACTCCTGGATGGTGCGGAGGTCCCCGCCACCGGCAAGCAGGTGGGTGGCGAAGCTGTGGCGGAGCGCGTGGGGTGTGGCGGTTTCCGGCAGGCCCAGCCGGACCCTGAGGCGCCGCATCTGGCGCTGCACCACCGCCGCGTCCAGCGGCTTGCCGCGGGCCCCGACGAACAGCGGCCCGGCGGCCGGCAGGGCATAGGGACAAACGGCCACATAGCGATCCACCGCCCGGGCGATTATCGGCAGGACCGGCACCAGCCGCTGTTTGCCGCCCTTGCCGGTGACGATGAGGGAGTCCCCCAGCGGGGCCACTCCCCGTGGCAGCGCCAGCGCCTCGCCGATGCGAAGACCGGCGCCATACAAAAGGAGCAGCAGCGCCTGATCCCTGGAGCCGATCCAGTCGTCATCGCTGAGAGCACCCACCGTCGCAATCGCTTGGCGGGCATCGGCCTCGCTCAGCGGGCGCGGCACCGACCGGGGCACCTTGGGTGTCCGCACTGCGCTGACGGCGGCATTGCCGGTGTACCCCCGCCGATCGAGGAACCGGAACAGGCCGCGCACCGCAGCAAGCGCCCGGGCGGTGGACGAACGGGCCAACCCACGGCCGGCTCGCGCCGCCAGGTAGCTGCGGAAGTCCGGCAGTCCGACGGTGCCGAGGTCGGCAAGGCCGACCGGACCGCCCCGATGGGTGACGAGAAATGCAAGGAATGCCATAACGTCACGGCGATAGGCCGCACGCGTGTTCAGCGGGGCCCGGCGCTCGTCACGGAGCCAGTCCTGCCACGCCGCGAGGGCCGCTTGCAGGTCCGCAAGGATGGCGACAGCGTCAGGCTCTGCCCGCTCGTTGGCGGCGCTCAGAGCGGGGCGGTCATCAGTCGGGCGAGGCACCGTTCGGTCACCCGAGCCAGAAAGCGCAGCAGTTCGGTGCCCTGGCCATGCTGGAATGTTCCCGGATGCCGGGACCCCAACGCCAACAGTCCCGCCACCCCGTGCGGCTCCAGGTGAATGCGGGCCATGGCGGCGGATTGCACCAAGCCACCCCCGCCGGCAAACACGGTGCCGTCATCGTGCAGCGAGGGGTACAGCGCCGCTTCCTGGCGGGGCCCGAGAATGCGGTCCACGTCGCCTTCCGCCAGATCTTGGATCGGCCGGTCGTCGTCGGTCCGATGGGGACCCGGCTCCAGGCCGACGACGGCGACGTCGACGTCCAGGAGCACCGGCAGATCGTCGCGCACCGCGGCGAGCAGGCGGTCGAGATCGCCAGCACCCAGCAGCGACAGCACGGCCGCGTGGGTCCGCGTCTGGTTGGCCATGTTGCTGCGGCTGGTCTCGATCACTTCCTGAGCGCAGTTGCGCAGGCCGTCCATCTCGCCCTTCAGGACGTCGACCATGAACCGCTGAATGTCGACCACGGCGTCGCCGGTCCAACGGGACGGTGGCGTCAAAACCTGAAGCAGTTCCGGATGCTGGGCCAGAAACTCGGGATGCGCAATCAGGTAGGCCGCCACCGTCTCCGCCGACAGGCTGTCAGGGCGCTCCTCAGCGCCATCGTCCGGGACGAGCGGCGCGGCAGTGTCGTCAGGCGTGTGTCGGGTTTCCTTTCGCATGGCCGACGCCTATAGCAGATTCCCGGCTGTGGCGCTAAGCCGGAAAATAATGCCGCAGGGCGACATGCCCATGGCAGGAGAACCCCATGGCGGACCACTTCGCGCCGGGTGAGCGAATTGCCGTTCTGCTGCCGCTGCCGCTGGCCGGAACCTACGATTACCGGGTTCCGGACGGCATGACCGCAGCAGCGGGCGACATCGTCGAAGCGCCGCTCGGCAGCCGCGTCGCCACCGGTGTCGTCTGGGGGCCCGGGGCAGACTCGGTTGCGGAAATGCGAATCCGCGACGTGATTCGCGTCCGCGACGTCCCGCCGCTGTCCGGCGACCTCAGGCGCCTGGTCGACTGGGTCGCCCGCTACACCGTCCATCCGCCGGGCGCGGTTCTCAGGATGGTTCTGAGCGTGCCGGAAGCCTTGGACCCCGAAGGGCACGTCACCACACTCGCCCCGGGAGAGGAGAGCACGGCGATCCGCCTGACCCCGGCACGACGACGGGTGCTGGCAGCGGTGGAGCGTCTGCGCGAGCCCACCGCCCGCGAGCTTGCCGCCGAGGCGGGTGTCGGACCATCGGTGATCGACGGCTTGGTTCGCGCCGGCGCGCTCAGGACCGGCAGGAGGCCGGCGCCGCCACCGCCAACGCCGGCTTGGTGCCGCCCCGGTCCGGCCCTTTCACCGGATCAATCCGCTGCGGCGGAGCTGCTGCGGCGGGCCGTCGGCGGCGGTTTCACGGCAACGGTGCTGGACGGCGTCACCGGCTCCGGCAAGACCGAGGTCTACTTTGAGGGCATCGCCGAGGCATTGCGGCAGGGCCGGCAGGTGCTGGTGCTGCTGCCGGAGATCGCGCTGGGTGCCCAGTGGTTTCAGCGCTTCCGGGAGCGGTTCGGTGTCGCCCCCTCGCCGTGGCACTCGGATCTCACCCGGGCTCAGCGCCGGCGGGTCTGGCGCCGGGTGGCCGACGGCACCGTGTCGGTGGTGGTCGGTGCGCGGTCGGCCCTGTTCCTGCCGTTCCGGGCGCTCGGCCTGATCATCGTCGACGAGGAGCACGATCCCTCGTTCAAGCAGGAGGAGGGCGTGGTCTACAACGCCCGGGACATGGCCGTGGTGCGAGCGCGTCTCGCGGCCGTGCCGGTGGTGCTGGTCTCGGCCACGCCGTCCCTGGAAACGATGGTCAATGTCCGGCAGGGGCGCTACCGGTGTGTCCGCCTGCCGGAACGCTATGGCGGCGCCCGGCTGCCCGCGGTCACCGCGGTCGACCTGCGCGCCGATCCGCCGCCTCGGGGATCCTGGCTGTCGCCGCCGCTGATGGAGGCCCTGACGGCAACCCTGGCCGGCGGCACCCAGGCACTGCTGTTCCTCAACCGCCGCGGCTATGCCCCGCTCACGGTATGCCGCGCCTGCGGCCATCGCCTGCGTTGCCCCAACTGCACCGCCTGGCTGGTGGAGCATCGGGCCGCCGTGCGGCTGCAATGCCATCATTGCGGATATCACGCGCCGGTGCCGAGCCATTGTCCGGCGTGCAACGCGGCCGACAGCCTGGTGGCCTGCGGTCCCGGCGTCGAGCGGATCGCCACCGAGGTGCGGGCACGATTTCCCGAGGCCCGTCTCGCGGTGGCCGCCAGCGACACCCTGACCGGACCGGCCGCGGCGGCCGAGCTGGTGCGCCGGATCGAGCAGCGGGAGCTCGACGTGATCATCGGTACCCAGGTGCTCGCCAAAGGCTATCATTTCCCGCTGCTGACGCTGGTGGGCGTGATCGACGGCGACCTCGGCCTCTCCGGCGGCGATCTCCGGGCTTCCGAACGGACCTTTCAGCTTCTCCACCAGGTGGCTGGCCGGGCCGGCCGGGCGAAGGGCGCCGGCCGGGTCCTGGTGCAGACCCATATGCCGGAGCATCCAGTGATGGCCGCGGTGACCGCGGCTGATCGCGACCGCTTCCTCGAGGCGGAGGCCGCATCCCGGCAGGAGGCCGGAATGCCGCCGTTCGGTCGCTTGGCCGCCTTGATCGTCTCCTGCCGGGATGAGGGTGCGGCGGACGCGGCAGCGGCGGCGTTCGCCCGCACCGCGCCGGACGACCCGAGGGTCCGTGTGCTGGGGCCGGCGCCGGCGCCGCTGGCGCTTTTGCGCGGACGCCATCGGCGCCGCCTGCTGCTCATTGCCGATAGAGGGGCGGATGTGTCCGGCGCGGTGCGGTCTTGGCTGACCGCCACGCCGGTGGCTCGTGAGGTTCGTATCCAGGTCGACATAGATCCCTATAGCTTCCTATGATCCTCGCGTCCGGGTTGGGGCGCGATGGTCGGCACGAGGTCGCCGCCCCCGTCGCCGCCGGTCGCCACGGTTGCTGTGTCGCCTCGGCCTTGAATACCAGTGGTTTGGTGGAGCCGGCTTGCAATGTCATCCCTCGTTTCCGCAGGTGGCCGCGGCTGCTATCCGGGGAAGGTTGTTTCCTTGGGCGTTTTCCGGCACTTGTCGGATCGGTCGGGGCAGGGAGCCGGGTTGCAAGCCCGGAAGGCCTGTGTTAGAGAACGTGCGCTTCGCGGACAGGGGCATCGGTGTCGCCCCGGTCCCGTGCACGCGGTTGTTACTGGCCCGGCAACGATAACGACGACGAAGGGGGATCGCGGGTGCCAGCCCGAGCAAGAGAGTCTGGTGGGCTAGCGGGACGCTATGCGCATGCCCTGCTGGAACTCGCCGAGGAAGACCAATCCGTGGACGAGGTGGCCCGGGATTTCGGCTCCTTATCCGCGATGATCGATGAAAGTCCCGATCTGCACCGTCTCGTTCGGTCGCCGGTGCTGTCCCGGCAAGACCAGCAGCGGGCGATGGACGCCGTGCTGGCTGCGGCCGGCTGCGGGGCGTTGATCCGGCGCTTCATCGGGGTGCTGGCGGACAACCGCCGGCTGTTTGTGCTGCGCGACATCATCGCGGCGTACCGGGCGATCGTGGCGGAACGCCGAGGGGAAACGGTGGCCGAAGTGATTTCGGCCCAACCGCTCTCTGACCAACAGGTGCAGCAGATCACCGCGGCGCTGACGGGTGCCCTTGGCGGCAAGGTGAACGTCGCTGCTCGGGTTGATGCGGCCATCCTTGGCGGTCTGGTAGTGAAGGTTGGCTCGCGCATGATCGACAACTCGCTCAGCACCAAGCTGCAGCGTCTCCGCCTTGCCATGAAGGGGGTTGGGTGATGGAAATTCGCGCCGCGGAAATTTCCGCGATCATCAAGAAACAGATCGCCGAGTTCGGCACGGAGGCCGAGGTCGCCGAGATCGGAACGGTCCTCTCGGTCGGCGACGGCATCGCCCGCGTCTATGGCATGGACAACGTCCAGGCCGGCGAAATGGTGGAGTTCGGCGGCGGCATCAAGGGGATGGCCCTCAATCTCGAAGAGGACAATGTCGGCGTCGTGATCTTCGGCGACGACCGCACCATCCGCGAGGGCGATACGGTGAAGCGGACCGGCGCCATCGTCGAAGTGCCGGTGGGCAAGGGCCTGCTCGGCCGGGTGATCGATGCGACCGGTGAGCCGATCGACGGCAAGGGCCCGATCGAGGCGGTCGAGCGGCGCCTGGTGGACGTCAAGGCCCCCGGCATCATCCCGCGCCGATCGGTGCACGAGCCGATGCAGACCGGCATCAAGGCGATCGACAGCCTGATCCCCATTGGCCGCGGCCAGCGTGAGCTGATCATCGGCGACCGCCAGACCGGCAAGACCGCCATCATCATCGATACCATCCTCAACCAGAAGACCACCAACGCCAAGGCCAAGGACGAATCCGAGAAGCTCTATTGCGTCTACGTGGCGATCGGACAAAAACGCTCATCGGTCGCCCAGTTCGTCAAGATTCTGCAGGACCATGACGCGCTCGATTACTCCGTAGTGGTTGCGGCCACGGCGTCAGAGCCGGCGCCGCTGCAGTATCTCGCACCTTATGCGGGGTGCACTATCGGCGAGTATTTCCGCGACAACGGTATGCATGCGGTGATCTTCTATGATGACCTGTCCAAGCAGGCCGTCGCCTATCGCCAGATGTCGCTGCTGCTGCGCCGGCCGCCGGGACGGGAAGCCTTTCCCGGCGATGTTTTCTACCTGCATTCGCGCCTGCTGGAACGGGCAGCCAAGCTCAACGACGATCATGGCGGCGGGTCACTGACGGCGCTGCCGGTGGTCGAGACCCAGGCGGGGGACGTCTCCGCCTACATCCCGACCAACGTGATCTCCATCACCGACGGCCAGATCTTTCTGGAAACCGAGCTGTTCTACAAAGGCGTCCGGCCGGCGGTGAACGTCGGCATCTCGGTGAGCCGGGTGGGCTCGGCGGCGCAGATCAAGGCGATGAAGAAGGTCGCCGGCACCATCAAGCTGGAGCTGGCACAGTACCGGGAAATGGCGGCGTTTGCCCAATTCGCCTCGGACCTGGACGCGTCGACCCGTCGCCTGCTGGCCCGCGGCGCTCGCCTGACCGAGGTTCTGAAGCAGGGGCAGTTTACGCCGTATCCGGTGGAAATTCAGGTGGTGGTCGTCTTCGCCGGGGTCCGCGGCTACCTGGACAAGATCAACGTGGACGATGTCGGCCGGTTCGAGGCCTCGCTGATCGATGAGGTCCGTGCCAACGGGGAGGACATCCTCGAAGCGATCCGCACGGAGAAGGACATCTCGGCGGAAACAGAGAAGAAGCTCGTGACCCTCCTCGACCGGGTCACCAAGACCTTCTCATGACGCGCGCGGCACCGGTGACACCACGACGGGGGGAACGGTAGGCGGATGCCCAGCCTCAAGGACCTCAGGAACCGGATCAACAGCGTCAAATCGACGCAGAAGATCACCTCGGCCATGAAAATGGTGGCAGCATCCAAGCTCAAGAAGGCTGAGATCGCCGCCGCCGAGGGTCGCCCCTATGCCGAGCGCATGGAGCGCATGCTGGCGGACCTGATTGCGACCATGCCCAACCGCACCGTGGCGCCGATGCTGCTGGCCGGCACCGGCAAGGAAGACGCCGTGATGCTGGTGGTGGTCGGCAGCGATCGCGGCCTGTGCGGCGGCTACAACAACAATGTTCTCAGGGAAGCGCGGCGTCAGATCGTCGAACTCACCCGCCAGGGCAGGTCGGTCAAGCTCCTCTGCGTTGGCCGCAAGGCGTCGGACTCCCTGAGGCGGGATCACCGCGACCGGATCGTCGATACCCTGGAGAACGTGACCCGCGACGGTGCCGACTATGCCCCTGCCCGCGATCTTGCCCGACGTTTGCGCACCATGTTCGGCGACGGCGAGTTTGACGTGTGCTACCTGATCTACAACCGCTTCAAGTCGGCGGTCGCCTACGAGGTGACGGTGAAGCAGATCATCCCCTTCCCGGAACCGCAAGTGGCGGTCGGCGGCGAGGGCGGCCGCATCGGAATCGAGGACGCCCGGTTCTCCTCGGCGACGTATGACCTGGAGCCCAGCGAGGACCAGCTGCTGGGAGCCCTGTTGCCGGCCAACGTCGCGGTTCAGGTGTTCGGTTCCCTGCTGGAGAGCTATGCTTCGGAACAGGGCGCGCGGATGACGGCCATGGATAACGCCACCCGTAACGCCGGCGAGATGATTGAGAAACTGACCCTGACCTACAACCGGACCCGCCAGGCTGCGATCACCACCGAACTGGTGGAGATCATTTCCGGCGCCGAGGCGTTGTGAGCCGGTCCAACGGGTGGAACGACGTGCGGCGGATGCGTGAGTCCTGAGGAGCTTGAGGGAAATGACCAAGAACGCGATCGGAACCATCAGCCAGGTCACCGGCGCCGTTGTCGACGTGCGGTTCGAGGGCGACCTGCCGCAGATGCTGAACGCCCTGCACGTCGACAATCACGGCCGGACGCTGGTGCTGGAGGTTGCCCAGCATCTCGGCGAGTCGGTGGTCCGCACCATCGCCATGGACACCACCGACGGCTTGGTCCGCGGCCAGGAGGTGGTGGACACCGGCAGCCCGATCGAGATCCCGGTAGGCCCCGAAACCCTGGGCCGTATCATGAACGTCACCGGTGAACCGGTGGATGAACGCGGCCCGATCGAGACCAAGAAGCGGTTCCCCATCCACCGTGCGGCACCGACCTTCCTCGACCAGTCGACGGAAAACGAAATCCTGGTCACCGGCATCAAGGTGGTCGATCTGATCGAACCCTACGCCAAGGGCGGCAAGGTCGGCCTGTTCGGCGGGGCCGGGGTCGGCAAGACCGTCATCATCATGGAATTGATCAACAACATCGCCAAGGCGCACGGCGGCTACTCGGTGTTCGCCGGGGTGGGCGAGCGGACCCGGGAAGGCAACGATCTGTACCACGAGATGATCGAGTCGGGGGTTATCCAGCTCGGCAACGTCGGCTCCAAGGCAGCCCTGGTCTACGGCCAGATGAACGAACCGCCGGGCGCCCGCGCGCGGGTCGGCCTCACCGGACTCACCGTCGCGGAGTACTTTCGCGATGAGGAGGGGCAGGATGTCCTGTTCTTCGTCGACAACATCTTCCGGTTTACCCAGGCCGGCTCCGAGGTCTCGGCTCTGCTGGGGCGCATCCCTTCGGCGGTGGGTTACCAGCCGACCCTCGCCACCGACATGGGTACCCTGCAGGAGCGCATCACCTCCACCAAGAAGGGTTCGATCACCTCGGTGCAGGCCATCTACGTCCCGGCCGACGACCTGACCGATCCGGCACCTGCCACCTCGTTCGCACATCTTGACGCCACCACCGTGCTGAGCCGGTCGATCGCCGAGCTCGGCATCTACCCGGCGGTGGACCCCCTCGATTCCACCTCCCGGGTGCTTGATCCGTTGGTGGTTGGCCAGGAGCACTATCAGGTCGCCCGTGAGGTGCAGCGCGTCCTCCAGACCTACAAGTCGCTCCAGGACATCATCGCCATCCTCGGCATGGACGAACTCTCGGAGGAGGACAAGCTGACGGTGGCCCGCGCCCGCAAGATCCAGCGCTTCCTCAGCCAACCGTTCCACGTGGCCGAGGTGTTCACCGGCACACCGGGGGTGTTCGTCAACCTGGAAGACACCATCAAGGGCTTCAAGGGCATCTGTGCCGGCGACTATGACCACCTGCCGGAAGCG
The DNA here is from genome assembly GCA_007694935.1 of Rhodospirillales bacterium. Classification (GTDB taxonomy): domain Bacteria; phylum Pseudomonadota; class Alphaproteobacteria; order Rhodospirillales; family Defluviicoccaceae; genus REEP01. The sequence continues at coordinate 21,819 of REES01000089.1, forward strand.
GCGTTCTACATGGTCGGCACGATCGAGCAGGCCATGGAGAAGGCCAAGCGACTGGCCGAGGAAGTGGCCTAGCCCACGGGCAGCCGGCCGAGAGGAGCAACCACCGGATGGCGGAGACAATCCTGCTGGAAATCGTCACCCCGGTCCGGCTGATGCGCGCGCAAGAGGTGCATCTGGCGGTCCTGCCGGGGGAAGGCGGCAATCTTGGGGTCCTGCCGCAGCACGCGCCCCTGCTTTCATCGCTGCGGCCGGGAACCATCGACATCCACGATGATCGCATGAAGGTCGTCGACCAGATCTTCGTCGAGCAAGGCTTCGTCGACGTCACGCCCGAGCGCTGCACCGTTCTCGCCGAGGAGGCGATACCGGTAAGCGACATCGGCCGCGATTATGCCGAGGAACGACTGAAGCGGGCCACCGATGCCCTGATGATCGCCGAGACCTTCGGCGCCCGCCAGGGGGCCGAACGCGAGCTTCGGGTGGCGGAGGCCATGGTCGCGGCGGTGGACGCCTACCATAAGCGCCGGCAGGAGTAGGACGTCCGGGGCTTCCGGTTCGTTTCCCGCGCTGTTCACCCCAGGCACGCGGTGACGTCAGGTCACGTCATCGGCGCGAACCACTTCGCCGTTGCGGGTGCATTCGGGAAGTGCCAGCGCGACGAAGACCTCCGTCAAGGCTTCCGGCGGCTTGACTGAACCGGGATCCTCACCGGGATAGGCATCCCCCCGCATCCGGGTGCGGGTTGCCCCGGGATCAATCAGGTTGGCGCGGATGGCGGTTTTCGCGATCTCCGCCGCATAGGTCCGAACCAGGGTTTCCAGTGCCGCCTTGCTGACCGCATACGGCCCCCAGTAGGCCCGCCCCGTCGAGACCCCGGACGTGACGAAGATCGCGCGCCCGGCATCGGCGGCGCGGAGCAGCGGATCAAGGCTCCGGATCAGCCGCCAGTTGGCGGTCAGGTTGAGGGCGATCACCTGGTCCCAGACGTCGGGGGCGACATCCGGCACCGGGGTGAGGACCCCCAGGGTCCCGGCGTTGCCCACCAGGATGTCGAGCCGTCCCCAGCGCTGGTACACGGCGCCGCCGATCCGGTCGATCACACCGGGCTCGGTGAGGTCGGCCGGCACCAGTGATGCCCGGCCACCGCCGGCGCGGATCTCGTCATCGAGTTCTTCGAGGGCAGCCTGGGTGCGGGCGACGAGGATGACATGCGCCCCTTCCCGGGCATAGCCGAGAGCAACGGCGCGGCCGATCCCGCGGGAAGCCCCGGTGATCAGCGCGATACGGCCGGCCAAGCGGCCGTCACCGCCAGGGGAGAACGGCTCCGTCATTCCTCCAGCAGGGACAACTGCTCTTGGAGCGGATACTCCTGATAGTCGGTCAGGCGAATGGGATAGTCGCCAGTGAAACAGGCATCGCAGAACTGGGGCTGCCGGGTATCGCGTGTGGCTTCCCCGACGGCCCGGTAGAGGCCATCGATGGAGATGTACGCCAGAGAGTCGACGCCGATGTAGCGAGCCATCTGGTTGACGTTGCGGCTGGATGCCAGCAGCTCGTCCCGCTCCGGCGTGTCGATGCCATAGAAGCAGGAATGGGTGGTGGGCGGACTCGATATCCGCATGTGCACCTCGGCGGCCCCGGCGTTGCGCACCATCTCGACGATCTTGACGGAAGTGGTGCCGCGGACGATGGAATCGTCCACCAGAATGACACGCCGCCCTTTCAGGCGGGCGGCGTTGGCATTGTGCTTGAGCTTGACCCCGAGGTGGCGGATCCGGTCCTTGGGCTCGATGAAGGTGCGTCCCACGTAGTGGTTCCGGATGATCCCGAGCTCAAAAGGGATGCCCGATTGTTCGGCATAGCCGATCGCCGACGGCACCCCGGAATCCGGCACCGGCACCACCAGATCGGCATCGACGCCGTTTTCCCTGGCCAGTTCGGCACCGATGCGCTTGCGCACCTCGTAAACGTTGCGCCCTTCCAGCGTGGTATCGGGCCGGGCGAAGTAGATGTACTCGAAGATGCAAAACCGCCGCGGCACCTTGGCGAAAGGCCGGATGCTGCGCAGCCCCGCATCGTCGATCACCACGATCTCCCCCGGCTCGACGTCGCGGACGAACTCGGCACCGATGATGTCGAGCGCGCAGGTTTCCGACGCCAGGATCGAAGCCGATCCCAGCCGACCGAGCACCAGTGGCCTGACACCGAAGGGATCGCGCATGCCGATCAGCTTGCGGCGGGTCAATGCGACCAGCGAATACGCCCCTTCAAGCTGCCGCATGGCGTCGATCAGGCGATCCACCACGGTGGAGTAGTGGCTGGTGGCGATCAGATGGATGATCGCCTCGCTGTCGGTGGTGGATTGGAAGATGGCGCCCCGGTGCACCAAGCCTTTGCGCACACCATAGGCATTGGTGAGGTTGCCGTTGTGGGCGATGGCGAGACCGCCGAATTCGAGGTCGGCAAACAGCGGCTGGACGTTGCGCAGCACCGTGTCGCCGGTGGTGCTGTAGCGGACGTGGCCAACCGCGGCATCGCCGGGCAGGCGGCGGATCACCGCCTGCGAACCGAAGTTGTCTCCCACCAGGCCCAATGCCTTGTGGCTGTGGAAGTGCTCGCCGTCGAAGGTGACGATGCCAACCGCTTCCTGACCGCGATGCTGCAACGAATGCAGGCCCAGCGCCGCCGCCGCCGCGGCGTCGTCGTGGCCGAAGATGCCGAACACGCCGCATTCGTCATGGAAATGGTCGTCGTCGCTTGATGGACGCCTGCGGGTCTCCAAAATGCGTTGCTCAGGAGAGCGCACCACTTTTTCCATTCCTGTCAGCGCCCCTCGCTGCCGTCCAGCAGCCGTTCCAGTTCCTGCCGCTCCCTCGCATCGTAGCCGCCGGTGGAGGATGCGCTCCGATCGCCGTCACCACGCGGTTCCGGACTCATCATGTCGCGGAGGATGCGATGGGTTTCAAGCGCTTT
>REES01000032.1 GCA_007694935.1 Rhodospirillales bacterium
CTCCCGCCGCTCACCTGCCTTGCCCGGGCCTGTCCCGGGCATCCACGCCTTGCCTGTCCCTGAGGGAGGAGCGCGGCGCCAGGGCTTTTCGTGGTTGGCCGGAACAAGTCCGGCCAAATCAGGGAGAGTGCAGAGGGAAATATTACAGCGACTTGCCCGGGCTCGGCCCGGCCATCCACGCCCCCTCCCGCCGCTCACCTGCCTTGCCCGGGCCTGTCCCGGGCATCCACGCCTTGCCTTTCTCTGAGCAGGGGATACGCCGTCACGGCCTTTTCGTGGATGGCCGGAACACGTCCGGCCAAGTCAGAAAACAAGAACGCCGGAACAAGTCCGGCCATGACGGCGAAGGAGGCCGGGGGCGGGACACGCCCGGCCAGGTCGGGCGAGGAGATTCCATGCCGCCGGATGGGTCCGGCCGGTTGGCTGCACCGAACCACCCCATCAATCTGTTCATGGATCGACCGATGTGAGGCTCGGGATTCGGGCATGGCCGATCCCCCGGCGCCGCTGCCGGGCGACGATGCAGAGCCAGTCGAGGGCGATGGTGGCGGCGGCCAGCGCGGTGACATCGGCAACGTCGTAAGGTGGCGACACCTCCACCACATCCATGCCGACGAACGGCACCTCGGCGAGCCCGCGGAGGATGGCCCGGGCGGCGGCGGTGGAGAGCCCGCCCGCCACCGGCGTGCCGGTGCCGGGGGCGAAGCCGGGATCCAGGCAATCCACGTCGAAGCTGAGGTAGGCGGGCCGGTCGCCCACAACCCGGCGGACCTCTCGGGCCACGGCGGCGGCGCCCTCCGCCTCCACCCAGGCGGCGTCCAGCACGGTGATGCCATGGTCGGCGTCGTTAAATGTGCGGATGCCGACCTGAACCGAATGCCTCGGGTCGATCAGCCCGTCCTCGATGGCGTGGCGGAACTGGGTACCGTGGTCCAGCCGCCGGCCCTCGTCGGCCCAGGTATCGGAATGGGCGTCGAACTGCACCAGGGCGAGCGGCCCGTACCGGGCATGATGGGCCCGCAACAGCGGTTCGCTGATGAAGTGGTCGCCGCCCAGGGTGAGCATGGTCGCCCCGGCGTCGACAATGTCCCGTGCGTGGCGCTCGATCGCCGCGGCAATGGTCTCCGGCCGGCCGAAATCGAACCAGCAATCGCCGGCATCCACCACCGCCAGCCGCTCGAACGGGTCGAACCCCCAGGGCCACGGCTTGCCCCAGCTCAGCATCGCCGAAGCGCGGCGGATCGCCTGCGGCCCGAACCGCGCCCCCGGCCGGTTGGTGGTGGCGAGGTCCAGCGGCACCCCGCTCACCACCACATCGACCCCGGCGAAGTCGCGACTGTAGCGGCGGCGGAGGAAGCTGAGCGCTCCCCCATAGGTCGGCTCGCCGCCCATGCCGTCAAGGCTTGCGGCCGTGAACGCCTGATCGCTGCCCGTCTTCTTCACCATCCGATTGCATCGTCCCGTTGTCTCGCCCCGTTGCCCCGGCCGCGGCATGGGCGCCAGTCGCCGCATACTCGATCCACAATGTCGGGTGGTTGCCGGCGGGGGCAAGGCGTGGCGGCCCGATCCGGCCCAAAGATCCGGAAGATGACCTCAAACGGGGCATGCGCGCGCAGATGGTAACGGATTGTTAGGGTTAACCCGGCAGGGTTGGGGATGTTGTTGGTGTCCCGATCGACGCGAGAACGCGCGATGACCGAAGGCGATCCCCCCGGCATGCCCGCCCCGCCTGCTGACCGCGGCAAGGTTGCCGTCGCCTTGACCTACGACCCCGAGAACGACCAGGCGCCGCGGGTGGTCGCCGGCGGCCGCGGCGCCGTCGCCGAGCAAATCCTCAACGTTGCCTTCGCTCACGGCGTCAACGTCCGGGAGGATGCCGACCTCGCCGAGGTGCTGGCAGCGGTGGACATTGATAGCGAGATCCCGGTCACCGCCTTCGTCGCCGTGGCGGAGGTGCTGGCCTATGTCTACCGCGCCAACGGCCGTCTGCCGGCGGCACCGGGCGAGGACGGTCCTGGTGGCACCGACGGCCCGCATGCCGGCTGAGGCCGGAGCCCCGCCGGGTTTCTCCGGCCACGCCGGCTGACGGGGCACGCCATGGATACCGCCCACTACCTGCAGTTCATCCTGGCGCTGGTGTTCGTGCTGGCCCTGATCGGGCTGCTGGCCCTGGTTGCGCGCAGGCTCGGCCTGGGCGGCATCCCGCCGGCGACAAGGGGGCACGGCCGACGCCTCGCCGTGGTCGAGGTGCGGACACTGGATGCCCGGCGCCGGCTTCTGCTGGTCCGCCGCGACCGGGTCGAGCATCTGGTGATCCTGGGCCCCTCCTCCGAACTGCTGGTGGAAAGCGGCATCCCGGCGCCTGCCGACGACTTCTCCCGGACCCTGGGTCAGGCGACGGACGAGCGCCGATGACCCGCCGTCAGGCCGCCACCGCCGTGGTCGCCTCCATCGCCGGCGCGGCCATGGCACTGCTGGCGGCGTCGCTCCAGCCGGCGGCGGCGCAGACCCTCTCCCTCGATCTCGGCGAAGGCGGCACCGAGGCCACCGGCCGGGTGGTGCAACTCGTGGCCCTGATGACGGTGCTGAGCCTGGCGCCGTCCATCCTGGTCATGGTCACCTCATTCACCCGCATCGTCGTGGTGCTGTCGTTCGTCCGTGCCGCCATCGGCACCCAGCAGACACCCCCCAACCAGGTGCTGATCAGCCTCGCCCTGTTCCTCACCCTGTTCATCATGATGCCCACCATGGAGCAGTCCTACGACCAGGGCATCCGGCCGCTGATCGACGGCGAGATCGGGGAGATGGAGGCGTTCGAGCGCAGCGTGGAACCGGTCCGGCAGTTCATGCTGGACCATGTGCGGGAGCGGGATCTGCAGCTTTTCGTCGACATGGCTGGGCTCGATCCAACGGAGCTGGAGCCGGAAGGCGTTCCGCTTCGCGTCATCATCCCGGCGTTCATGGTGAGCGAGCTCCGTCGCGCGTTCGAGATCGGCTTCCTGATCTTCGTGCCGTTCCTGATCATCGACATGGTGGTGGCGTCGGTGCTGATGTCCATGGGCATGATGATGCTGCCGCCGATCATCATCGCGCTGCCGTTCAAGATCGTGTTCTTCGTCCTGGTGGACGGCTGGTACCTGGTGGTCGGCAGCCTGGTGCGCAGCTTCGGCGGGTGAGAACCGCTGCCTCGCCCCTTCGGGACGTCAGTTCGCCGCCGGGCAGGGACCGCCATAATGGAGGTAGCCCCAGGTCCCCCCTTGCTCCGTCACGACCCGTTCCACCCGCCCGCAGGTGAGGAGCGGCGGGCCGTCGGCCGCCAGCAGCAGCGCAGGGCCGTCCTCTCCCCGCAGTCGGTCGCCCTCGGCCACCACATCCAGGCGATCGATCCGGTCCCCGGTCTGCCCCACGATGCAGTCGGTGCGGGTTCCGCCGGCATCCTGCAGCCGCACGCCGATCAGGCCGCGGTTCATCGGCCAAGCGGTGGTGACGGCGGCAACCGGCTCCGCCATGGCGGCAACACAGCGCTCGATCCCGGCAGCAAAGTGCGGCAGCAGCCGGCTCCAGTCTCCGGCCGGCTTCGTTTCCGGAACAGCCTCCGGCGCGTTCACCACGTCGAGCCCGAGGGTGGCGTGGCAGCAGCCGGTGGCAGCGGTGCCGTCCGGAAAGCTGACCACGGCCCGCTGATCGAACGCCTCCCCCTTCATGGTGTCGAAGCAGGCCTCCTCACGCGCGACCAGCACCACCGTCTCCGCATCCTCGGTCTCACCCCGGAACACCGCCCATGGCGGGTCGAGAAACGCGAAGGACGACAGCCGACCCTGATACGTGCGCTCGAAGCTGCCGTCGGCGAGGAGACTTCGCTCAAAAGCCGACGTGGCCGAGATGTCGAGCGCCCAGAACGGTTCGTTGCCCCGGCAGCTCAGCGCCTGAACCACCAGATCGTCGGCCGCGGCCGCAGGCAGACCGCACCCCAGCGCAACACCCAGACCCAGGGTCAGCGTGACAGCACGCGTCACGGTCGCGACGGGATCAGGCTTTCTGCGGGGCGAAAGGCCTTGCGGATGGCGCATCATTCGGCTGTCCTCCGGTTCAAACGCGGGCGACCAATTCGGTATGGTGAATTGGGCCCTGCCTGAGCATCCACCATGGCGCCGCCGCCGACGCTTGGCAACCGCGCCGTGAGGCATTTCAGGCATCCGTCCACAGGGGCCTGAGTGCCCGTTGCGGCTGCCGCGGCGTCGGCCGGCGGTGGAGCCGTTGCCAGCAGCGACAGCCGCGACTATGGTGCTGGAAAACATTGTAACCATTGGGTAACCATTGGCGTTCGCGGCCTTGGGAGGGGCACATGACGGTAAGGATCACAACCGGCCACACGCGTGGGCAAGGCGCTCACGACGATGACCCGCGAGCGGGCACCGACCGCCCCGCCGGCGGCGCCGAGGCCGGGACAACGCATCCGGTCCAGGCGTTGCGTCAGGAGATCGACCGGGTTTTCGAGGAGTTCGTCCGGGACTTCGGTCCGCCGTTCCGCTGGCGCGGGTTCGGCTTCGGTCCGTTCGGGCAGGTGGAGACGGAATACCGCTCCCCCGGCGAGGTGATGCCTCGGGCGGAATGCCTGGAAACCGATAGCGAGATCGTCATCACCGTGGAGCTGCCGGGCGTCCAGCTGGACGACATCGAGGTGTCGCTGGCCGATGGCATGCTCGACGTTCAAGGCGTCAAGGCCCGGGGCGAGGCCGTGGGCGATGCCAAGGTGCATCTGGCCGAACGGCGATACGGCAGCATCGCCCGAAGCTTCCGGGTGCCGGCGCGGGTCGACGAAGATGCGATCAGCGCGTCGTTCGATAACGGCGTGCTGCTGATCACCCTGCCCAAGCGCTACACGGATCCGCCCGCCGGCAAGCGGGTTGCGGTCATCCCGCGATAAGCGGGCGGTTCGCGGTTCGGTCTTACCCCAGCAGCCGGATCACGAACGGCGGCAGCGCAAAAGCGGCGCGGTGAACGGGTGGCGAATAGTACCGCGTGGCCAGCCCCGCGTCGACGTAGCGTTCCGTCAGATCGCTCTCGCTGCGGTGTCTCAGCCCGGGATCGTTGGCGGCCCAGCCCAAGGTCATCAGGCCGCCCACGTAGGTGGGCACCGCCAGCACGAAGGCGCTGACGTCGGCGAAATGCGGCTTCAGCCGGTCCTGGCTCGCGGCCAGTTCCGAACCTTGGAAGAACGGCACCCCGCACTGGGTCACCACCACACCGCGCTCGCCCAGCAAGCGGGCGCAGTTGGCATAGAACCGTTCGGTGAACAGGACCTCCCCCGGTCCCATCGGGTCCGTGGAGTCGACGATGATGACGTCGAACGGCTCGGTCTGGTCCTCGACATAGCGGATGCCGTCGTCGAACAGCACCTCCGCCCGGGGGTCGTCGAAGGCGCCGTCGCTCAGGCCCGGCATGAACTCGCGGCAGCGCTCGACCACGGCCCGATCGATTTCCACCATCACCGCCCGCTCGACCGGATGGCGCAGCACCTCCCGCAGGACCCCGCCGTCGCCACCGCCGATGATCAGCACCCGCCGGGCCTGCCCGTGGCCGAGCATGGGCACGTGGCTGATCATCTCATGGTAGACGAACTCATCCCGCTCGGTGGTCTGCACCACCCCGTCCAGCACCAGCACCCGCCCGAAACCCCGGCTCTCCAGGATCGCCATGTCCTGGAACGGGGTTTTCTCCCGGTGCACCTCCCGGACCACCTCGATGCGCTGGGCATAGCCATGGCGGGCGAGATGCAGCGTTTCGTCGAACCAGGTCACGTCACCAGGCCCCGGCGGTGCTCCGAGATTTCGACCGAAGTGGGACTGAACACCTCCCGCAGCACCGGCACCGCCAGATGGGGATCGCAGGCGCCGCACATGAAGATATCGACGGCGGCAAAATCCCGTTCCGGCCACGTGTGGATGCTGATGTGCGATTCTGCCAGGACCACCACGCCTGAGACGCCACCGCCCTCGCCGAACTGATGCATGTGGGCGTGCAGGATGGTCGCCCCGGAAGCCCGGGCGGCATCGCACAGAGCGGCCTCAACCCGGCCGGGGTCGGTCAGATTGCGCGCACCCCACAGATCGAGCAGCAGGTGGCCGCCGGCGTATCGGTAACCGTCCTTCTCGATGAAGTAGTCGGGGCCAACCCTCACGTCCGCAGCGGCAGCCTCGGCGGCGGCGTGTTCATCGAAGAGGTCTTTGGGCAATTCGGGTGTCTCCTTGGGTCCGATGGTCGCACATTGGAAGCAAAGGACGGGGTAGATACCGGAATTGCCCCCTGGAATGCAAGGGCAATCGCCATCGCGCCGGCGCATGGCGCACTGATCATCATGCAGGGCGGGCCGACTAGTTGATCGCGCTCAAGCCGTCTTCCCGGAGCCGGTCGCGATAGCCGGCGAGAAAAGCCTGAAAGCCGGTCGCGCCATCGACGGTAGCCGCCAAGTGGGTGCGCACGTCCGATGCCCTTCCGTCGCCGCCCGTCAGCAGCCGGAACGGCTCCTGGAAGGGCGTGTCAGCCATGGCGGGGCCGAAGCGCTGCTGCAGGTCCGCGAGTGCGGTATCGTCGCCGGCAAGCGTCAGCGCAATGGCACGGTTGAACACCAGGCGGGCGTGGTCGTCACGCAGCGGCGCGTCGGGATCGACGCCGACCGCTTCGGCCAGCCGGCCCAGTGCCGACGCAGCGGCCGGCCAGTCCTGACGCTCCCAGGCCACCTCGATGCGGATACGCTCCGCATCAATGCTGTCATCTCCGGCCAGCAAGCCGGTTGCCTCGTCGAAGCGCTCCAGTCCCGCCAGCGCTCGGGCGGTGATCTGCCGGCGTTGGCGCTCCAGATCTGCCGGAAGGTCCGCACTGACCGAGGCTTCCAGGGCGGCAAGGGCGTCCGCGGGGCGGCGGTCGAGCAGATACACCAGGCTGAGGCGCGTGCCGACGCGGGCGCGATCCAGGCCGGCGAGACGATTGCGCACCTGGTCTTCCAGCAGTTCGGCCGCCCGGTCGAGAAGGTCAACCGCAACCAGACGGTCGGCCAGGCGCCGGATCATGTCGTTGCCGCGTTCTTCCCTTGGGGTGAGTTCACGGAACTCGTCGAACAGGGCGATGGCGGCGAGCGGCGGCATTGCCTCGGCCCCGCCGCCGAGGAACAGGTCGGCGAAGATCCGGCCCATCTCCGCGGCGATCTCGCTGGCACCCGGCCCGCCGCGCAGCCGGCTCGCCGCCTCACGGAGCGCCACAAGTTGAGCCCGGTACTGCCCGGTTTCACCATGGAGCTCGGCAAGACGTCGCAGTAGCGGCGCCTCCAGCGGCGCACCCCGCCACGCCACGCGGGTCGCTTCCAGCACATCCAGCGCCTGATCGGGCGTGATCTCGCCGAGCTTCAGCCTCAACTCGGCGGCGGCCCACAGCGCTTTGGCACGGAACAGGCGGTCGCGCCCGCGGGCCGCCTGATCCAGGCTGGCGAGTGCACCGGCCGTATCGCCGCGGAGCACCATGAGCCTGCCGCGCAGGTAGGCGAGCATCGGTGCGGTCCGGGCATCGTCGGCAACATCGGCCTCCAGCAGGGTGATGCCGGCTTCCGCGTCCTCCGTTCGGCCGTCGGCAAGTGCGGCCTCGGCACCGATGGTGGCAAGTGGAACCCGGAGTGCCCGCGGGTAGCTCTGTGCGATGGCCCGGGTCCGGCCCAGGTCGGCGGCAGCACCGGCAAGGTCCCCCTGCCAAGCCGTGACGGCGGCCCGCCACAGCGAACCTTCGTCGCTGGCGTCGAGACTGCCGTGCTTCAGTTCTGCCTCCGCCTCGTCGAGCCGACCGAAAACGGCCAGCGCCATCCCCCGCAGCAGCCGGAACCGCGCCTCATCAGCAATGCCCGCGCGTTCGTGCAGCGCGTGGCCGAGCGCTCCCAGGCTTTCGGCCGTCAGCCCGTGGGCAAGCTCGAACTGAGCGAGACGCAGCAAGGCCCGCTCCCGCCTGGCCGCATCCTCGGTCACCGCCGCTGCCGTCAGGCGCGTCCGTGCCCGAGCCAGGATTTCTCCTTCATGTTCGGTCGGCCAACTCTCCGGCTCGAGCACCCGCTTCAGCGTGTCGTCGAGGCGGAGTTCGGCCCGGCGGCGTTCGGCTTCGCCCACGGGGCTGACCTTGAGCCCCTGCGGGCGGCTGATCACCACGCCGCGGGGGTTGGACAAGACGCGAAGGTCGTCCACTTTCGGGCGGATGACGATGCCTTGGGCGGTCGCGGAGAGCTCCAGTTCAGGGTACTGCCAGGTCCGGACAATGCCGATGCCGGGCGGGCTCAGCGCCACCACCAGGAAATTGTCGCCCACTTCGGGATCAGTGAGGGGGATCGGGCGCGACGGATTGTCCACCGGCAGCAGCAGGCGGGCCTCGCCCGTCGAGCCGACATCGATCACCGGCTCGATGGGGCGTCGCGGTGGCGACACCTCCGCTTCCGGCAGGATCCGTACCAGCCACGCGGCGCCGTCACGGCGGACCCGCGGCGCCGACGGGGATGATGCCTTGAGCCGGAGGACGGTCGCATTGTCACTCGCGACCTGATGCAAGTCGTCGACCGCCGGCCCGGCCGCCTGGCGCAGCGCGCCCACGTCCGGTTCCGATGCGCGATCGAACACCAACCAGATCCAGGGGCCCCTTCGGAATGCGGCGCCGGCCACCGGCTCCGCCCAGTCCATCCGCAGGTCCGCCTGGGCATCCCCTCCGCGCTCCGGCTCGGGCGGTGCCGGCGTGTCGGGCGCAGGGAGGGGGCTGACCTCCGGGCCGGGCCCTTCATCAGGATCGGGTTCGACCGGACCTGGATGGGTCTCCTCGATCCGACTCGGGGTCTCCGCGGCTCCCTCCCGGTCCGTCGGTTGGTCCGGGCTCTCAGGTTCTGCCGGCGGCTCGGTTACCACGCCCGGAAGAGCCTCGGTCGGGATTGCGAAGCCGGGCGGCAGTGACGGTTCCGACGCAGCCTCGGCCGGCGGCTCGGCATCGACTTGCGGGACATCCGCCTGGCGCGGGACCCGGGGGGACCACACGTCGATGACCACCCGTGTACCCACCCGCATGTGGGTGACGGAGGCATTGTCGGGGATCGCCAGCACCACCGCCGAGCCGTCCAACCACGCCTCCGGGCTGACGGCACGGATTCGTCGTGCCGGCACGGCGCCCACGCGGCTGAGGTCGAAGCGTGCCGGGCTCGAGAACATCACCCGCGCCAGCGTGCCCTCGCGCCAGAGGGCATACTCCACCCGTTGGGGCCAGTCGAACACGATCCGGCTGAAGCCCGGGTGCTCACCGGTCCGCACCCGGATGGGGGGTTCCGGCTCGCTCGCGCCGAGCGTGACCGGAGCCCCGATGGTCACGGCGCAAGCTGTCAGCAGGAACGCCACAAGCAGAAGCAGCAGCCGCGGCACGCGCACCGCGGCGTGGCGGCCGTCGCGGCTTAAGCGGGGTTTGGCGGTCACCCTCGCTCCTCCCCGAGGAACCAGAACTCGATGCGGGCAGCCGCCGCCGCGGGACCTTCCATGCCTTGCTCTGCCATGCCGGCGTCGCTGCCGTAAATCTCGATGGTTCGCCGATGGCCGGCCCGCCGCAGAACGTTTCCGATGGCGGCCGCCCGGACCAGTGCCGGTGCCCACGCAGCTGCCTCCGGTTCAGCCGACACATCCGGGTGGTCCATGACCACCCGCACCCGCAGGGCGTTGCCGACATTGCGGATGACCCCGCCGAGCGTGGCCAGGCGCTGCTCGCCGATCCCGGTAAGGGTGGCATGATCGTCGAACATGCCCTGCATGGGAAGGGTCAGCACCAGCGCCCGGAATTCCCGGCCGAGCTGCAGGTCGGCCAGGATGGGCAGGTCGTCCGACACTTCGGCCAGCACCGCCTGCAGATAATCGAGGTCGCTGCCCGGCGCGGCGTCGGCGCGCTCGGCATTGAAGGCCGCCACTGGCGGCGGCGCCGGCTCCCAGCCGGGGTTGAGGGTACGGGAGAGCGATTGGGCAGTCGCCTGCCACAGCTGCGGCTGGACCCCGGACATCGCGAACAGCAGAACGAAGAAAGCCAGCAACAGGGCCGTCAGGTCGGTAAAGATGACGATCCAGCTTCGCCGCGAGATGGCCGGCGGCGATGGCGGATCGGTCGACCTAATATCGCGAAGCGAGGTCATCGGCCGGGTTCCGCCGGGCCGATCGGGCGACGTGCCGATTGGCCGGGTTGGCCAGAGAGCCGTGGCGCGAAGGCCAGCACGATCTGGTCGGTTCGCCCGGGACGCAGCCCCACGGCCATCCACGCACGCGGCAGGCCGCGCAGTGCCAGCGCCTCCGCCAGGGCGCTGCCCCGCCGGACGGCGAGCGAGTCGGTGTCGACGCCCAAGACCGGGAACGCCGCCATCACGCCCACCACGATGTCCAGCTGGACGCCGAGTCCCTCGGGCCGGTCGGTGGTCGCGGCGGCGATCCGGTCCAGTAGCGGTTCCGCCGCCTCACGCACCGTCGCATGCCCGGCGATAAACAGGGCCTCGGCGTCGAACGTCAGCGCGGCTACCCGCCCCGCCAGGTCGGCAGACGTCGGCGCCATCTCCAGTTCGGTGGCAAACAGCGCCCGCAGGCTTTGTTCGAGATCACTGCCGTCGACCACGTCACCGCGGGCCGCACCGGATGGCTTGCGGGCGGCGCCCCATGAGTCGCTCGCCGCAAAGGTTTCGGCGACGCTGCCCATGACGCCGACCGATCTCACCGCGTCGATCTGCGAAATGCTCACCAGGACCACGAAGAACGCCAGGATCATCAGCATCAGGGACAGGAACAGCGCCGACCAGCCTTGCCCGATAGCCGTACTGCCCGACGCTGCCGGCGGGATGGCCGGGATCGCGTGAGCAACGCGGTCCTCGGTCAAGCGGCCGCCGTTCCAGCCCTCGTCCGAAGCTGCTGCCATGAGGTTCCCCGCCCACTGTGTCCCGGCAGACCCTGTCCCGGGGCCGTCGGGACCGGGTGATAAGGCTGCCAGCCCAGCCCGGTCGTTGTATTGCCGGGCGCTATTGCGCGCAACAGTTCGCTCAGGATCCTTCGGCATTCGCCCACGGTTGTGGCAGGGCCCGCAGCCGGGCCAGTTCCACCGTCACCTCCTGGGCTTTCCGGGGGTTCATCTGAGCCATGATCGGCGCCAGGCTGCGTTCGCGCATGCGATCGGCCACCAGCAGCAGCGTATCCATCTCGAGTTGCTCGAAGATCCGGGCGGCGTCCTTCGGACGCATGTTCTCATAGATCTTGACCAGGGACGCCAGCTTCTGGTCTTCCTGCTCTTCTCGGGTCTGGATCAGTCCCTCCAGCAGCCGCTGCATGTCGCGCAGCTCCTCGACTTTGCGGTCGAGCCGCATCTCCGCTGCCTGCAACAGGGCTTCCCGCTGCTTCATCGCCTGTTCCCGCGCATCCAGGGCTTGGCGGCGGTCGGTCAGTTGCTGCAGAACGTCGAGCTCGGCATCACTGAGGCGGGACCGCTCCGGCGGTGGGCGGAATCCCCGTGACTGAGCCTCGCTCGCCGAGCCGTTCGCCGCCGAAGCGTCGCCTGCTGCCCGCGGCTCGGCGGGCGGTTCGTCGGGTGCCGGAATCGAGGCCGCAGCCGTTGCGGTTTCGGCCGGGTCGGAAGCCGCCAGCGCCGGCTGCATCATGTGGTAGACGCCGCTGCCGACGGCGGTCACCTTGAGCGCAAGAGCAAGCGATGCCGCGGCGACCACGACCGGCAGCAGCCGCAGTCGGACCCGGACCGGGCGTGGCGGGATCGGCGGGGCGTTCATCCGACGGCGCTCACTTCCGTGACGCGAGAGCTGCCAGCAGTTCCCGCTCCGCCTGAGAGCGGGGAACCGGTTGCGGGGACGGCGTCGCACCTCGGCCCTTGCCGTTGACCGTCGCCGGCCCGCTCTGGCCCCGACCGCGGACCGAGGCGATGGCGTTCTCGCCGCGGCCGCTGACCGGCCCGGCTACGGCCGGGCCTGCCGCCGCCCGCACCGGATCCGGCCCGGACTGTCGCGTGGTCTCGCGCCTGCCGTCACGCACCGAATCTTGCTGGCTGCGAGCGATGCGTACCGTGGTCTCCAGGCCGTCTGCGACCCGCTCGCCCCGGTCGATCAGCAGCGACAGATCATCCTGGAGCGCCCGCGCCTGCTCCAGGCGCTGCTGGAGTTCGTCGGCGTTGGCCTTCAGCCGGGCTACGCTGTCCTCCGCGCGCGAGACCGCGTCACGGAAGCCTGCGGCGTGGCGGTCGAACTCGCTGCCCCCGCGGATGGCGGCAAGCCGCCGGTTGAGCATCACCGCGTAGCCGATGGTAACGGCCAGCAGCACAGCCAGAAGGCCATCAAGCAGAACGGTCCAGGTCACGATCATCCTCGTTGGGCTTTGCGATCGACGCGGTCGACAATCTGGATGGCGATCCGCTCGCCGCGGCGGCCCATGCGGCCGGTGTACATGGGCACTTGGCCGCAGCGCATCTGCACCAGGGAATCCGGGCCGGCGCGGAACATCAGCCGGCTGCCGACCTTGAGATTGAACACATCACGAAGGTATCCGGTGACCTCGTCCATTACCGCTTCCAACTGGATCTCGGTTTGCCACAGCTCTTCGGCGAGATGGCTTTCCCAGATGGAATCCCGACCGAACTTCTCGCCCATGAACATCTGCAACAGCAGTTCACGCACCGGCTCCAGCGTGGCGTAGGGCAGCAGCAGATCCACCCGGCCGCCGCGGTCCTCCATGTCGATCCGGAAGCGGGCAACGATGGCGGCGTTGGACGGCCGGGAGATGGTGGCGAAACGCGGATTGGTCTCGAGACGCTCGAACCGGAAGGTCACCGGGCTCAGCGGCTCGAAGGCGGCGCTGAGGTCGTTGAGCATCACCTCGACCAGCCGTTCCACCAGGCTGCGTTCGATGGTGGTGTAGGGCCGCCCCTCCACCCGCATCGCCGCAGTGCCGCGCCGGCCGCCCAGCAGGACGTCGACGATGGAATAGATCATCGCCGAATCGACGGTGATCAGGCCGTAGTTGTCCCACTCCTCCGCCTTGATCACGCTCAGCATCGCCGGCAAGGGGATAGAGTTGAGGTAATCGGCAAACCGGATGGATTCGATTTTGTCCAGCGACACCTCGACGTTATCCGATGTGAAGTTGCGCAGGCTGGTGCTCATCAGTCGCACCTGCCGGTCGAACACCACCTCCAGCATCGGCAGGCGTTCGTACGAGATCAGGGCACTGTTGAGAATCGCCTGTAGACCGGAGCGCGGCCCGTCCCCCTGCTCCGACCCGCTGACCCCGAGCAGGCTGTCGATCTCGTCCTGGTTGAGGACTCGGGTCGAACTGCCGCTCAATTCGGCAGGGTCGCCGAGTCCGCCGCCCCCTGCCAGCATGGCTTCCCACTCGGAAGCGAGATTGTTGCCATCGCCGGACGGTTCCGCCTCGGTGGCCGGGGTGTCGCCGGACAACAGCGCGTCGACGTCGTCTTGGGAGGAAGGGGCCATGGCAGGGCTCGCGATGCGGTCTTGAGGACGTCTTTGATCGGGCGTGGCGGCTTCAGCGATTCATCGGGACGGAACCGGCCGCTACTGCATCAGGATTTCCACGAACAGCAGGTCGGCGACCGGCGTTGGCGCCACGTCGAGCCGGACCCGCTTCAGCAACTCTTCGCGCATCCGATAGGTGCCGACGGCGCCATCCAGGTCCTCCCGGCGCAGTTCCCGGAGATACACCTGGAAGTGGTCGATGATGCGCGGCAGGCGGGCCTCGATGCGGGGAATGGCGTCGGCACTGTCGAGTTGGAGACGCACCCTGAGTTTGAGGAAGCTGCTGCGTCGCCCGCCGGTATCGACGTTGACCACGAACTCGGGCAGTTCGAAGTAAACCGGTTCGGCTGCCGGTGCCTGGACGGCTTCCGGCGCGGCTCCAATCCCGAACTCCAGCACGCCGAACCAGTTGGCCGCAGCGACGCCGATGGCGGCAACGGTCAGCATGGCCGCCAGCGCCAGCAGCAGCTTGCGCGATGCAAGCCGCGCGAGGCCCGAGGCCCTGGCGGCCTCGTCCGGGGTCGAGGGCATGGTCGCGGCTTCAGCCATCGTCGGTCACACACCTTGGGTCGGTTGCGGCAGCCGGCATCGACGCTGCCTAACGCCACTCTAGCCGGCCATGGTTAAGGCGAGGTTTCCGAGCGTTTGGCCACGCGGGCAGAATCGCGGCCCGGTGGCGGCTCCGCCGGCTCCCGCCCGGCAGGATTTGCCCGGCACGAACGGACCTGCCCCGTCCGCACCCCGCCCGTCATCCGGCTCAAGGCCTTGTCATTCCGTGGTCCGCCGCCGTCTCGTTCGGGTTAGGGCACTGGCACGGCGCGTGCATCGTCGGCCGGCAAAGCGCGGTGCTGCACCGCCATCGCCAAGGATCGCGCCCGATGGAAAACACGTTGCTGATAGCGCTCTCCCACCAGGCGGCACTGCGTCGCCGGCTGGAGGTGATCGCCAACAACGTCGCCAACATGAACACCACCGGCTTCAAGGCGGAACAGCCGATGTTTGCAGAAGTCCTGGTACGGAGCCGTGGGGGTGAGACCGCGCGGGGCGAACTGCTGTCGTTCGTGCTCGACCGGGCGACGCGGCGCGACATCGCCGCCGGGCCGCTGGTCGCCACCGGCAACCCGTTGGATGTTGCCATCGTCGGCGAGGGCTACTTCGTGGTGATGACCCCGACCGGAGAGAACGTCACCCGCCAGGGCCGGTTCCGCCTGGACGATGCCGGCCAAGTGGTCACCGAGCACGGCTTTCCGGTCATGGCGGAGGGAGACCAGCCGCTCGTTCTGGGCGCCGAGGACGGCGACATCACCATCGGCCGTAACGGCGTGGTTTCCACCGCGAACGGCGAGATCGGCCGGCTCCGCATCGTCCGCTTCGACAACGAGCAGGAGCTGCGGCAGGTCGCCGGCGGTCTGTTGACGGCGGACCAGCCCGGGGAGGACATGGCGGCGCCGGAGCTGGCCCAGGGCATGCTGGAAGGATCCAACGTCGAACCGGTCCGGGAGATCACCCGGCTGATCGAGGTGCAGCGCGCCTACGACAGTGCTTCCCGCCTGATCGACCGGGAGGACGAACGCATTCGCAAGATGATCGAGGAATACGGTCGATGACGGCTCGGCTGGGCGTTGCCGTCGGGTCGGATCCGGACCCGGCCGGCCGCATGAAGGGAGTTGCATGATGGGAGCCCTGAACATCGCCGCCACCGGCATGCTGGCGCAGCAGCGCAACGTCGAAGTGGTGTCCAACAACCTCGCCAACATGAACACCACCGGCTACATGCGCCGCCGGCCGGAGTTCCACGACCTGCTCTACCAGAACCTCCGTCGGGTCGGCTCGACTTCCGGCGATGACGGCTCGATCGTGCCGAGCGGGGTGCAGCTCGGCCTCGGGGTGAAGCTGGCGGCGGTCTACCGCATCCACAATCAGGGCAACCTCGCCGCCACCGACAGCCCGTTCGACCTCGCCATCCAGGGCAAGGGCTTCTTCCAGGTGCAGATGCCCAACGGCGACACCGCCTACACCCGCGACGGCACCTTTCAGCTGAACGCCGACGGAGAGATCGTCACCCACGACGGCTTCCTGGTGCTGCCCGGGGTCGTCATCCCGGAGGACGCCGTCGACGTCACCGTCAACGCCAGCGGCGAGGTGCTGGTCAAACTGCAGGGGCAGGTGCAGCTCCAGAACGTGGGGCAATTGCAGCTGGCCAGCTTTGCCAACGAGCCGGGCCTGCAGGCAATCGGCAGCAACCTCCTGCTGGAAACGCCGGCTTCCGGCGCGCCGGTGATCGCACCGCCGCAGACGCCCGGCTTCGGCACCCTGCTCCAGGGCTTCCTCGAGACGTCCAACGTCAACCCGGTGGAGGAGATCACCAATCTGATCTCCGCCCAGCGCGCCTATGAAATGAACTCCAAGGTGATCCAGACCGCGGACGACATGATGGGCGCGCTCAACCAGCTCCGTTGAGGCATCGGCCATGCGTTACCGGCTTCCGCCGCTTGCAGCGTTCGTGATCATCCTGGCACCGGTCCTCGGCAGCCCGTTCCCGCTGGCAGCAGCGGACCTGCCGGCGGCGGCCGCCGCCGGACCGGTGCTGGCGGCCGACACGGTCATGGTCGACGGCCCGCTGGTCCGCCTCGGCGACCTGTTCCACAACGCCGGCGATCGCGCCGTCAAGCCGGTGGCGTACGCTCCCGATCCCGGACGCAGCGCCCGCTTCGATGCCCGCTGGCTCTTCCGGGTGGCGGCGGCGCACGGCCTCGATTGGCGGCCGGCCACCGTCCACGATCACGTGGTGGTGGAGCGGGACAGCATCATCATCGGACGGGATGACTTCGAGGCGGTGATCCTGGAGGCCCTCGCCGATCAGGGGGTCAATACCCGTGAGGCGGCGATGCACTTTGGCAATCGCCCGATCCGGCTTCACCTGCCGACCGATGCCGTCCCCGCATTGGCGGTGGAGGACCTCTCCTATGATCCGCGACGTGGGCACGTGCATGCCGTGGTGGCGGTCGGCAGCGAGGGCCGCGCGGCGCAGCGGCTGCGCATACTGGGCCAGCTCCAGATCATGGCCGAGGTCCCGGTGCTGGCCCGCACTCTCCGCGCCGGGGAGATCATCACCGGCCGGGACATCCGCTGGATCACCCAGCCGCGGCGCAGTCTCCAGGCGGATGTGGTGCTGGTGGCGGAAGACCTGGTCGGCATGACCGCCCGGCGCGGCGTGCGGGCCGGGGTGCCGGTGATGGCTTCCGACGTGCGCCAGCCGGTGGTGGTGGGCAAGGGGGAAGCGGTCACCATCGTGCTGCAGACCTCCTACATGCTGCTGACCGCTCGTGGCCGGGCGCTGCAGGACGGCCCGCGCGGCGCTGCCATCCGGGTCAGCAACACCCAGAGCAACCAGGTCATTGAGGCGACGGTGGTCGGCCCGGGGAAGGTGGCAGTGCGCCCGGGTGTGGCCAGCGGCCTGCGCTAGCCCGAACAACGCAGAAGGAGCTCCGTTATGGCCGCTGTTGTCCGCAACACACTGGCCCGGTCGCTGACGGTGGCCGTGCTTGCCGTCGCCCTGACCGGCTGCAACCTGTTCACCCGCCTGTCCGAGGTGGGAGGGGAGCCGAAGCTGAGCGAGATCACCAACCCGACGGCGCTGCCCGGCTACCGCCCGGTCAGCCTGCCGATGCCGTCGCCGCAGGTGCTCGAAGACAACCCCAACTCGCTGTGGCGGCCTGGCGCCCGGGCGTTCTTCAAGGACATCCGCGCCAAGGAGGTGGGGGACATCCTCACCGTCAAGCTCGCCCTCGACGACAGCGCCAAGCTTGAGAACCGGACCCAGCGCGGGCGGGCCGACGGGGAAGCCCAGTCGGTCAACACCCTGCTCGGCTTCGAAGCCAACTTCCCCAAGTGGCTGCCCGATGCGGTCAATCCCGGTGGCGAACTGTTCAACTTCAAGACCGATCACAAGACCAGCGGCGACGGCGGCATCAACCGCCGGGAGGAGATCGAGCTGACGGTTGCCGCGGTGGTCACCCAGGTGCTGCCCAACGGCTCGCTTGCCATCATGGGCCGGCAGGAGCTTCGGGTGAACTTCGAGCTCCGTGAGCTGCTGATCCAGGGGGTGGTGCGGCCCCAGGACATCGAGGCGGACAACACCATCGAGCATTCCAAGATCGCGGAGATGCGGGTGGCCTATGGCGGCCGCGGCACCCTCAGCGACCTGCAGCAGCCCCGCTGGGGCACCCAGCTGTGGGACATCCTGTTCCCGTTCTGAGCCGGGCACCACCGCGCCCGCAGCGTTTCGGGGGCTCGGGCGATTGCCCTTCGCACGGGACGGCTCCATCGGTCAGAATGCGCTTGAAGCGGTCGTGACCGGCACGGGGTCGCTTGCCGTGCGGTCGCGGCCCGCTGCGTCATGCCACCCGATCCCCACGCCTGAACCTTCCGGATGGCCCGGATGACTGCTCTCGTCGTTGCGGTGTTCGTGGTCGTCTACCTCGGTATGGCGCTCGGCCGGGTGCCGCGGTTGCAGACCGACCGAACCGGCATCGCCCTTCTGGGCGCCCTGGTCCTATCCATCGCTGGTGTGGTTTCCGCCACCGATGTCGTCGCGGCCATAGATTTTCCGACGCTGTTCGTGCTGTTCGCGCTGATGGTGCTGTCGGCGCAGTTTGCCATCAGCGGCTTCTACGACTGGTGCGCTTGGCGGATAGCGACCGCAAGGGCTTCGCCCGCGGCGTTGTTGGCTCTGACCGTCGCTTCGGCCGGCGCGCTTTCGGCGATCCTGGCCAACGATGTGGTGGTGTTTGCCATGACGCCCATGCTGTGCCACGGGCTGATGGCGCGGGGGCTCGATCCGCGGCCGTTCCTGATCGGTCTTGCCGGGGCGGCCAATGCCGGCTCCGCCGCGACCCTCATCGGCAACCCGCAGAACATCCTGATCGGTCAGGCCGGCGGGCTGGCATTCTGGCCGTTCGTCGCGGCCTGCGCCCCGGTGGCGGTGGTGAGCCTCGTGGTGGTGTGGGCGGTCATCCGGGTGGTGTGGCGGCACCGACTCGGGGCCGGGCGGTCTGCTGCGCCGGCCCCGCCGCCGGCTCCAGACCGTGGCGCGGCGATCAAGGGCGGGGTCGCCACGGTGGTGTTGCTGGCGCTCTTCACCACCCCACTGCCCCATGCCACCGGCGCTCTGATGGTGGCGGGCGCCCTGTTCCTCAGCCGCAAGCAGTCGACCCGGAAGATCCTCGGCTTCGTCGACTGGCCCCTGCTGGTGCTGTTCGCCGCGCTGTTCGTGATCACCGGGGCGCTATCCGCCACCGGCCTACTGGAGGTGGGCCGGGCTTCCCTTGCCGGAGCCGGGCTCGACATTGCCCGCCTGCCGGTGATGGCGGGCGTGGCCCTCGCCGCGAGCAACACCGTCGGCAACGTGCCTGCGGTGGTCCTTATCCTTGCGGCGGTGCCGGACCTGTCCGTGCGGGCGCTCTATGCGCTGGCCATCCTGTCCACCCTGGCGGGCAACCTGCTGCTGGTGGGGAGCCTCGCCAACATCATCGTTGCCGAACGGGCGCGGGATGCGGGAGCCGAACTCACGTTCCGCGACCACGCCGTCTGTGGCATTCCCATCACCCTGATTTCCTTTGCCTTGGCCTTGGCTTGGCTGTGGGCGATGGGATGAGCGCGACAGACAGAGCGGTCGGCCGGGCTGCGCTCACGAACGATTACTGATCCAAGCTGAGGTACGGCAACATCGGGTCGACATGAGAGCCCGCAGGCCGGGATGAAGGCAATCCGCCGATCACGCCTGCCGCCGGCGCAGCAGCGCGAGAGCGCCCAGCGCCGTCAGCATCAGCGGCAGTGCCCCGGGTACTGGCACCACCGAGACACCGCTTTGGCGCAGAAACTCGGCGAACTCCTCGGCGCCGAACACCTCACCGCCAAAGGCGAAACTCGAGGGATTCAGGAGCCGGAAGCGGATGACCCCGTCGTCACCGGCTTTCATGTGCAGCCGGAACAGATCGTCCTGCAGGAGGTAGGCCACGAACGCGCTGATCCCGAGGTCATCGCCGAATACCACGTCGAAGCCGGTGCTGCGGCTGGTGGCGCTCATGCTGACGCTCGCGGCGCTCAGGAACCCCACGTCGCCGAACAGCGCGGCACGGGCGGCCGCCCGGTCGGGGTCGGCATCGCGGGCCCGCACCACTCCGTCGAACCGTGCCCCGGCATCGAACGCCCCCAACACCAGGGTATTCTGGCTGGCGCCGCCGAACAGGATATCCCCCTCAACGATGCTGCCGCCGGCGAGCACGATGGTGGTGTCTCCCTGGTTGGGGGCGAGGTCGATGGCGATCCGGCCCATCTCATCGCCACCGCGGCCGATCAGGGTGCCGGTGTTCAGGATGGTGAGCGGCGAATCCGCATCGAGGTCGGTGACGATGGCGCGCGGCCCTTCGATGTAGCCCTCATTTAAGATGGTGAGCGGGCCCGGGCGACGCTCCGGCAGATCCGGGTTGCTGAACTGAAACAACTCGTCCACATCGATGCCGCCGCTGTCACGGATGCTGTCCGGCGCGGCGGAGATGATGACGCCGGTGGCGTGGTTGTGCACCAGCCCCTCATCGATATCGATGCCGTCATCAGTGGCGAGGATCACCCCCCAGTTTTGCACAACGCCACCGGAGAACTGGACACCGTCCTCATCATCAACGGCACCGTCGTTGGTCCAGGTGGTGCCATCCCAGCTCAGGCCGCGGATGGCCATGATTCCGTGGTTCTCCAGGTAGAAGTCCTCGCGTCCCTCCACCACTTCCTCGCTCCCCAGCAGCATGCCGTAGTTGAGCACCACGGTTCCGGGCCCACGGGATTGCACGGCGCGCCCCTCGAAGCTGACGATCAGCCCCGAGTTAACTACGACAACACCGGGTACTTGTGCCTCGTTGTCGGCCCGGACGGCCTGCTGACGGGCGAAAATCGCCCCGCCCTCAACGTTGACGAGGGTGAAGGAGCCACCGCCGTTGCGAAGCCGGATACCGCGGTCGCCGCCCCAGATGGTCCCACTGTTGACCACGAACAGGTCGGTGCCGCCGCTGCGGATGGCGTCGTCGTTGCCACTCTGGATCAGGCCTAAGTTCAACACGACCTGGGCATCGCCGTCCAGCTGGACCGGCCGGCCGCTCTCACGGATCAGTTCCGCGCCCTCCCCGACGATCACGGTGAGGCGGTCGCGCGCGTCCTGCAGCGGCTCCGTCTGCGTGCCGATACAGATGATCACCGGGTTGCCGTCGGCATCCGTGCCTTCCGTGCACGCCGCCTTTGCCGGGTCGGCCTGGGCATAGGCCAGGGCCATCAGCGCCGTGGCGGAAACCGCCAGAGTTCGTATCCCCATCGTTCCCCTCCCTCCCCTTTTGTTCTGACCCGGCACTCTGAGACCGGTTCCGCGCCGGCCACGGGCGCGATCCTCGATATGCGTAGCCGATGCTTGCCCGGGATGAACAGTGACGTTTTTAAGAAAAAATCCCTGCCGGCTTGAGGTACTTGGCCTTTCCCGGACCTTACAGCGCTCGCCACTCACGGCCCACAACCTCATAAGCTCTTCGATCGCACCGCCCCTTCCCCATGATGAACCGGGAATCAGGGCCGACCCGGCGCCGTTGACGGCTTCCGTCGCATCGGCTAAGCCCTTGCACCAGCTTCGGCTCCGATCGCAGTCGTCCGCTGCGGCACTGGCGGCCGGCCGCGTCCGGCTGAGGCGGCCTCCATCGCGGGAGAATCACCGAATGACAGCAGCGACCTCGCTTCTCGCCGGCAAGCGTGGCCTGATCATGGGCTTGGCCAACGAGCGATCGATGGCATGGGGAATTGCCCGGACAGCGCAGGCGAGCGGGGCGGAGCTCGCCTTCACCTACCAGGGCGAGGCACTGAAAAAGCGGGTTGGGCCGCTCACCGAATCCCTTGGGGCCAAGCTGCTGATGCCGTGTGACGTCACCGACCCCGAGCAATTGGCGGCCACCTTCGACCAGTTGCGGCAGACCTGGGGCCGACTGGACTTCGTGGTCCATGCCATCGCCTTCTCCGACCGGGAACAGCTCAAGGGCCGATACGTTGACACCACGCCGGACAACTTCGTCTCCACCATGCTGGTGTCGTGCTACTCCTTCACGGCCGTGTGCCGCCATGCCGCGGCGATGATGACGGAAGGCGGCAGCCTGCTCACCCTCACCTATGCCGGGGCCGAACGGGTGATGCCCCACTATAACGTCATGGGGGTGGCGAAGGCAGCGCTGGAAGCCTCGGTGCGCTACCTGGCGGAGGACCTGGGCCGCCAAGGAATCCGGGTCAACGGCATCTCCGCCGGGCCGATGAAGACCCTGGCCGCCGCCGGCATCGGCGACTTCCGCTACATCCTGCGCTGGAATCAGCTCAATGCCCCGCTCCGGCGCAACATCACCCTGGAAGAGGTCGGCAATTCGGCACTCTACCTTCTGAGCGACATGTCCTCCGGCGTCACCGGCGAAATCCACCACGTGGACAGCGGCTACAACGTCATCGGCATGGTGGCGCCCGATGCCGCCGACGGCATCCGCGACCTGCTGGAGGGGTTCTCGTCGCGGCAGACCTGAGCCATGTCCGGAAATACCTTCGGCCACCTGTTCCGGGTCACCAGCTTCGGCGAGAGCCATGGTGCCGCCATCGGCTGCGTGATCGACGGGGTGCCGCCCTGCCTACCGCTCACCGAGGCGGACATTCAGGTCTACCTGGATCGCCGCCGGCCCGGGCAGTCCCGCCACACCACCCAGCGCCGCGAGCCGGACCGGGTGCAGATCCTCTCCGGCGTGTTCGAAGGCTGGACCACCGGCGCGCCCCTCGCCCTCACCATCGTCAACGAGGATGCCCGGTCCAAGGATTACAGCGCCATCAAGGACGTGTTCCGTCCCGGCCACGCCGACTACACCTACTGGCAGAAGTATGGCATCCGCGACTATCGCGGCGGCGGAAGGTCCAGTGCCCGGGAAACCGCCATGCGGGTGGCGGCCGGCGCGGTCGCGCGAAAGGTGCTGGGCGCCGAGGTGAGCATTCGCGGCGCATTGGTCCAGATGGGACCGCATGCCGTTGACCGCGGCCGCTGGGACTGGGAGGCGGTCCAGCAGAACCCGCTGATGTGCCCCGATCCGGACGCGGTACCGGTGTGGGAAGCCTTCCTTGATTCGATCCGCAAGACCTCGTCATCCACCGGCGGGGTGATCGAGGTGGTGGCGAGCGGCGTGCCCGCCGGGCTTGGTGCCCCCACCTTCGACCGGCTGGATGCCGACCTCGCCAAGGCGATGATCAGCATCCCGGCAGCCAAGGGGGTGGAGATCGGCACCGGCTTCGCCGCGGCGGCGATGACCGGGCCGGAACACAATGATGCCATGCGCATGCAGGACGGCCGGGTGACCTTCCTCAGCAATCATGCCGGGGGGGTGCTCGGCGGCATCTCCACCGGCCAGGACGTCGTGGTGCGCCTCGCCATCAAGCCGACCAGTTCGGTGGCGACACCGCAGCCCTCGGTGGACATCCACGGCCATGAGGTCCAGGTGGCGACCCACGGCCGCCACGATCCCTGCGTCGCCATCCGCGGCGTGCCGGTGGCGGAGGCGATGATGGCGCTGGTGCTGGCCGATCACCTTTTGCGTCACCGCGCCCAGTGCGGCGGCGGATGATCCGTTGCCGTCTTAACCAGCCAGAGGAGAGCCCCGATGCCGCAGCCGACCCACATCGTCAAGGTCCCGCTGCCCGATCAGGACAGCCTGGACGCCGACATCCAGAAATACTTCGCCAAGTGCGACGAAAAGCTCGGCATGGTGCCGAACGTGCTCCGCGCCTACACCGGAAACGCGGCGAAATTCCGCAGCTTCACGGCCTTCTACAACCTGCTGATGCTGGACGAGGAGACCTGCCGGCTCAGCAAGCTGGAGCGGGAGATGATCGCGGTGACGGTCTCCTCCGCCAACCGCTGTTATTACTGCCTGGTGGCGCATGGCCAAGCCGTCCGCCAATACTCCGACGATCCCGAACTGGGCGAGATGATCGCAATGAACTACCGGGTGGCGGAGCTGTCACCGCGCCATCGGGCGATGCTGGACTTCGCCTGGAAGCTCACCCTCTCCCCCCACGACATCGGCGATGCCGACCGGCAGGCGCTGCGCGACGCCGGCTTCTCTGACCAGGACATCTTCGACATCTGCGACGTTGCTGCGTTCTTCAACTACACCAACCGGATGGCACACGGGCTGGAGATGATGCCCAATGCCGAGTACCACCGGATGAACCGGTAGGCAGCCACGCCGGATCGTCGGCACCGTCACGGCACCAGGGTGGCGGTGAGGTCGAAGCTGCGGCCACCGGCCTCGATGGTGAGGGCGTTGCGGCCGGTCCGGACCGGTCTGCCATCGACCGCCGCGGCCTCGAGCGTTCCACCGCGCACCGTGACGTTGAAGCATGTGCGGCGGAACTCGGGATAGCCTTCGCCGCTGACCTGTGCCGACAACACCAGGTCGCGTCCGGACCGGCTCAGGCGGAAGGCGGTACGGACGAAGGCACCGTGGCGGCAGGCCCAGGTCTCGCCGTCGTCCTCATACAGCTCGGAGACCGTCTCGCCGTCGCCGGCGGGAACGAATACCAACAGGTCAAGCGAGTCCGGCTGGTGACCCATGGTTGAAAGCGGCACCGCGGGCCATGCCGGGATTACCGCGCCGCCCCGGACGAACAGCGGCAGCCGCTTGATCGGCGCATCGACGGCGCGCCTCGCCGGACCGGCAACCACCTCACCGGTGTGCCAGTCATGCCAGCAACCGGCCGGGAGGTACACCGAGCGGCTGCGTGCCCCCGGCTCGACCACCGGGGCCACCAGCAGGTGGTCGCCCAGCATGAACTGGTCCGCGATCGCCCACGTCGCCGGGTCCTCCTGGAAGGCATAGGCCAGCGGCCGCTGCACCGGCGCCCCGGTCTCCCACGCCTGCAGGAAGGCGGCATAAAGGCAGGGCATCAGCCGGTAGCGCAGCCGGATGGCTTCGCGGCAGGCGCTCTCCCACGGCTCGCCGAAGGCCCACGGGTACTGCTCGACCCGGTCGCAGTTGTGGTTGCGGAGGAAAGGACCGAGCGCCGCTGCTTGGTACCAGCGGGCCAGCAGCTCGCCATCGGCGGACTCGGCGAACCCGCCCACGTCCGCGCCGACGAACGGCTGGC
>REES01000035.1 GCA_007694935.1 Rhodospirillales bacterium
GGCTTGACCCGCGGGTCTACGGCCGCAGCGGCTGGGCTTGGCGGATGACCGTCACGACCTAAGGGCAAGCCTCATTCGACCCGGCCCGGCAAGCTGAGGTCGCCAGAAGCCACGTCGAACACGTTTTCGACGCACAGCAGCGGGGCGTCGAGGTTCCGGTTGACGCGCAAACCTGCCGTCACCGCATCGAACGCGACGCCTTTGAGGTCGGGTGCGTCGCGGAACGGCACCCGCACGGAGAGGGTATCTTCGATCACCAGGGGTGAGTAGCCGGGGCTGTCGATCAGCAGCGGCATGCCCGGCCAGGTGAGGGGAACCTGCGGCGTCTCCCCGTCGGGGATGTCGCGGACCTTCAGGCCACCGGGGCAGTTTTCCTCGTCCGGTGTCAGAACCACCCAGTGGGTGTGCCAGACATGGCCGTCGTTGTCGGGGTTGCCGTCGCCGTCCTCATCGAACAGCGGCGTGTCGTCGAAATCCGGGTGGGAGGTCACGGCCAGGGCCAGGATGCCCTGATCGGGCTCGAAGCCGACGACGGAACTGTTCAGGTCGGTGGGCCAGACGTAGGCGTAGACCGGCGCGCCGGCCAACTCGCCCACGGGGGTGGGGATGCTTGCCCCCATGTCGCCGCTCACCCGCATCTGGAACGTCAGCCAGAGTGCTTCAGCGGTGACCCGGGCCTGCACGATATCGAACGCAGCGTCTTCGGCGGTGCCGGCTTCGGCGGCGATCTCGTGCGCCGCCGTTGGTTGCGCGACACACAGGCTGGCAAGGGCCAAAGTGGGGATGGTCAACCGTGCGGGATACCTCATGGTCGTACCTCCTCATCAAGGTTGGTTGTGCAGAATTGACGCCAGTTGGTGGCGGCCAAGGCCGGTTCCGCCGCTCTTCCTGGTCGGGGCAATCCAGGCGAAGGTGCCGATTGCCGGACGGGGCGTCCACCAGGGCGCAATGGTCTGGGTTGGCGCCATCGGCGTGGGCGTATGGCCGGAAGTATCGGCAGGTGACGCACATCCGCTGAACCGGAATGGCGTTCCGCTCCTGCAAGCTGCGGATCAGCCGTGCGAGCATCTTGAGTAGGGCACCCTGCTCTGCCGCCGAAAGGTGCTCGATCGCTTCCTGCAAAACGTCCGGGCACAAAGCCAAGTTCCGTGCCTCATCGGTGCCGGCGCGGTCAGTCGGAGCTGTCAAGCGCCGAACGCAGCCGCTTTCCGGCCACCCTGTCGGCAGCCTTTCGGCAGCCAAGTCTTCGAGACAACCTGTTGCTTCAATTCGATCTTTGGTGATCGTGCAGGACCATTCCGAGGAAGCCACGCTGCCGACGGCCGTCGCCGCGCGCAGGACGGTGGTTACCAGAGCACGGGAAGGGCGAGGTGCCCTGCGGGGGAAGCCCCGGGGGCGTCAGTCGAACGCTTCCGCCTCGGCCAGATGTTCGTGACCCGGGACACCGTTGGCACATGATGCTTGGGCAGCCAGGGCGGACGCCATCCAAGCCTCGTGCTGGATGAGCTGCCGGGTGGTCTTGAGGGCGTCATAGTATCGACCTTCGGCGACGGCGGCCCGGATCCGGGCCACCAACGGCGCGGTGCTGGGCGCAGCGCAGCCGAAGGCCTCGATCAGCGCGTCGAACGCCGCCGCATAGACCGGTCGCCGGTCGGGAAACAGGTAGAGGCATTGCAGGGCGTAGTACACGCGACCGGCGGGGGTGAGCGCATCGTCCGGCGGCAGCACGTCCTCGCCCCGCAGCAACTCGGCCTCGTTGCACATCAGGAACGAGGCCGTCCGCCCCGAGGCGTTCTCCAACACGGCGCCGTTGATGATGATCTTCCGGCCCTTTTTGAGGTGAATCAGCAAGGCCATGAAGGTTCCCTTCCGCCAAGTCGGCACCATGTGCCGGAGTTTATGTCCCGGTTGCCGTGAACAGCCTGTTACCGGAACAGGCGGAGGACGGCCTGCTCGCGCCCCTGCTCGAACCGCCAGTGATCCTCATCGAGCTGACGACGGTGGAGCGCCACCAGCGCCCAGGCCTCGGCATCGTCGTCGTCATCACCGCCATTGCCGGCGGGCCCGCGCGCCGGCCGACCCCGGTCGGTGCCATTGGATCGGGACGGCGGCACATGGTCCAGCATCCGGGCATTGGCGCGAACCGCCTGCGCAATCGTCAGCTTGTCCATACGGATCTCCCGCGGGGTATAGGGCGCCCCCGATACATCCCTGAATTGTATCAGAGGCGACTGCCGCTCGCCACAACTTTCCCGGGTGATTTCTTGGGCCGACCGGAGCCGTACCGGCGTCCGGTCGGCAGGAACTGCCGGGAGGGGCGTTTCCTGCCCGGCCGCAGCCTTCCGAGCGCATGCGCGGATGCCCAGTGCATTCGGTCGAATTCTCAGCAATGCCAATGCGTTGGAATCCCGATACGGGCACTGGCCCGGCACTTGCTAGGGATGGTCGGCACGATCCCTTGACGAGAGTTTGACCGATGTCCGACTTGTCGCTTCTCCTTGCTACGCCGGAAGGTCGCAGCGGTGGCCAGAGCTTGCCATCGGGCCGGCCGCAAGCGGGCAACAACGACGCCTGGGGTGCCTTCGCCATCTCCTTTCAGGCGCTGCTGCCCCAGGGGTCCACGCCGGCGCCGGCTGCGCGGCTGGCTGACCTGACCACCGCCATGAGCCGAAGCGACAACCCGAGGTTTCCCGTCGGCGACCGCCCTGCCGAGCGCGAGCCCGCCCGCCTGGCTCCCGGTGACCGGGGGCGGAGCGGCCCGCCGGCCGATCCGCGTGCCGATGCGGCGAGACCGGCGCCGGGTCCGGAAGGACCGGGCAAGGTCGACCGCCGACCGCCTCGGTTCGCTGCGGACGTGGCGGCGCAGCCGGCCCCGTCACCGATCCACCACGCCAAAATGGGCGAAGCCGCGCCGAGCGCGCGCCCCGTCACCGGCTTTGCCGCCACCGGCCCGCTCGGGCATCTGCCCTCGACGGCACAAGTCGTCACCGCGGCGCACCTTGCGGTCGCGCCCGGGCCGCTGCCGGGTGGTGACGCGACAGCCCCCGTCCCGGGCGTGACCGTCACCGGCTCGGGTGTGGCCGGATCCGCCGGTGTTCCGGCGATGTTGATGAGCGATCTGGTGGCGGCCGGCATGCCGGACGGGCGGGTTCAGGTCACGTTCGGCCGGCATGCCGACCTGCCGATGCCGCAGGCAGCCGTCGCGCTGGCGCCGGCGGCGGTGCTGGCCGCGGCCGAGGGATGGCGTGGTCCTGGGCTTGCATCCGGTTCGGGGACCACCTTGGCAACTGGCGGCGACATGGCGACGACGTCCCTGGCGTTCCAGGCCTTGGCTGCGGCCACGACCGGCGGGACAGCGCCCGGCACGGCCCAAGCGGGTGCGGCACCCGGAGCGTTCCCGGCCATGACCGGCACCGGGCCGGAAGGCAATGCCGCTTTCTCCGCCCTCCCGATGCCGCCGACTCCGATCGTGACGGCCCCGGCGCCCGGCATTGCGACAGCGGTTGGTTCGGCCACCCCGTCGGTGCCAACGGCACTTTCGGACGGACCCGGGATTGGCGGCACAACCACCGCACAGTTGGACACGACAACCGTCCGCGCCGAGGCGGCCATGCACCGGGCACAGCCGTTCCTGCAACGGGCGGTCAGTGATCAGGTCACCGTCCACATCACCAAGGCGGTGCGCGAGGGCAGCGACCACATCGAGATCAAGCTTCGCCCCGCCGCCCTCGGCCGGGTGGACGTGCGCCTGGAACTGGGCGCCGACGGACGGGTGCTGGCCACCGTCACCGCTGATACCCGCCAGACCCTGGAGATGCTGCGGGCCGACGCCAGGGGGCTCGAGCGCGCCCTCCAGGATGCCGGCCTGCAAGCGGATTCCGGCAGCCTGAGCTTCAACCTCCGCGGCGATGGCCACGCCCAGGACCGCGGCGAACCCCGGCCTGGCAGTGTTGCTCCATCCGCCGATCCCGCGGCCGGGGCGGGAGAGGATACGGCAGGCCACGACGTTGCCACTGCAAACCAGAATGCCGCCGCCCGCCGCGGCGGCGTCGATCTTCACGTCTAGGCCGGCACGTCTGGGCCGGCGGCCGCGGGGAGACAGGGAGAGCCAACATCATGCTGTTCACCGGCATCAGCCAGGCCGCGACACCGGCGGAGGGAAGCCGCTCCGCCACCAGCCAGCAGCGGTTGCAGGACGATCTCAACCGCTTCCTCACCCTGCTGATCACCCAGTTGCAGCACCAGGATCCGCTGGATCCCATGGACGCCAACGAGTTCACCTCACAATTGGTGCAGTTCGCCTCGGTCGAGCAGCAGATCTACCAGAACGCCAACCTGGAGAAGCTCCTGAAGCTGCATGAGAACAGCCAGGTGGCGGCGATGGTCAACTACCTCGGCACCGTGGCTGAGGTGCAGGGCCGGCATCTGCTGCTGGAGCGCGGCCATGGCGAAGCCACCTACACCCTGAGCGAGAACGCCGCCGATACCACCATCGCAGTGAAGGATGCATTCGGGCGGGTGGTGTTCGTCACCTCGGGAGAGACCACCGTCGGCCGCCATGGGTTCACCTGGTCGGGCCGGGACGGCAACGGCAAGACTTTGCCGGACGGCAACTACACCGTCGAGGTGGCGGCACGTCGGCGGGACGGCAAGCTGTTGGAGGTGGCCCAGACCGGCTTCGGCCGGATCACCGGCGCCGCCGCCGAGGGTGGGCAGGTCAAGCTGTTCCTGGGTGAGGCTTCGGTACCGATGGAGCAGGTGCTGTCGGTCAAGGAGGGGACACCGCGGGCCGGCGGCTGAGCCGAGAATCGGCGCAAACAGGAAGCGGAACAACGGACGCGCCGCCGATGCTGCGGCTCGCGATCAAGGGAGACCGGTTATGAGCTTGTTCGGTGCAATGACCTCGGGCGTGTCGGGGCTGGTGGCGCAGTCCAGCGCCATGGGCGCGATCTCCGACAACATCACCAATGTCAATACGGTCGGCTACAAGAACGTCAAAACCGATTTTCAGTCGCTGGTCACCAAGCAGACCTCGGTGACGTTCTATTCGGCCGGCGGGGTCCAGGCCAAGCCGAAGCAGCTCAACGACGTGCAGGGCCTGCTCCAGGCCACCACCTCCCAGACCGATATCGGCATCTCCGGCGCCGGCTACTTCGTGGTGAACGAGGCCAGCCGCCCCACCATCAACAACCAGTACCTGTTCACCCGTGCCGGCTCGTTCTTCCAGGACGAGGAAGGTTTTCTCCGCAATACCGCGGGGCTGTATC
>REES01000095.1 GCA_007694935.1 Rhodospirillales bacterium
TAGGCCTGCCGCCAGCGTTCGTTCTGAGCCAGGATCAAACTCTCATGTTGACTTTCGCGCAACCACGCCCCGCCGCAACCCGCGGTGCAACGGCATCACCCGTCCACACCCCGACCCGCGGAGGCCGCTTCGCGCGAGAGACCCCAAGCGCACAAAACGAGCACGTCTTGCTCTCGTCTCGATGCGCGCTACAGCAAACCCCGTCGGACCCCGACAACCTCTCGCCGAGCCCCGCGAACGGCCGCCGCCCGCGCATCCCTCCAAACCCACAATGTCAAAGAGCCACCGAAGGCCGGTCGAACCGTCGACCCGGCCGAAGGACCCCTCATATACGCTTCCGCCCCGACCCTGTCAAACCCTTCGGTGACCCTTTTTTGACAAACCGCCGCCCCCCGCGACGAGCCCGGTTTCCGGGCCGGGCCGGGGCGAATCACCGGGCAAAATACCGCGCCGCCCGGCGCCCGGATCACCCCCGGAACGGCGGAGGATACCGCCGTGTCGCCGCCGCCACGGCGCCGGCCGCCGCCCCGGCGCAAGCCCCGCCGTCGGCCGACAAGCGCTTGTTAATTCTGCGGATCCGATCCGGCAGAGCCACCCTGGCGAAGGCCCGGCCGGGGGCGGACCGGCGCCCCTGGCCTCAAGGATCGGCCGGCGCCCGGCAAGACCGGCTTGACAGGCCGACCGCTTCCGGAAATTGTTGCGCCGTCCTCCGGGGGCGCGCAAAGCACTGAGAATGTGTCGAAAACTGGGCAGCGGGAGAACCGGCGTGCAAGCACGAGGGCAATGCTGATCCGCACCGCCATCGGCGGCGTTATGGTCGCGACCTGCGCGATGGTGTCTGTCGGGGCTTTCTTCGACATTTGGAAGCGCGGCCAGATCGGCGACGGATTAGTGCGCGAAGCTTACGCAGCCCCGCTCAGCACCGCGTTCCGGCCGGGAGTCGCCGGCAGCCTGCTGGTGATCCACGCCCCCCCCGGGACCGAACCACCCCGCGGTCTGGAAGAGCCTCCGGAAATCCCCTCCAGCTTCGAGTTCGTGCACCGGACCGAGCCGGGCGACACCTTGAGCGGGGTGCTGGTCCAGCTGGGCATCCACCCGGAGGAGGCCCGCACCGCCATCGCCGCCCTCCGGACCGAGTTCGATCCCCGCCGGCTCCAGGCCGGCCAGGAAGTCAGCGTCACCCTCGGCCTCAACCACGAGATCGGCGGCACCTTCCAGCTCCAGGCGGTGGCATTCTCCCCCGCGTACCCCGACCGGATCGGCGTGGTCCGGGGCGCCGACGGCGGCTTCGACGTGTTTCGCGACGAGGTCACCGTCACCACCGTGACTCACGGCGGCGGCGCCACCATCCGTTCCAGCCTGTTCGCCGACGGTGAGCGGGCCGGCATCGCCCCGGCGGTGCTGGCGCGGCTGATCCAGCTGTTCTCCTGGGACGTGGACTTCCAGCGGGACATCCACCCGGGGGACCGCTTCGCCGTGCTCTATGAACGCCACGAGACCGAGTCCGGCGAGCAGGTGCGCACCGGCGCGGTGATCGCCGCCGTGCTGACCCTGAGCGGCCGGCGCCATGCGCTGTTCCGCCACATCGGCCCGGACGGCACCCCGGAGTACTTTCACGGCGACGGCCGGAGCGCCCGCAAGACCCTGCTGCGCACCCCCATCGACGGCGCCCGGCTGTCCTCCGGCTACGGCATGCGCCGCCATCCCATCCTCGGCTACAGCCGGATGCACCGCGGCGTCGATTTCGCTGCCCCGCCCGGCACCCCGATCTTCGCCGCCGGCGATGGCACGGTGGACTTCGTCGGCCGCAACCGCGGCTTCGGCAACTATGTGACGATCCGTCACCAGTCCGGCTACACCACCCTCTACGCCCACATGAGCCGGTTCCATCGCGGCCTGCAGAGAGGCCAGCGGGTGCGCCAGGGGGATACCATCGGCTATGTCGGCAGCACCGGCATGGCGACCGGCCCGCACCTGCACTACGAGGTGCTGAAGGACGGCCGCCACATGAACCCGATGGACGTCAAGAGCCTGCCGGGGACCGTGCTGGCCGGCCGCGATCTGGAGCGCTTCAAGGCCGAGGTGGCGGCGGCGGAGCGGCAGATCGCCCGGATCGAGCGGGAGTCGGGGCCCACCCGGCTCGCCGGGGCGGAGCGCTGACGGCGGCAGCCGCCCCCCGCTCCCGCCGCCGGTTGCGCCGCCCCCTTGGCGGGGCCACTTGAACCGGTGGATGATTCCGTTCCGCACATCGGTGGATGCGCACCGGTCGCCGGTGATGACGATGACGCTCATCGTCATCAACGTCTCCGTCTTCTTCATCCAGCTCGGCATGACGCCGGAGCAGCACCTCCGCTTCCTCTATCAGTATGCCCTGGTGCCGGCGGTCTATGGCGCGCCGGAGGCGGCCCGGGCCGCCGGGCTCGACCCCCACAACTACCTGCCGCTGATCACCAACACCTTCCTGCATGGCGGCTTCCTCCACATCATCTTCAACATGTGGATGCTGTGGCTGTTCGGCGTGCCGCTGGAGGACCGCCTCGGGCCGTGGCGGTTCCTGCTGTTCTACCTGGCCGCCGGCACCGCCGGCAGCCTCACCCATCTGGGGTTCAATCTCTACTCCACGGTGCCGGCTCTGGGGGCTTCCGGCGCCATCGCCGGGGTGCTGGGCGGCTTCACCTGGCTGTTCCCCCGGGCCAAGGTTTCGGTGGTGATCCCCATCATCATCGTCCCCCTGATCCTGCAGTGGCCGGCGCTGGTGTTCACCGCCCTCTGGCTGACCCTGCAGGTGATCCAGGGCACGGCGGCGCTCGGCGCCGACCCCGCCACCGGCGGCATCGCCTGGTGGGCCCACATCGGCGGCTTCGCCGCCGGCCTCGCCATCGCGGTGTGGCTGCGGGCGGGCCGCCGCCGCGGCCCGTGGGGAAGCTGACCGGCCCCGTCATTGCGAGCCGAAGGCGAAGCAATCCACACAGGACTTCGGCCGATGACTTCGGCCGATGCCACTGACGTTGTGGATCGCTTCGCTGCGCTCGCGATGACGATCGAAAATGTCGCGATGACGGCGCCCGCCCCCTATAGCCTCACCCTCCCGCTGGCGCGGGCCCCTCCCTCTCCCGCCTCGGCGGGAGAGGGGTTGGGGGTGAGGGGGACTAGAAGAGACGCAGCACGCTCTGCTGCGCCTGGGAAGCCAGGGACAGCGACACCACGCCCAGCTGCTGGCGCACCTGCAGGGCCAGCATCTTCGCCCCTTCCTCGTTCTGGTCGGCGAGGGTCAGCTTGTCCGCGCCTTCGGTCAGGGTCTGGATGGTGGTCTGGGTGAAGTCCTGTCGGGTCTGGATCACCGACAGGTCGTTGGCCAGCGAGCTGCCGAACCGCCGCACCTCCGTCAGCGCCTGCCGGAGCTCGGCGAGGGCGGTGTTGATGGCGGCACCGGTGCCGAAGTTGGCGGCCTTGATGCCGAGCCCCGCCGAGTTGAACACCACCCCCCGGGTGGTGATGGAGCTGGTGCGGTCGGCGTTGAAGGCGGTGGTGAGGTTGTCGCCGTTGAGCAGGTTGATGCCCTGGTAGCCGGTATCCTTGACCAGCTGGTCGATCTGGGTGCGGATGGCGTTGAAGTCCCGCTCCAGGTTGGCCAGCTCCCCGGCGGCGGCACCGAGGATGAAGCTCTGGGTGTTGGTGGTGGTCTGAGGACTCACGCCACCGGCGGCAATCGCCTGCATGTCCCCGGTACCGAAGCCGAGGTTGGCGGTGAAGTCGGCGTCAACGCCGGCCGCAGCACCCTCCGCCTGGACACCGAACTGCACCGTTTGCACGGCGGCGGACACGGCGCGGATGGAGAAGCTTCCGGTCGCGGTGTCGTAGGACGCCTCGACGAAGCTGCTGAGGCTGGAGGTGTTGATGGTGTCCACCAAGCCCTGGATGGTCTGGTCCGTGGTCACGGTAGTATTAAGGCCATCCTTATTGATGTTGAAGGTGGCGAGGTTGATGGTGCCGGTGCCGTTGATGCTCAGCTGCAGGCGTGCTGTCGAGTCACCATCGGTAGCGCCGCCTGTCCCTTCAAACAAGTTGTCCCCGCTGGCGTTCACCAAGTCCATCAGGTTGCTGCTGGCGACGGCAATGTCGTTGCCGCTGCCGGTGCGGAACGAGGTGGACATCAGCGCCGGCTTGGCCAGGGCAGTCAGGGCGACCTCGTCTGTGGCGTTGACAGCAGTACCCTGCACCGCAGCGCGATCGCCGAACCCGAGTGCCTTGGCCACGTCCAGGTCGTCACCGCCGCCCGCGTTATTGAACACCACCCGGAGGTTGCCGCCGGTGAGGCTCTGGATCTCCAGCTTGCCGTTCTCGTCCAACCGGGCCTGAAGCGCCTGCTTGTTGTCGCTGCCATAGGTGATGGCGTTGATGTTCGCCAGCATCTGCTCGACGGTCTCGCCTGCAGCGATCGTGACCGAATCATTAGGACCCGCCGGAGTGACATCAACGCCGTCCTCGTTGGTCAACTGGAACGTCAGCGCGGCGCCTGCGTTCACACCCGACAGGTCGGTGACGACCTGGGATTTCGTCAGGCTGGTGGTGCCGGTGAGCTTGGCCACCTGGCTGCCGGCGGCGGACGCGGTCAGCGCCTGATTGGCGATGGCATCGGCCTGCTGCACCATCTTGGTCAGGGCCGAGGCACCCTTGTCCGCCTGCTGGATGGTGGAGATGCTCTGGCCCATGCCGTCCAGCAGCCGGGCCAGGTCGGCAGCGCGGTTGCTGAGGGCCTGGGCGGCGAAGAACGACTGCGGGTTGTCCAGCGCGCTGTTGACCTTGCGGCCGGTGGACAGGCGGAACTGGATCCCGTCCATGTTCTTCTGGGTGGACTGCAGGGTGAGGAGGTTCGACCGCATCGCGGCCGAGAGGGCGACTTCACTCATGATCGTATCCTTTCCTGGGATGTCACCGCCGGGGTCCTTCCCGGCAGCCGCGATCCTAGCAAAGGCCGCCGTAGGTTGCCACCAAAACGTGTGTTATCAAATTTCGTGCAATTTCAGGTAGGGCATGGCATCCCCCTCCCCCCGCTCTCCCGTCTTGCCCGGGCTTGGCCCGGGCACCCACGCCCCTTCGTCCCGCTCACCTGCCTTGCCCGGGCCTGTCCCGGGCACCCACGCCTTGCCTGTCCCTGAGGGAGGAGCGCGGCGCCAGGGCTTTTCGTGGTTGGCCGGAACAAGTCCGGCCAAATCAGGGA
>REES01000123.1 GCA_007694935.1 Rhodospirillales bacterium
GAGGCCATCATCGACGTCCAAAAAAAAGTCTCGGCGCTGTTGGGGATGGCACCGCCGCCCTGCCTCGCAGCGAGTCGGCCCCGATCCTCCTGCGCTCGGCCGTCTCGTGCCGGTGCTCGGCTTCATAGTTCATGTTCTGCCTCTGCCGATCCGTCACCTGCTCACGCGCGCTGCCCTGCCGGCCGCTCGTCCTGCCGCTGGTCGTGCCGCCGCGCAAAGGGGAAGCGGTCCCGGCGCTGGAGCATCTTTTCCGCTTCGACGAACGCGAAGACTGCGACGCCGACGAGGATGCAGAGCAGCCAGTCGCGAGCGTCGAGCGGCGCCGTACCGAACAGCGTGTTCATGAAGGGGGCGTAGGTCAGCAGCAGCTGGAGGACGATGATGGCGGCGATCGCGAGCAGTGCCACCCGGTTGCCGGTCAAGCCCGAGAGCGTGTAGGCTGGGGCACGAAACGACCGCGTGTTGAGCAGATAGAACACCTGCCCCATCACGAGGGCATTCACGGCGAGTGTCCGCGCCAACTCGACTGCTGTGTCCGGGTCCTGCTGTTCGACGTAAAACAGCAGCCCCGCCCCGCTCAGGAGCAGGAGGCCGACGAAGACGGTGCGCCACAGGACGAAAGCCGTGAGCAGCGGCTCGTCCGTCGGATGGGGTGGCCGCGCCATCAGGTCCCCTTCCGCCTTCTCCCAGGCGAAGGCGATGCCGAGCGTCACCGCGGTCACCATGTTGACCCACAGGATCTGCACGGGCGTCACCGGCAGCAAAAATCCGAGCATGATCGCAAGGACGATGATGAAGCCCTGGGCGAAGTTCGTCGGCAGCAGGAACAGGATCGACTTGCGAAGATTGTCGTAGACGACGCGGCCTTCCTCGACCGCCCGCTCGATCGAGGCAAAGTTGTCGTCGGCCAGTACCATGGCGGACGCTTCGCGCGCCGCCTCCGTTCCCTTCTGCCCCATCGCGATCCCGATGTCCGCGCGCTTGAGTGCGGGAGCGTCATTGACGCCATCGCCTGTCATGGCGACGATCTGGCCCTCGGACTGGAGCGCCTTCACGAGCCGCAGCTTGTGCTCGGGGCTGGCCCGCGCGAAGACGTCCACGGCCCCGGCGTGCTCGTGGAGGCTCTCGTCATCGATCTCCTCGAGCTCACGCCCGGTGAGCACCCGCTCGGTATTCTCGATGCCGAGTTCCCGAGCGACCGCGGTGGCGGTCTTGGCGTGGTCGCCGGTGATCATCTTCACGCGGATGCCCGCGTCATGGCAGATGCCGACCGACCGGATCGCTTCGTCGCGGGCCGGGTCGATCAGCCCGAACAAGCCCAGGAAGACGAGATCGCGCTCGACCTCGTCCTCGGCGAGCTCGGAGATCTTGCCCACATCCTTGCGCGCGGCCGCCAGAAGCCGCTGGCCCCGGTCGGCGATGTCGTCGGCCCAATCCTGCCAGCGCTCGGGATCGAGATCGCGGGCCTCGTCGCCGTGTCTTTCCTTCTGGCACATGTCCAGCAGGCGTTCGGGGGCCCCCTTGACGTAGACGACGTGGTTTCCCTCGTGGTCATGGTGCAGCGTGGCCATGTAGCGACGCTCGGACGAGAAGGGGATCTCATCCATCCGGGGCCAGTCCTTGGCCTCAGCTTCCGGGTCTAAGCCAGCCTTGTGGGCGAGGACGATGAGGGCCGCCTCCATAGGGTCGCCGTCGGGACGCCAGCCATCTTCTGTCCTGGTGAGTTCCGCATCGTTGCAGAGAAAGCCGATGCGGAGCATCTCCAGCACGTCGCTGTGGTCCTCGGGATTGGCCTCCTCCCCATTGATCAGCAACCCGCCCTTCGGTTCGTAACCGACACCCTCGACCTCGATCTCCGCCGTCGCGGTACGCACCGTCTTCGCCGTCATCTCGTTGCGGGTGAGCGTGCCTGTCTTGTCCGCGCAGATCGTGGTGACACCCCCAAGCGTCTCGACCGCCGGCAGCTTGCGGATGATCGCGTTCCGCCGTGCCATGCGCTCGACGCCGATCGCGAGCGTGACCGTCATCACGGCGGGCAGGCCCTCCGGGATCGCGGCAACGGCGATTGAAACCGCGGCAAGGAACATGTCCGCCCAGTCACGGCCCCAGGCAAGCGTACCAACAGCGAAGGTCAACGCCGCGAGCGCCACGATCGCGATGCTGAGTGTTCTTGTGAAGGCATCAAGGCGGCGCATCAGTGGCGTCTTGAGCGTCTCGATCTCCGAGAGCATTTCACTGATCCGGCCGATCTCGGTTGCTTCGCCGATCCTCGCAACCACTCCCACGCCCCGACCCGAGGTCACAACCGTCCCTGAGTGCGCAAGGCAGGCCCGATCGCCGATGTCTGCATCCTCATCAACCGGCTCTGTGGACTTGTCGACGGCCGTCGACTCGCCGGTCAGCGCCGCCTCCTGGGTCTGCAGGTTCTTCACCTTCAGAAGCCTCAGGTCGGCCGGCACCCGGTCGCCTGTATCGAGACGTACGATGTCACCCGGTACGAGTTCCTCGGCCGGGACCTTCTTGCGCTTGCCGCCCCGCGTGACCCAGGCCTCGTGCGACAGGATCTTCTGAACACTTTCAAGGGCCCGCTCTGCGCGGCCTTCCTGGATGAAGCCGATGATCGCGATGATGAGCACGACGGCAAAGATGACGCCGCTGTCGAGGTATTGCCCGAGCAGCCCCGTGACCACGCCGGCCACCAGCAGCAGGTAGATGAAGAGGTTGTTGAACTGGCTGATGAAGCGCCGGAAGCCCGAGCGCTGGGCGCCCGGCTTGAGACGGTTGTCGCCGAACCGGTCCCGACGGGCCTTGACCTCGTTGTCGTCCAGCCCTTGCTGGGGATCGACATCGAGCGTGGCTGTCGCCTCGTCCTTGGAGAGCGCGTGCCACGCCTTCTTGTGGACAACCTCCTTCGTCAGCTTTTCCTGGTCCGCCATCTCTCTCGCTTCCCCCGTGCCACCGCTCTCGCCAGCGCCTCATCCTCGACGATGTCGCCCCCGGCAAGCTCGGTCGCCTCGCCGTGGCATGGCTTGTGCACATACGCTGCGGCGGGCGTCGCGGCTGGGCTTGTGCATGTACAGTGCCGCGCCGATCGCAGCCTTCGATGCCCCGCCCCAGCAACCGAGAGCCATCCGCGCGACGTTGATGCCACCACCGC
Source organism: Rhodospirillales bacterium (assembly GCA_007694935.1). GTDB lineage: Bacteria > Pseudomonadota > Alphaproteobacteria > Rhodospirillales > Defluviicoccaceae > REEP01. The sequence goes on from REES01000123.1 coordinate 3,158, forward strand.
CCAAATCAAGGCGGCGATGGCCGGCGCATAGCTGGCGCCCGCTTTCGACCTTCGGCTTGGTGGTCGAGACCTCTGTGGTGCGGTTCATCGCATGCTCCACACCGAAGGAACGCTGACTGCCGCTGATCGTTCCCTCAAAGGATGCCATCCGGCGCGGGAACAGGTGGCGGACTCGGGAAAAAAGCCTGCCCACCTTGCGGAGAATTGCAGGTACCGCCAAAGCACAGCGCAATAGAACCTGTTGCGGTGGAACACCATGTGATCCCGCCCTGGCGCGATGAGGCGTTGGCCGGCCGCCGATGTCTTCGGCGATCGAACGGACCGGAGGAACCGTCTCCGGCGGCGCATGTTTCTTATGGTTCAAGGTGCCCAAGCGCGGACTCGCGACCGCGGTCCGGTGGCGCGATGCGGCGCCGGCCACAAGGCCCGGCCACAAGGCCCGGCCACAAGGCGATGACGAACGATGACCGATGCGTATGAAAGGAAGCGGGATTTCCGCTGCACCCCCGAGCCGCGCGGCGGTGATCGGAAGCCCGGCAAGCAGCCGATCTTCGTGATCCAGAAGCATGCTGCGAGCACGCTGCATTACGATTTCCGGATCGAACTCGACGGCGTGCTGAAGTCCTGGGCGTTGCCCAAGGGCCCGTCGACCGATCCGCGCCAGAAGCGCCTCGCGGTGGCGACCGAAGACCATCCTCTCGACTACGCCGACTTCGAGAGGGTGATCCCGGAGGACGAGTACGGCGGCGGCACAACCGGAGCGGACCGCTCCGATGCTGGCGACCCTGGCCGACTTTCGCGAGCGCCTGGACGGCCTGGTATGCAAGACCTCGCCGTTCGCCGACGAGATTGATGAGAAGGAGGTCACCTGGGTATCACCGGAACTGGTCGGCGAGTTCGGATTCACCGAGTGGACCGCGGACGGCAAGCTGCGCCACCCGCGGTTCCTGGGTCTGCGCCGCGACAAGGCCGCCGAGGACGTGGTCCGCGAGACGCCGGAGGGCTGACTTGGCGAGCAAGCGTATCACCGTCGGCGACCACACGGTGGAGCTGTCGAACCTGGACAAGGTGCTGTTCCCGGACAGCGGGCTGACCAAGCGCGATCTCGTGGACTATTATCGGCGGATCGCGGAGGTCGCCCTGCCGCACTACCGCGACCGGCCCTTGAGCATGCACCGCTTTCCCGATGGCATCGACCAAGAAGGCTTCCTTCAGAAGGACCTGCCGGACTACTTCCCGGACTGGATCGACCGGGTCGAACTCAAGAAGGAAGGCGGTACGGTGACCTTCGTCGTCGCCAATGACGCGGCAACGCTCGTCTACCTGGCCAACCAGGGCTGCATCACCCCGCATCTTGGCTTGGCGCGCCAGGACAAGCCGGATCACCCGGACCGCCTGATCTTCGATCTGGATCCGTCCGACGACGATTTCCCCAAGGTCCAGGCGGCCGCGGCGAAGCTCAAGGACCTGCTCGACGAGCTCGAGCTGTCGGCTTTCGTCCAGACCAGCGGGTCGCGCGGCCTGCACGTGGTCGTGCCGCTCGACCGCTCGGCCGAGTTCGGCGCCGTGCGCGACTTCGCCCGTGCGCTGGCCGAGTGCCTGGCCCGGCGCCACCCCGTGACTTGCCCGGGCTTGGCCCGGGCATCCACGCCTTGCCTTTCCCGGCCCCTCCTTGTGACTTGCCCGGGCTTGGCCCGGGCATCCACGCCTTGCCTTTCCCTGAGACGGGGGCGCGGCGCCAGGGTTTTCCGTGGTTGGCCGGAACAAGTCCGGCCACATCAGGGAAAGTGCAGAAGGAAACAGTACAGCGACTTGCCCGGGCGTGTCCCGGGCATCCACGCCTTGCCTGTCCCTGAGACGGGAGCGCGGCGCCAGGGCTTTTCGTGGATGGCCGGAACAAGTCCGGCCAAATCAGGGAAAGTGCAGAGGGAAACATTACAGCGACTTGCCCGGGCTTGGCCCGGGCATCCACGCCTTGCCTTTCCCTGAGACGGGAGCGCGGCGCCAGGGCTTTTCGTGGATGGCCGGAACAAGTCC
>REES01000024.1 GCA_007694935.1 Rhodospirillales bacterium
TTACTTGGGTTAAGTGTACGGACGGTATCCGTACCTAAGGGCCAAGTCAAGCAAGCGTAGCCTGGATGAAGCGAAGCGAAATCCAGGATCCCGGCGATGGCGCGCATGGTCGGCAGACGCCGGCGCCCTGGCGGGCAAGATCGAACGGCTGATCGGCGACCATAGGCAGCATTGGGCTCACGGTCTGGGATCACGGTCTTGCCGTGCCGCTTGGATGATGTTAGGTTACATGTAACCAATTTGGGAGAGTGGTCCATGACGGCGGAGTCGAACCGACGCCGCGACTCGCGTGACAAGGTCAAAGCGTATCGCCAGCGCATGCGCGCACGGGGGCTGCGACCGATCCAGATCTGGGTTCCCGACACCCGCACCGCCGCCTTCCGCGCGGCGGCTCATGCCCAATCCCTTGCCGTGGCCGAAAGTCCGCAGGCCGACGAAGACCAGGCGTTCGTCGACGCGATTTCGGAATGATTGCCGACGCAGGTCAGGCACTTGCATTGGTCGCCTTCGCGTAAGGCGTAACAACACGTCTCGGAGACCCCGCCGCCGGGGGCCGCGGCAACACGATGGTCAGACAGCTGATGAAGCGCGGCGAGGTGTGGACTGTCTCCGGCTCCGGCTATGCCGGGAAGCCGCGCCCCGCCGTCATCGTTCAGGATGACCGCTTCGATGCCACGGCTTCGGTCACGATCTGCGTTTTCACCACCGATGAGACCGAGGCTCCGTTGTTCCGCCCAGTCATCGGACCGAACGAGCGAAACGGCCTGCAGTACGTTTCGCGGCTGATGGCGGACAAACTCACCACGGTGAGCAAGGCAAGGCTCGGCGAGCGGGTCGGGCACCTCGATGATGAGGACGTCATTCGGCTCAATCGGGCTATCCTGGTGTTTCTCGGCCTCGCTTGACCCGCCGGCCCGGGAACTCGATCGCAGATAGTTGGCGCCCGGTTCCCCTCCCTTGATTCCTTGATCAACCGCACTTGCGGACCACGGCGAAGGAGTCGTCGGTTTGTGCTGCTGTAAGGCGTGACCATTCGGCTTGAGGGCGCGGGGTACCACCGCGCGCGCCGAACCATCCACCAGCGTCGCCTGGATGGCGCGACGCGCAATCCAGGATCGTGGTGATGGCGCGCATGGTCGGCAGACGCCGGCGCCCAACGGCACCGAACGATCACCAGCGTCAACGCTTGCTCCCCGCGAGCCTCGACGGGACCGCGGGGAGCCTGGCGCTGCGGTTGACTGACCTTCCGTCATGCAGACACGCGCGAGATCTCAACCGGCACCGGCCGGCAGACGGTGTTGCACACCGGCGAGTGCTGCTGCGTGTAGGCCAGCAGATCCTCGATCTCCTGGTCCGAACAGTCGGCCTTGACGTTCATTTTGATCCGTATCCGCTCGTACCCGGGTGACACCGTCTCATCGAGGCCGAGCAGCCCGCGCACGTCGAGGTCGCCGTCCAGTTCGGTCGACAGCTCCCGGATGGTGATGCCCCGGGCCATGGCGTGCAGGACGAAGGTCGTGGTGACGCATCCCGCCAGCGCGTGCAGCAGGAACTCGACAGGATTGGCGCCCTCGTTGTCGCCGAGCAGGACCGGCGGCTCGCCGTTGATGAACTCGAACGATGTGGTCCGGGAGGCGTCCTCCCGCCCGACGCCGTAGAAATCGCGAATCATCGAGCGGTTGGTGCCGCCATCGATCCAGGTGTTGTGGGCGCGGAACTGGAACCGTGCCAGGCCGGCATCGGCCTTGACCGCTTCGATGGTTTCCAACGCGGCCTGCACGTCAAGGCCGTTGATGCGGGTCGGGGGTGTGCTGACGTTCTGTTGACTTTGCATTGTTCGTCTCCCTGCCATGAATACCAGGCGCTTCATGCGGCTGATGGAGACCAGTGTACGGCCGGGGCGCGGTCGGCATCAGATTGACTCCGGTCAGAAAAGGTCCGATCGTGCCACGAAACGGACAGCCGTCGATGCAACCGCGCCCTGCCCCGCCCGTCGAGGCATTGATCGTGGCGCTGCCGTAGACCGCCGGCTCAGCGCTCTACGGCATGGTCGATGTGCTGGGCGCGACCGGGACCCTGTGGCGGCAACTGGTCGGCGACGAGCCGGGGAAGAGCCTCATCCGGCCCAGGATCGTGGCCCTTTCGCGCGCGCCGTTCCGGTGCGGCAACGCCATTCCGGTCTGCCCCGACGTTTCGGTCGCCGACGACCCGGAGGCGGATATCGTCATCGTGCCGGAACTGTGGCTGGCGCCCGATGACGACATGAAGGGGCGGTATCCGGAGTTGATGGCGTGGCTTCGTCGGCGCCATCATGCCGGCAGCTTCCTCTATTCCGCCTGTACCGGGGCCGTCGTGCTCGCCGCGACGGGGCTGCTCAACGGCCGCGATGCCACTTCCCATTGGGCTTACGAGGAACTGTTTCGCACCCGCTTTGCCGAGATCGCATTCCATGCCGAGCCGAACGTCTGTTTCGCCGAGCCGAGCGGCCGGATCGTGACCGCCGGCGGCACCACGTCCTGGCATGATCTCGCGATCCACATCATTGCCCGCCATTGCAGCCCTGGCGAGGCGCTGCAAACCGCCAAGATCTATCTGCTGAAGTGGCATGGTGAGGGCCAGCGGCCCTATGCCAGCCCCGTGCGCCGGCAACCGCACGCGGATTCCGTCGTCCGCCATGCCGAGGAGTGGCTGTCGCAACACTTCCGCATGCCGCACGCGGTGGCATCGCTCGTTGCGGCGTCGGGCGTGCCCGAGCGCACGCTCAAGCGACGGTTCAAGGCGGCGACGGGATCCCCGCTCATCGTCCATGTGCAGAATTTGCGGGTGGAGGAGGCCAAGCGCCTTCTGGAGACGGGCGCCATGGCATCCGAAGACATCGCGGCCGAGGTCGGCTATGAAAACCCGGCGTTCTTCCGGCGCGTGTTCAAGCGCTGCACCGGCCTGACGCCCGGTCAGTACCGCCGGATGTTCCGACCGCTCGCCCACGCACATGACACCCATGATCCGGCGGCGGCGTTGAAAGTCGGAGGTCGCAGGTCGGAATAGCCGAAGGCGACTTCCGACGGATGGCGTCGAAAACGGACGAATCGACGGGTCGGATGGCGCTTGGCTTTAAACAGGCCGACACGCCAAGTCGGACCATGTCATTTCGTCATTGCGAGGCGAAGCCGAAGCAATCCACTGTTTGAGTCGGCCCGCAATACGCAAGCATTATTGTTATCGGGTCGTCCGCACAAAATCAGCGTAAGCACTCCGCTCATCATGGATTGCTTCGGCTTCGCCTCGCAATGACGAGGTTGTTGCGGAACGAAGATGAGCGCTGGGGTCGAAATAGCCGAAGGCGACTTCCGACGGATGGCGTCCATCACGGACGAGATCCGCTGCCTCGGATTGCGCTTCGCTTCGCTTCAATCTACGGGCTCATTTCATCAGGCTCTCGTCGGTCTCGCGCCAAGTGCAGCGCTCGGCGACGATCGGCGCCACGTTCGGATTGCCCGCCCCCCGCGCCAGCAGGGCGCCCACGCGCTCGTCGGTCCCATAGCCGGAATGGGCGCTGAGCGGGTTGGCGACCTGGCCGAGCCCGAGAAACGAGTTCACCGACGCAACATTGATAGTGATGTTGCTGACGCTCGGGCAGAGCCTTGAATCGATGTGGCGCTCGGCGAACTGCTCCGGCACGGGATAGCTCAACAGGTCATTCGGGTCGGAGAAGGCGACGATCTGGGTCTTCTCCAGGAAGCGGCCGGGCCGGCTGGGATGGGGCCCGCAATAGGCCGCGAGCTGGCCGACCACCTGCTGGCGCTCGCGCCCCGCCTCGAGCAGAGGCAGCTGGTTGGACAGCATGAACACCTGGATCTCGCGCCTGGCGAGCGCGTCGGCGAAGGTCTTGAGGCCGGGATCGGTCTGAATCGGCAGATCGGCCGTCCCCTGGAGCGCGTCGAGCGTCACCCGGCTGCCGAGACTGTGGGTGACGATAGCCCAGTCGTCCCGGTCCAGCCGGCTGCCGAAGCCGGACAGCTGCGGCCCACAGGAAGTGCCCTCGGTCAGCTCCGGCAGTTCGCTCCAGCCGCGCGAGCCCATCCAACAGATCGACTGGGTCACCGCGGTCAGGATGGGCGCGCGCTTTGCGCCCGCATAGGCCAAAGGATCGGGTGCGATGTCGTTGACGAAGGTGCGCATCGCCTGGTTCACGGAGGCCCGCCGCAGCACCAATTCCTGGTCCTTGTCGAAGGCGAGCAGGTCCTTCTCCGGTTGGGTGATCGGCGACCAGGTCAGCTCGTAAAACAGGAGATTGCGGCGCCGCTCGGCATCCGTGAGCCGGCTGACATTGATTTCGCCGAGGGCTTGGCCCGGAAAGCGCGGGTGGCTGATGACGATCCGCTTGGTGCGCGGTGCCCGCACCTCCAGCCCCAGTGCTGTCGCGAGGTTCTGCCGAAGCGCCGTGGCGTGGCCGGGCATATGAGTGCCGATGCCGTGCACGTAGAGCACCTTGACCTCGGGCCGCTCGCTGTCGCCCGGCACGGTCGGCGGCAGCGCGTCCTGCCGCCTGAGATAAGGCTCGATACCCGCGAAGGGCTGGCCCTCGACCTCGCAGGCGCGGGAATCCTCGGCCGGCTCGCCGGCCCTCTCCAGAACGGCCTGCGTGACGCCGCGGCCGAAGCTCTCGCAGCCGGCAACCGCCAGCACGGCGAGCAGGGCCAAGGCGGTCTTGGTGCTCGTCAGCATATGCCCCTCTCGTGAATGGCTCCGTCACCAGGCCATTTCTGCAGCAACAGGCAGTGAACCGCGCCGGATTTGCCGAAGGCTGAGTGACGTTACTTACTCGGCCATAGCTTCAATTTCCATAGTGGAGGCTCATCCCCGAGCGTCCGGTGGCACGAAATGTGGTGACAGGGGCGGCCTGA